>NZ_QKTF01000014.1:0-97163 GCF_003234745.1 Curtobacterium sp. MCLR17_039
GGTTTCGGGCTCAGCGACATTCCTCGGGCCTACGGGCGCGAGTTTTCGCGGTGAGCGACAGTTCTCGCGCCCGTAGGCCCGAGGAATGTCGCTGAGCCCGAAACCCGGGCACCGGGCGCCGCGGCGCTCAGACTCACCGCTACGCCCAGCCGAGCTCGTGCAGCCGCCCGTCGTCGATCCCGTAGAAGTGGCCGATCTCGTGCACGAGGGTGGTGTGCACCTCGTCCTTGAGCTCCTCGACCGTGTCGCACTCGGCCAGGTGCTGCTTCCGGAACACGACGATGCGGTCGGGCAGCTCGCCGAAGCCGTACTGCCCGCGCTCGGTGGCCGCGACGCCGTCGTACACGCCGAACAGCTCTTCGCCGTTCTCCGGCTCGTCCTCGACGACGAACACCACGTTGTCGAGCCCGTCGACCATCTCGTCGGGCAGCAGGTCGAGTTCGTCGGTCACGAGTTGCTCGAACGCGTCGGCGGACATCTCCATCACGCAGGGATCGTCCCACACCGCGCTGACCACCCGCGGCTGAGCACCTGCGGCTGACCAACCGCGGCTGAGCCCTCGCGGCTGAGCACCTGCGGTTGACCACCCGCGGCGAAGCTGCACGGCGCCGGAGGTGCCCAGACAAACACTGAGGGAGAGCCCCGGTTGCGTCACACGCAACAGGACTCTCCCTCGACTGGGGTGAATAACGGGTCTCGAACCCGCGACCTCCTAGACCACAACCAGGCGCTCTACCAACTGAGCTATATCCACCATGTTCGAACCGGCGGACCGGCGCGACCACTCAATAGTAGTACATGCGGGACGGGGTGCGGACCACCCGTGTCGCTACTCGGCCGCAGGCTGCGCCAGCCGTGACTCCCACTTCGCCACGACGTCGGCCTGCACGGCCCGCACGTCGTCGGTGCTCGGGCCGGGCTCGGCGACGAAGCCGGCGCGGCGGTAGTACTCGAGCTCGCGGATCGACTCGAGGATGTCCGCGAGGGCCCGGTGCCCACCGTGCTTCTCCGGCGCGTTGAAGTACACGCGGGGGAACCAGCGGCGGCAGAGCTCCTTGATGCTCGACACGTCGACGCTGCGGTAGTGCAGGTGCCCGTCGACCCGCGGCATGTACTTCGACAGGAATGCGCGGTCGGTGCCGATCGTGTTGCCGGCCAGGGGTGCGGAGCCCTCGGCGGGGACGTGCTGGAGGATGTACTCGAGCACCTGGTACTCGGCGTCCGCCAGGCTCACGCCGTTCGGGATCTCCTCGAGGAGCCCCGAGGTGACGTGCATGTTCGTCACGAACTCGTTCATGTTGTCGAGCGCGGACTGGTCGGGCTTGATGACGATGTCGAAGCCGGGGTGCACGGGCTCGAGGTCGAAGTCGGTGATGACCACGGCCACCTCGACGAGTTCGTCGACCTCGAGGTCGAGGCCGGTCATCTCGCAGTCGATCCAGACGAGGCGGTCATTCGCGGTTGCCATGTCCTCGATCCTATTCCCGCCCCGCGTGCCTCCCGTACGTGCCGCTGCGCCCGCCCTGCCCGTGCCTGCCCGTGCTCGCCTGTGCCTGCCCGTGCTCGCCTGTGCCTACCCGTGCCCGCCTGTGCCTACCCGTGCTCGGGCTCGGTGGCCGGTGCTCGGTCACCCGTCCCGCGCGTCCGATCCGCGAGCGGGCGAAATGCCGCGGTCGTCTTGCGGACGCACCCGGATGTTCCGCCCGCTCGTCGATCACGTGAGCCGCATGCGGTGCAGGCGACCGCCTGGAGGCCCACCGCGCCCCGGCGGGGCACCCCGCGCCTCCAGGCGGTCGCTTCCACCCCGCCTGCCGCACCGATCCCGCCGGCCCCCGCGTCGTCACCGCGAGCGGGCGAAATGCCGCGGTCGCCCCGCGGACGGACCGCGGTATTCCGCCCGCTCGCCCACGGCGGCGCCGCGGTCGCGCCTTGGCACGCCCGCGCCCAGCCGAGCGGGCGAAATGCCGCGGTCGCCTTCTGGACGCACCCGGATGTTTCGCCCGCTCACGCGGGTGAGGGTGAGGGGTGAGGGGGAGAGAGGCCGCGCGAGCGCGCGGACGCGCGAACTGCCGGCGTGCCCGAGGGGGACACTCCGGCATTTCGCCCGTTCGTGGGGAAGAGGGGAAGTGGGGAAGTGGGGCGTGCGTGAGATGAGAGCGCGGGCCCCCGGGCGGCTAAGCCATGTCGCCGGCGGTGATGGCCTCGGCCTCGACACGCTCCGGCTCGGCACCGTCGTCGACGCGACGCAGGACCCTCGTGGTGCAGAGGATCACGACGAAGGCGACCGCGACGGACGCACCCGCGAAGACGTACGCCGCCGAGGGCGAGTACGCGTCGGCGAGCAGGGTCGCGACGGGCGGGGCGATGGCGCCGCCGATGAACCGGACGGCGGAGTAGGCGCTCGAGGCGACCGAGCGGGGGAGGTCGGTGGCCTCCATGACGCATTCGGTGAGCACGGTGTTCAGGACGCCGAGCACGAGGCCACCGATGACGACGCAGATGATCAGGCCGACCTGGGAGCGCACGACGACGGCCGCGGCGAACAGGTCGACCGCGAGCAGGGGCAGGGCGATCTTCAACACCGTCGTCCTCCGGAGACGGGCGGTGAGCATCGGGGCGACCCACACCGACGTGATCGCGAGACCGACACCCCAGCCGAAGAACGTGAACCCGATGCCGAGCGCGCCGAAGCCGAGCGGGAACGGGGTGTACGCCAGCAGGACGAAGAAGCCGATGTTGTAGAACAGCGCGGTCGCGGCGAGAGCTGCGAGCGCCGGACGGGTCAGGGCGCGGAAGGGTGCGGAGAGCTTCGTCGGTGTGGGCTTCTCGAGGCTGCCGGTCTTCAGCAGGGCGACGATGGCGATGAACGCGACGGCCATCAGGGTCGTGACGCCGAAGAACGGGCCGCGCCAGCTCACCGAGCCGAGCAGACCTCCGACGAGGGGACCGACGGCGATGCCGAGGCCGAGCGCTGCCTCGTACAGGATGATCGCCGAGGCGGTGCCGCCCGACGCTGCCCCGACGATGGTCGCGAGCGCGGTGGAGATGAAGAGCGCGTTGCCGAGACCCCAGCCGGCGCGGAAGTCGATGATGCTCCACACGCTGTTCGACGTCGCCGCCAGGACCGAGAAGACCACGATCAGGGCGAGTCCGATGAGCAGGGTGCGCTTCGCGCCGATGCGGCTGGAGACCCAGCTGGTGAAGAACATCGCGACACCGGTGACGGCGAGGTAGCTCGTGAAGAGCAGTTCGGTCTGCGCGGGGGTCGCCTTGAGGGACGCCGCGATCGCCGGGAGGATCGGGTCGACGAGGCCGATGCCCATGAACGCGACGACGCAGGCGAAGGCGATCGCCCAGACCGCGGACGACTGCTTGAGGATGGAGCCGGACTGGCCGGCGGGTGCGTGGGCGTTCACGCGGGGATCTCCGTTCCGTTGGGGGTTGTCCGGGTGCGCTGGGCGATCAGGTTCGCCGCGTGGTGCAGGACGTCCCAGTCGTCGTCGGTCAGGTCGGCGAACAACGGACCGACCGTGCTGGTGAGGGTGGAGCGCCAGGAGGCGAGTCGTTCGCGTCCGGCCTCGGTGAGTTCGATGAGCTGCCCGCGGGAGTCGTCCGGGTCGACGCTGCGGCTGACCAGGCCATCGGCGAGCATGCCGGCGACGAGTCGGGTCATCGTGGGCTGCGCCACACGGGAGGCGGTGGCCAGTTCACCGAGTCGCAGGGGCTCGTCGGTCTCGAGGATGCCGAGCGTGCGCCAGACCGCGGCGGACGTGGTGTTGCCCGTCGACTGGACGGCGCTGCGGATCAGGCGGTTGACGGAGACGAGGAGGGTCTCGATCGTCTGCTCACGCGGTGTTTCCATAGCTGAACTATATAGCCGTGCTATGCAAAGCGCAACGGAAGAGCGACGGCGGTGCAGCCGAGCAGCGACGGGCCTGAACAGACTGCACCAGCCGCCGCCTGGTAGAAGGGAGGCATGAGCGACATCACCATCCACGAAGGCGACGAGTACACCGCGATCTTCCACGGCGGCCCCTTCGACGGCACGACCGACACCCGCACCGCCACGAGCGACGCGCTGGACGACGAGGTCACGGTGTTCGCCGACGTCGAGGGCCTGCAGACGGCCTTCACCTACCGCGCCACCAAGTCCCGTCAGGTCCTCGACCAGATCTCGGTCGAGTTCACCTACGAGCCGGAGGAGTCGGACCCGGTGGACGACCTGCAGGACCGCGGCGACCGCAGCGGCGAGTTCGACCGGGAGTAGAACCCCCACCCGCCGCGTTGCAGGACCACATGCAGCTCGACCTCTGGACGTCCGCCTTCTGTGCGCCGTGCGCCGCCGCCCGCCGGGTGTCGGCCGAGGCCTCGGCGCTCGTCCCGGGGCTCACCGTGACCGAACGCGACGTGGCGGCACACCCCGACGACGCGGAAGACCTCGGTATCCGGTCCACGCCCACGATCATCGTGCGGCAGGACGACGGCACCGAGGTCTTCCGTTCACCCGGCGTCCCGACCCGTGACCAGCTCCTGCTCGCGGTGGCCAAGGCGCTCTGAACGAGCCGCAGCCGCGGCCGCGGCCGCCGCGGCCGCCGAAGCCGCCGCCGCCGCCGCCGCAGCCGTCGCAGCCGCAGGCGCCGCGGCCGTGCCAGCGGCGGCCCCCGGCGCAGGCACAGCGGCGCGGACCCCCGCGCGCTGCGACGTCGGCGCCGCCACCACCACGGGTGCCGGCGGATCGACCATCGCCCGCACGCGTCGCACCAGACGCTTCGCGCCCCGGATCGGCGCCCCGATGCCCAGCGCCACCAGCCCGAGCGGGCTGCGATCCGCCCCGCCGAGGGCGTTCTTCCGCTCCCACGCACGGCGCAGCACCCCACCGCGACTCCGCCGCGCCGGCGCCCGGTCCACCAGGGCCCCGGCGTCCCGTCGGGCCATGAGCTCCACGAGCCGGTGCTGCCAGTCGTCCTCAGAAGCTGGGTGGAAGTAGTTGTCCCGCATCCACTCCGGCCGGACGACCCCGAACCGTCCATCGACCAGGTCGACGGCGTCACCCTCGAGGCCGCTCCCCACGAACACCTCGTTGATCAGGTGCCGCCCGATGCCGAAGTCGGTCAGCGTGAGCGCGGCGACACCCCGTGCCGCCGCCTCGAGCACCGCGGTCGAGCTGATGGTCACGAGTGCCACCGCCCGGTCGAGGTGTTCGGCCATCGGCCCGCTCTCCACCACGAGGTTGGTCGGCGCGTCCGCGGGCACCAGGTCCGGGTAGGGGTGCTCCTCGCGGTGCGTCTGGTGCTCGCCGGCAGCAGCGCGCGTCTTGATGACGACGCGCCACTCCGGATGCGCCCGCGCCGTCTCGACCAGCCACCGCACGACGAGCGCCCGGTCGGCCCGCTCGGACGGCACACTCGGCTGCGCCGCGAAGACGACGGAGTCGCGAACCGTCCCACCGACACCGCCGACAGGATCGGTCGCGCCGGCGCTGCCGGTCGATCCGGCACGCCGCGCGAACGGCAGCGTTGCGAGCGCGAAGTGCGGCTCGACGCCGCCCTCGCGCGCCATCTCCTCGTACGCGCGGACCTCACGGTGGCTGTGGAGCACGAACAGGTCGGCTCGGGCGCGGAAGAAGATGCCCTTCCACTTCGACGGGAACGAGATCCCCGGCAGCCCCGACACCAGCACCGGCCGGTGCGGGATCCGCCGATGCACCTCGTCGATCACGAGTTCAGCCACCGGTCCGATCAACGACACCAGGACGGCGTCCGGCGGGTCCTGTCGGAGCTCCTCGACGACGGCGTCGACGTCCTTGGGCGCGGGTGGTTCGCGGTGCAGGTGGGCGAGTCGCCGGTCGAGCCCGCGGAACGCCGACCGCAGCTGCTTCGGACTCGCCGACCGCGGGGTCGCCACGGTGCGCAGCTCCAGGTCCCAGTCCGCCGGGGCGCTCGCCAGCAGGTGGGCGCCCCACTTCGCGAACGAGTCGGTGTCGACCAGGCCGACCACGCGTCGGACGCGTGGTGACGCGTCGGACGGGAGGCGCGCCTCCAGTCCGACCGTCGGCGCACCACCGTCACCCGGCCCGTCCAGGGCACCGGTCCGGTCGACCGGGCCGGTCACGCGCCGACGCGACGCAGCTTCGCGAGCGGTGCCTGCTCGCCGGGGAAGATCCTCTTCACGCCGTCGCCGAGGGCGGTCTCGATGATGCGGATGTCGCGGGCGAGCGTCTTGAGGCCGTGCGGCTCGAGCGACGCGGCGTGGTCGGAGCCCCACATCGTGCGGTCGAGCGTGATGTGGCGCTCGACGGCCGTGGCGCCGAGAGCGACCGCGGCGATGGAGATCTGCAGGCCGGGCTCGTGGCCGGAGTACCCGACGGGGACGCCCGCGTAGCGGTGGGCGAGGGTGTCGATCATGCGGAGGTTCGCCTCCTCGGCCGGCAGCGGGTAGGTCGACGTCGCGTGCATGAGGACGAGATGGTCGGTGCCGAGGGTCTCGACGGCGGCGTCGATCTGCTCGAGCGTGGACATGCCGGTCGACAGGATGACGGGCTTGCCGGTCGCGGCGACGGCGGCGAGCATGCCGAGGTCGGTGACGGACGCCGAGGCGATCTTGTAGGCGACGACGTTGAGGTCCTCGAGGAAGTCGACCGACGGCTCGTCCCACGGCGACGCGAACCAGTCGAGGCCCCGGAGGGTCGCGTGGTCGCCGATCTCGATGTACTGGTCGCGGTCGAACTCGACGCGGTAGCGGTACTCCAGGTAGGTCATGTCGCCCCACGGGGTACTGCGCGGGGTGTTCTTCATGTGCTCCGGCGTGGAGATCGCGGGGGTGCGCTTCTGGAACTTCACGGCTTGCAGGCCCGCGTCGGCAGCGACGTCGATGAGCTGCTTCGCGATGTCGACGTCGCCGTTGTGGTTGAGGCCGATCTCGCCGATGAGGTACGCGGGGTGGCCCGCGCCGATCGTGGACGTACCGATGGTGACGGTCATGGTGCTCCGTTCGGTGCGGGGGTGGCCCGCGTCGGGGATGGGTCTCGGGTCGTGGTGGCTGTCGGGGTCGGGGTCGGGGTCGGGGCTTCGGCGTGGGCTTCGGCGAGGGCCAGGTCGGCCTCGTCGTCGATGTCGATCGCGCCGGCACCGTCGACGACGGCCAGCTCGACGCGGCCGTGGAACCGGTGCCGGTTCTCGAGGAACCCCGCCGTCCGCATCACGTAGAAGGCGCCGGTCTCGCGGTACTCGGGCTCGCGGTCCTGCCGACGGGGCCTCGTCGCAGCGTCGTGGTTCACCGCCACCGCGGTACCGTCCGGGGCGGTCCGCCACAGGAACGCGTGTGACGGAGCGGCGGCGAACACCGCGTCGGCGTGCCCGTCGACCACGCGCGCGACGGCCGCGTCGAGGTCGGCCGGGTCGATGAACGGCGAGGTCGCCTGCAGGAAGACGAGGACCTCGGGCAGCGGCGTGCTGATCGCGTCGAGGACGTGCAGCAGCGCGGACTCCGAGGACGCCTCGTCGCCGGCGAGCTCGGGTGGACGGCGGACCACGGCGGCACCGGCGGCGACGGCCTCGGCAGCGATGGCGTCGCCGTCGGTCGTGACGACCACCTCGTCGATGCGCGCGGAACGTCGTGCCGATTCGACCGCTCGACGGACCAGCGAACGACCCGCGACCGTGCGGAGGTTCTTGCCGGGGATCCCCTTCGACCCGGCACGGGCGGGCACGACGGCGAGGACGGAACCGGTGGTGCGCATGCTCCGGACGCTACGAAGCGCGGGTGTCGTGGAGGGGAACGGGGAGCAGACGGTGGCCGACCGTTGGGCGACCGCCGAGCCCTGTCGCGGCGACGCGGCGGGGCGTGCATCGAGCGTCTGAGGGCCGCTCGCCGCTACAATCGACGCTGCTCGCCTCCGTAGCTCAGTGGATAGAGCAGGTGGTTTCTACCCACCGTGCCGCGGGTTCGATTCCTGCCGGGGGCGCCGAAGACGAACAGGGCCGCCATCCTCTCCGGATGGCGGCCCTGTTCTCGTCGTGCTGGCTACTACTCGTCGTGCTGGCTGCTACTCGTCGTGCTGGCTGTCACTCGTCGTCGTCCGCGGCACGGCGCCGGAGTTCGGCGGCGCTGATCGGCTGCGTGTACGGCGCCTCGGACGTCTCGTTCGCGTCGGCCGGCTCTGCGGGGGCCTGGTTCAGCCGCGTCGGGACGGACGTGGTGTTCGTCGCGCCGGGGGTGTCGACCCGGGGTGCCGAGGCGGGCGGGACGTCGTTGGCGGGTGCCCGGTTGACGTGGGCGTCGGCTGCGGTGGGCGTCGCAACGGGGCGGTCGGACGAGGACGGACGGTCGTTCCGCGGTGCGCGGTCGGTGTCGCCGAAGGCGCGGGTGGCGCTGTCGTCGTCCACGACCTCGGTGTCGTCCGTGCCGCGTCCCTGGGGGGAGCGGGAGGGCGAGGTCGGGGTACCCAGCGTCGGTCGGACCGGGGGTGCAGCCTCGTCGTCGCCGTACACGCGGGTGGTGTTGTCACCGAAGGAACGCGTGGCGTTCGGGTCGGCGGTGCCGCGGTTGGGGTTCGTGCCCGCACCGCGGTTCACCGAGAACGACGGGGTCGTCCCGCCGGCAGCACCTGGTGCAGCAGCACCTGGTGCAGCAGCACCGGGGGCGGCAGCGGCCGGCGCCGGAGGAGTCGAGGGTGCGGACGTGGGGCGCTGCGCCGGACGCAGCGAGGTCGTCGTCGGGGTGGGACGCTCGGCGGGAGCGGCCGGGGCCGTTGCCGGCGCCTGCGTCTGCGACTGCGTGCGCGGGGGTTCGGCCTGGTCGGCGTTCCAGTCCTGCTGGCGCTTGATCAGGTCGGCGTCGGGGTCCGGGGACTCGAACTTCCAGCGCTCGAGGTCTGCCTTGAAGAGCTTGCGCGCACGGCTCGGTCGCGCCTGCCAGTCGAGCAGGCGGTCTCGGAACTCGGCGAGGGACTGGTCGGCCTGGAAGCTGAACGTCGACGAGTTCTTCTTGATGTCGGCGATCTCGTGCTGTGCCCAGTTGGCAGCCAGCGGCGCGCCCTGCACGGGGAGCAGGCGTAGCCGGATGTCTGCGTCCTCGGCGAGGTGGTCGGCGTAGGCCCGCTCGTCGTGTCCGAGCGATCCCCACGCAGCTGCCTTGCGCGCAGCCGTCAGGATCGCGGCCACGGCCGCGTTCTTCGATTCCCGCTCCTGCAGCGCCACGACCCGCTTCGTCGCGCTGCGCCCGATGAGCGCCGCGATGACGCCCGCCACGACGATGGCGACGAAGGGGATCACAGCGCCCGAGAGCACCCGCCAACCCGTGTCGGACGAAGTCCAGTCGGTCAGGTCGTTCCACCAGTCCATGCGCGCACCATACCCACGGAACGTTCAGGCGTCGGGGAGGCCGGACGGCGTTCCGCGCATCCCACCGCAGATGATTCCAATCTGGAACATCATGACCAGCGCAGGGTGTCGACGGCGTCGTCGGCGGACCACACGCTCGGCAGCTCGACGAACCGGCGCTCGGTCTCGACGTACCGGCGGGCACGGTACGCGGTGTCGCCGGCGACGTCGATGCGGTCGACGTACCCGACGATCTCGCCGTTGGCCCGGGTGACCCGGCTCAGGTCGTCGCGGACGTCGAGGATCCGGTAGTCGCCCCGGGCGCGGGCCAGCGGGACGGTGCGGATCCGCAGTGCGGGTTCGGTGATGGTCTGCATCGCTGGCCTCCTGGTCGGTGTGGTGCCGACGCTACGGCGGACCACCGACACGCCGAGGGGTGCCATCAGATCTGGGGAACAGGGTCTCCGCGCACACTGTTGTGGAGGGACGAGGCGGCTGCATCGGCGGCCCGGAGAGAGGGAGTGGCCATGACCACGTTCGTGCTCGCAGGTGGATGTTTCTGGTGTCTCGACGCCGTGTACCGCACGCTCCAGGGTGTGCAGGACGTGGTGTCCGGCTACGTCGGCGGACACGTCGAGGAGCCCTCCTACGAACTGGTGTGCACCGGCACGACGGGGCACGCCGAGGCGGTCGCCGTGACGTTCGACGAGTCGGTGATCCCCGCCGACGTGATCCTCGACGTCTTCTTCACGCTGCACGACCCCCGTCAGCTGAACCGTCAGGGCGCCGACGTCGGCACGCAGTACCGCTCGGCGATGTTCCCGGCCGACGACGCGCAGCGCGAGCTGTTCGAGCGCGCGATCGAGCGGGCTTCCGACATCTGGGACGGCGGCATCGTCACCACCATCGAGCCGCTCTCGACGTTCCACCGCGCCGAGGAGTACCACCAGGACTTCTTCGCGAAGAACCCGGGCCAGGGTTACTGCCTCGCAGTGGCGCTGCCCAAGGTGAACAAGGTCCGGAAGGCCTACAGTCAGTACATCCTGGCGTCCTGACCCCGGGACGGCAGGGCCACAAGGAGGTGGTTCGAACATGACGGACAACACGGGAACCTGGGTCGCGATCGGTCCGGCCGGCGCGGTGGGCAGCATCCACCGTGCGGCGGACGGCTTCGAGGTCGAGCTCTACGGACGTCGACGGGCGGGTGGGCCCTACCCGTCCCTCGAGTCCGCGAAGGGTGCGGTCCACGCCGCGCTCGGACCGTTGGCCGCCCGGCCCGAGTTCCGAGCACACTGAGCGGGTCCGTCCAGGAGGCCCGGGGGACTCGTCCTCCACAGGTCACCTGATCGGGTCCACACGCCACAGATCGAGCCCGGGGCCGCTGACGCAGCCCCGGGCTCCGTGACGATCGACGCATGAACGACATCATCACCGTCTGCGGAATCGTCGCCACCGAGCCCCGGCACCTCGTCACCGAGACCGGCATCGCCATCACGAGTCTCCGACTCGCGTCGCCCTCACGGCGTTGGGACCGGGCAACCGCCGCCTGGGTCAACGGCGCGACCAACTGGTACACCGTCACCGCGTTCCGGTCGCTCGCATCGAACGTGTTCAAGTCCCTGAAGAAGGGCGACCGGATCGTCGTCGCCGGCCGGGTCCGCATCCGCACCTGGGAACGCGACGGTCGCGGTGGGACCTCGGTCGAGATCGACGCCGACGGCATCGGGCACGACCTGGCGTGGGGCATCAGCAACTGGGTCAAGGTGCCTCGACACACCTCGGACTCGGCGGTGACGCCGGGTGTCACCCCGGACGTCGACCCCCGGACCGGCGAGGTGCGCGGCCCGACCCCGGACGAGCCCGGGTCGGCTCCTGGGCACGACCAGGCCCGGGCGGACGGCGAGGAGTCGGTCGTTCACGTCGAGCCCGACCACGTCGATCGGGACGACGAACACGACCACGATCTCGACGACGCCGGTCAGGTCGACGGCCTGCGCGCCCTGGACGCACCCGAGGAGCACGAACGCACGGCCGCGTGATGCCCGTCGCGCGGATCAGTGTCCGACGATCACCAGCGCTGGGTGATCATGCCGATGCCCGCCACTTCGGTCGTGTCCCAGTTGCCGCCCTTCGGCAGGCCACTCACACGGCCGTCCACCCAGAACGTCGCTCCCTGGACCGCCGGCGAGTTGACCTGGCGTGCCTTCAGGCCGTGGAACGAGAAGTTCGTGTTCCACGTGCCCTGCAGGCCGCTCACGCCGGGCTTGTTGCGCACCGTGATCTTCACGTTGCGCATCGACGAGTGGACGACGTCGCCGTTCAGGCGGCCGTTCCCCTCGACGTTGAAGAACAGGCGCCCCTTCAGGTTCAGCCCGACCGCCGCGATCGTGTGGCCGTTCGCGAAGAAGGTCCCGACGTTGTTCGGGTAGAAGCGGAGTCCGACCGGGGTCACGTTGTGGGTCGCCGGGCCGAGGTAGCCGTACGTGAACTTGCCGTTCTGCACGCGCTCCCAGATGAACCGCGGCGCACCCTTGCTCACGGTGGACCCCTTGTCGGACTGGATCCCCACGGAGAACGCGTTGTTGTAGGCGTCGTGCACGTTGATGTACGAGGAGTACCCGGTGCCGGCCCCGCCCTCGGTGATGTTGGCGGTGTACTCGACCAGCGGAGTGCCGTGCGGGGCGACGGTGGCTGCCGATGCCGTCGCGCCGGTGGGTGCGACGAGACCGACCGCGAGTGCGACCGCTCCGACGAGGGGGAGTGCGAGCCGGCGGATTCGTGTTGTGGGCATGTCCCTGATCCTGATCTCCGTGTGGACGACGAGGCCTCTGGTGGAAGGCGAGGCAACCGTACGTCGAAGTGTGCCGATGCAACACCCCTTGTGCGCGTTCCGACAGCGGGCCGGGTTCAGTAGACTCATCGAGATATGGCTGAGTACATCTACCAGATGGTCCGCGCCCGCAAGGCGGTCGGCGACAAGCTGATCCTCGACGACGTCACGATGTCGTTCCTCCCCGGTGCCAAGATCGGCGTCGTCGGACCGAACGGTGCTGGCAAGTCGACGATCCTGAAGATCATGGCGGGTCTCGACCAGCCGTCCAACGGCGAGGCGAAGCTCACGCCGGGCTTCAGCGTCGGCATCCTCATGCAGGAGCCGGAGCTCGACGAGAGCAAGACCGTGCTCGAGAACGTGCAGGAAGGCGTGGGCGAGATCCACGGCAAGCTCGCGCGCTTCAACGAGATCTCGGCGCTCATGGCCGAGCCGGACGCCGACTTCGACGCGCTCCTGGCCGAGATGGGCACGCTGCAGGAAGACATCGACGCCGCTGACGCGTGGGACCTCGACTCCCAGCTCGAGCAGGCCATGGCCGCGCTGCAGTGCCCCCCGGGGGACGAACTCGTCACGCACCTGTCCGGTGGTGAGAAGCGCCGCGTCGCGCTCTGCAAGCTGCTGCTCCAGAAGCCCGACCTGCTCCTCCTCGACGAGCCCACCAACCACCTCGACGCCGAGAGCGTGCTCTGGCTCGAGCAGCACCTGCAGCAGTACCACGGTGCCGTCCTCGCCGTGACCCACGACCGGTACTTCCTGGACCACGTCGCCGAGTGGATCGCCGAGGTCGACCGCGGCCGCCTGTACCCGTACGAGGGCAACTACTCGACCTACCTCGAGAAGAAGCGCGCTCGCCTCGAGGTCCAGGGCAAGAAGGACGCCAAGCTCGCGAAGCGCCTGTCCTCGGAGCTCGACTGGGTCCGGAGCAACACCAAGGGCCGTCAGGCGAAGTCGAAGGCCCGTCTCGCCCGCTACGAGGAGATGGTCACCGAGGCCGAGCGCACCCGCAAGCTCGACTTCGAGGAGATCGTCATCCCGGTCGGCCCGCGTCTGGGTTCGCAGGTCATCGACGCCGAGCACCTGCGCAAGCAGTTCGGTGAGCGGGTGATCATCGGCGACCTGTCGTTCACGCTGCCCCGCAACGGCATCGTCGGCGTCATCGGCCCGAACGGCGTCGGCAAGACCACGCTCTTCAAGACGATCGTCGGGCTCGAGCCCCTCGACGGCGGCACGCTGAAGATCGGTGACACCGTCCAGATCTCCTACGTCGACCAGACCCGCGGCGGCATCGACCCGAACAAGAACCTGTGGGAGGTCGTGTCCGACGGACTCGACTACATCCAGGTCGGCAAGACCGAGATCCCGTCCCGCGCCTACGTGTCGCAGTTCGGGTTCAAGGGCCCGGACCAGCAGAAGCGCGCCGGCATCCTGTCCGGTGGTGAGCGCAACCGTCTGAACCTGGCACTGACGCTCAAGCAGGGCGGCAACCTGCTGCTCCTCGACGAGCCGACCAACGACCTGGACGTCGAGACGCTCGGCAGCCTCGAGAACGCCCTGCTCGAGTACCCCGGTTGTGCCGTGGTCATCACCCACGACCGGTGGTTCCTCGACCGCATCGCCACGCACATCCTGGCGTGGGAGGGCCTCAACGAGGACGGCACGCCGAACTGGTACTGGTTCGAGGGCAACTTCGAGGCCTACGAGGAGAACAAGATCGAGCGCCTCGGCGCCGATGCCGCGAAGCCCGGGCGCGCGACGTACCGCAAGCTCACCCGCGACTGACCCTCGTGGCGAGACTGCACGCTCCCATCCGCATGCGGTGGAGCGACATCGACGCCTACGGTCACGTCAACAACTCCGCGATGCTGCGCCTGCTCGAAGAGGCGCGCATCGTGGGGTTCTGGGGTGCGGACCCGGGTGAGGACCCGGACGGCAACCTGCCCGAGCCGATCATCGACGGTCGGCCCGGTTCGGGCACCATGACGGTGATCGCCGGCCAGCGCCTCGAGTACCTGGAGTCGATCCCGTACCTCCGTCAGCCGCTCGACATCCAGATGTGGATCGGGCGGCTCGGGGGTGCGAGCATCGACGTCTCGTACGAGGTCTGGTCGCCGGCGGGGCAGCACCCCGTCCTGTACACCCGGGCGACGACGGCGCTCGTGATGGTCGACGCGGCGACGAACCGTCCGCGTCGGCTGACCGACACCGAGCGTGCCGCGTGCGAGCACTACCTCGAGGAACCGGTCCAGTTCAGCCGGCCGTAGGCACCCGCATCATGCCCTCCTGGGCGACGGTGGCCAGCAGCTTGCCGTCACGGGAGAACATCCGGCCGAACGCGAGTCCCCGTCCGCCCTGTGCGCTCGGGGACTCCTGCGTGTACAGGATCCACTCGTCGGCGCGACCGTCGCGGTGCCACCACATGGCGTGGTCGAGGCTCGCGCTCTTGACCCCCGGGGTGCCCCAGGCGACGCCGTGCCGCCGCATGATCGGCTCGAGGATCGACAGGTCGCTCGCGTACCCGAGCACCGCACGGTGGAGCGCCGGGTCCTCCGGCAGGTCGCCTTGCACCCGGAACCAGACCGCCTGGTGCGGCACGTGCTCGCCCTGCACGTCGACGAACACCGGTCCCTCGACGTGTCGCAGGTCGAGGGACCGCGCGGCCCAGGCACGTGCGACCGGGTGGTCGATCGCGGACAGGATCGACGCGGCCGACGGCAGGGACTCCGGGTCCGGGGTGTCCACCGGGTACGGGTCCTGGTGCTCGATGCCGGTGTCCGGCACCTGGAACGACGCGATCATCGAGAAGATCGGGACACCCCGCTGGTAGGCCTGCACGCGACGGGCCGCGAACGACCGGCCGTCGTGGATGCGCTCGACGCCGAAGGTGATCGGCACGTCGATGTCGCCGGGCCGGAGGAAGTAGCCGTGCATCGAGTGGACGTCGCGTCCCTCGATCGTGCGCTGCGCGGCGACGATGCACTGCGCCAGGACCTGGCCGCCGAACACCCGTCCGCCCGGGGACCAGTGGCTGGCACCGGTCAGGATCGTCTCGCCCGTGCTCGCGCCGGTGTCCTCGAGTCGCAGGGTCCGCAGGAAGTCGGGTTCGCCGTTCACGCTGTGCAGTCTACGAACGGCTGCCCGCCGCCGTCGCAGGTCGTCGCGCCCAGGCTGCGCGGCGCCGATGGCCGGTAGGATCGGGGACGACATGGGCAACTCGTTCACGCTTCCCGACGCCGCCTCACTCGGTGACCTCCGCACGTACCTCGGACGTGCCGCTCGGATCGAGGACGGCTCGGTCCGGCTCATCGCCGACTCCGGCGTCCTGGCCGTCTACACGGCGATCCTCTACCCGCTCGGGCTGCTCGACGAACTGCCGACGGTGCTCGGGCTCCGCACGTTCTCGCTCACCGAGCCCGCGTCGATCGACACCGTGGTCCCGCTGCAGTCGCTCCTCGAGCGCCTCCGCCTGCTGGCCGAGGCGCAGGACGCCGAACACGCCGAGGGTGCCGACCCGACGCGGGCCACCCCGATCGAGGTCGAGCTGCCGCACGAGGTGCACACCGTGACGTGGGCGGCCATCTCCCCGCCCCGCGGTGGCTGGGTGCCGCTGCCGGACGTCTCCCCGGAACTCCTCCGCCGGGCCACCCGCGACGGCATCGCCGAGGTCGCCGACGCGGTGCCGTCCAACTCGGGCGAGGCCATCGTCCGGCGGATCCGTGCCGAGGTCTGGGGCCGACCGGTCCCGGGCGTCGAACACCTGCCCGCCGGCGCGGGCTTCGCGGGCGAGAGCCTCGGGTTCCTCGGGCACGACCCGGTCCGCCTGTTCGAGACGGGTCCGTGGAGCCGACTCACGACCTCGCGCGGCCACGTGCTCGTGAAGCGCCGCGCCTGGACCCTGAGCTCCTAGCGACGACGCCGACGTCGGCGACGCCACCCAGCCGCCGTGGTTGGCTGGCCGCATGCACGTCTTCCTCACCGGCGCGTCCGGCTACATCGGCTCCTCCGTCCTCCGCTCCCTCGTGGCCCACGGCGACGAGGTCACCGCGCTCGTCCGGTCCGACGAGAAGGCCCAGCACGTCCGTGACGCCGGTGGTCGGGCACTGGTCGGCGACGTCACCGACACCGACGTCGTCGAACGGCTGCTGCACGAGAGCGACGGTGTGGTCCACACGGCATCGGCGCCCGGCGTCGACCCGGACTTCATCGGCACCGCGATCGGTGCCCTGGCCGGCACACCGAAGCCGTTCGTGCACACCGGTGGGATCTTCACCTTCGGCGACTCGACGGACATCTCCGAGCAGTCGCCGATCGACCCGCCGGCGTTGACCGCCTGGCGCGGACCGAACGAGGCCCTGCTGCGGGCGAGCGACGTGCGGAGCACCATCGTCGCCCCCGGCATCGTGTTCGGGCGCGGCGCCGGCATCCCGGCGATGTTCGTCAGCGACGGCGAGCAGCCGGTGCGGCTGGTGGGCGACGGCTCCCAGCGGTGGACGACGGTGCACGTCGACGACCTCGGCGAGCTCTACGTCCTCGCGCTGCACCGCGGCGAGCCCGACGGGTACATCGTCGCCGCGACCGGGGACAACCCGACCGTCCGTCAGGTCGCCGAGGCCGGGGCCCACGGTGCACCGGTCGTCGCCGAGAGCGCCGACGCGAGCCGGGATCGGCTCGGGCGGGACTACGCCGACGCCCTGCTGCTGCACCAGGAGGCGTCCGGCGCGCACGCCCGCTCGGCCTTCGGCTGGCGTCCGTCGCGGCCGTCCCTGGTCGAGGACCTCACCTCCGGCTCGTACGTGCGCTGAGACGCGTTTTCCGAAGACGACGGCGTCCCGCCGGGCACGAGAACGCGGGGACCGGCGGACGGGAGGCCCGTGGCGGCGCCGCCACGGGCCTCCCGTCCGCCACGGGCAGTGTCCACCGCGCCGGCGTCGCGCCGGGCGCGCGTCAGTCGAAGGTGTTCGTCATCGCGTGGGCGGCGCGGTCGAGGTAGCCCCAGAGCTCGGCTTCGTCGAGGGGCGCGAACTCGAGCGACTCGACCGCCTCGTGCATGTGGCGGAGCCAGCGTTCCCGGGCCTCGGAGGTGATCCGGAACGGGTGGTGCCGCATCCGCAGGCGGGGGTGCCCGCGCTGTTCGCTGTAGGTGCCCGGGCCGCCCCAGTACTGCTGCAGGAAGGCGGAGAGGCGCCAGATCGCACCCTCGAGGTCGTCGGCCGGGTACATCGGCCAGATGACCTCGTCCTGCTGCACGCCCTCGTAGAAGCGCCGGACGAGCCGGTCGAAGGTGGGGGCGCCGCCGATCCGCTCGTACAGCGACCCCGTGGCCGAGGCGCCGTGCTCGCCGACGCGCAGGGTGATGGGCTGCGCCGGGACCCCGACGGAGCCGTTCGCGCCGGGGGAGCCGGGCATGCCGAGCGAGCCGCGCGCTCCGGGCCCGCCCGTGCCGCCGCTCGGGGGTGTGGGGTCGGTCATCGGGGGTCCTTCCCGCTGTCGGGGTCGTCCGTGCGGATCGGCTGCCCGAGGATGTTGCGCTTGGTCCGCCGGGGCTTGGTGGGTGCCGGCGTCGGCTGGGTCCGGACGGTGCGCAGGCCGTTGATCGAGGTGGCGTTCTCCCAGCCCTCGGGCATGATCATCGCCATCGCGGGCAGGGTGATGCCGAGTTCGTCGACGGCGTGCTTCAGGCGGGTGCGGAGCTCCCGGCCGACGACGTCGAGCTCGGACGCGCGGGTCTTCACGACCAGGCGGAAGACCATGCCGGCGTCGGTGATCGACTGCAGCCCCCAGATCTCGGGCTTCTCGACGATCCGCTGCCGCCAGCGGGACTCCTGCGACATCGTGACGGCGGCCTTGAGCAGGGCGTCCTGCACGGCGTCGATGTCGGTGTCGTAGGGCACGGTGATGTCGACGAGCACGCGCGACCAGCCCTGCGACAGGTTGCCGACGCGCAGGATCTGGCCGTTCGGCACGAACCACAGGATCCCGTTCACGTCGCGGATCTGCATGACGCGCAGCCCGACGTTCTCGACGACGCCCGTGGCCTGACCGGTGTCGACGACGTCACCGACGCCGGCCTGGTCCTCGAGGATCATGAAGATGCCGGACAGCAGGTCCTTGACGATCGACTGGGCGCCGACGGCGAGACCCGCTGCGACGAGCGATGCCCCGCCGACGATGCCGACTGCGGCGCCCTTCCACACAGCAGTGGCGATGATGACGAGTGCGATCGCGACCACGACCACGGTCGCGAGGTTCTCGAGGACGCTGCCGAGCGTCCGGGTGCGCTGGACGACCCGAGCCGTCTGCACGGGCGACGCGATGAGGGCCTGGGTGTCCGCGGCTCCCTGGCGCTTCTTGACGCCGTTCACGATCCGATCGACGACCTGCTTGATCATCCGGCGCAGGATCAGCCGGAGGATGATCGCGGCGATGATCGTGATGACGATCGTGATCGGCGCCTGCCAGGTGTCGACGAAGTCCGTGAACGCGTTCGAGACCAGTTTGGACGTGTCTTCGGTCGTTGCAGCCAAGTTCATATCCGGTCGATGCTAAGCGGCGGGGCCTCGGCGTCCCTGGAGGAACACCAAGACCCCGCCGGATCAGAGCAGGGGTCAGGCGTCGGCGGCCTGGACCCGGAGCGCGCGCTCGGTGCCCGCGAGGCTCTCGGACACGATGCGGCGCAGCGCCGGCGTCTCCGGGTGCTCCTCGAGCCACGCGGCGGCGGCGTCACGGAGCTCGGCCGACGCGAGCGGCGCCGGGTAGAGGCCCGAGACGATGGTGTCCGCCATGTGGTAGCTGCGCTCGGCCCAGATGCGCGTGAGCACCTCGAAGTACTTCGGTACGAGGCCCTCGAGCAGCACCGGGCTGTTCACGTGCTGGAACCCGACCGTGGTCTGGCGCACGATGGCGTTCGGCAGCTCGGACGAGTCGACCAGCGACGAGAACGCCGCCAGCTTGCCCTCGGCCGTGGGGATCGTCGCCCGGGCGCGGGCCGCGGCCTGCTCGCCCGACGCGGTCTTGTCCGCGGCGAGCTCGGCGTCGATCTCGGCGTTGTCCGCAGCACCCGCGAGCACGAGGCCCTCGAGCAGCTCCCAGCGCAGGTCCGTGTCGATCTCGAGGCCCTGGAGCGTGACCGATCCGTCGCGGAGACCCTGCAGGGTCGCGACGTGCTCGGGCGTGGACGGGATCTGCGCGAAGAACTTCACGAACTGGAACTGCGCGTCCGAGCCGGCCTCGGCCGAGGACGCGAGCTGCCAGAGCGTGTCGCCGACGGTGCGGACCGTGGCCTCGACCGAGCCCGGTGCCACGTAGTTGCGTGCGGTGAGCAGCAGCTGCGAGAGCGTCGTGCGGATGGTCGTCGACTCGGTCTCGGTCGCGATGTTGCCCAGCACGAGGCGGACGTAGTCGCTGGCCGGGGACTCGGCGTCGCGCGTGGCGTCCCACACGGAACCCCAGACGATCGAGCGGGCGAGCGGGTTCGCGATCGATGCGAGGTGCTCGATCGCGGTGCGCCGGGAGTGCTCGTCGAGACGGATCTTGGCGTAGGCCAGGTCGTCGTCGTTCAGCAGCACGAGGTCGCCGCGCTGGACGCCGACGAGCTCGGGCACCTCGGTGCGGGCCCCGTCGACGTCGATCTCGACGCGGTGGACCCGCTCGAGCTTGCCGCCGGCGGAGGCCGTGTCGGCACCGAACGGCGCGGACTCGTCGTTCCGGAAGGCGTACACGCCGATCGCCAGACGGTGCGGGCGCAGCGTCGGGTAGTCGGCGGGGGCTTCCTGCAGGACGGTGAACGACGTGATGACACCGGACTCGTCGGTCTCGATCTCGGGACGCAGGGTGTTGACGCCCGCGGTCTCGAGCCAGAGCTTCGACCACTCGGTCAGCTCACGGCCGCTCGTCGCCTCGAGCTCGACGAGCAGGTCGCGGAGCTCGGTGTTCGAGTGGTGGTGCTTCTTGAAGTAGGCGGAGACACCCGCGAAGAACGCGTCGATGCCGACCCAGGCGACGAGCTGCTTGAGGACCGAGCCGCCCTTCGCGTAGGTGATGCCGTCGAAGTTGACCTGGACGTCTTCGAGGTCGTTGATCGTCGCGACGATCGGGTGCGTCGAGGGGAGCTGGTCCTGGCGGTAGGCCCAGGACTTCTCCATCGCCTGGAACGTGGTCCAGGCCTCGGTCCACTCGGTGGCCTCGGCCGTGGCGATCGTGGAGGCCCACTCGGCGAAGGACTCGTTGAGCCACAGGTCGTTCCACCACTTCATGGTGACCAGGTCGCCGAACCACATGTGAGCGAGCTCGTGCAGGATCGTGACGACCCGGCGCTCCTTGATGGCGTCGGTGACCTTCGACCGGAACACGTAGGTCTCGGTGAAGGTGACCGCGCCGGCGTTCTCCATCGCACCGGCGTTGAACTCCGGCACGAACAGCTGGTCGTACTTGTCGAAGGGGTAGGCGACGTCGAACTTCTCCTCGAAGTACGCGAAGCCCTTCTTCGTGATGTCGAACACGTACTCGGGGTCGAGGTACGAGGCGAGCGACTTGCGCGCGAACACGCCGAGCGGGATCGTCCGGCCGTCGCGGCTGGTCAGCTCGTCGCGCACGACCTCGTACGGGCCGGCGACGAGCGCGGTGATGTAGCTCGAGATGCGCGCGGTGGGCGGGAAGGCCCAGGTCGCGACGTCGCCGTCGACGTGCGGCTCCGGAGTCGGGGAGTTCGAGACGACCTGCCACCGTGACGGCGCCGTCACGGTGAAGGAGAACTCGGCCTTCAGGTCGGGCTGCTCGAACACCGCGAACATGCGGCGGGAGTCGGGGACCTCGAACTGGGAGTACAGGTACACCTCGTCGTCCACCGGGTCGACGAAGCGGTGCAGGCCTTCACCGGTGTTCGTGTACAGCGCGTCGCTGACGACCACGAGCTCGTTCTGCTCCTGCAGGTCGTCGAGCCGGATGCGCACGCCGTCGTTCACCGCGGTGACGTCGAGCGCCGTGCCGTTCAGCGTGATCAAGTGCACGGTCTTCGTGATGGCGTCGATGAAGGTCGATGCGCCGGCGGTGGCGGTGAAGCGCACCCGCGTGGTGCTGCCGAAGCTGTCGGCGCCGCGGGTCAGGTCGAGCTCGACGTCGTACGTCTGCACGGCGACGACGGCCGCGCGCTCCTGGGCTTCGATTCGGGTGAGGTTCTCTCCGGGCACGCAACGCTCCATCTTCGCTGGGGACGCGGACGATCGGTGTCCGCGTACGGGGCCCCGGACGGCGTCGTGCGCCGGCGGGACGATGGGTTCCAGCCTAGCGACGCCGCGTACGCTCGGATCGTGACCGAGACGACTGTGGACAACCCGACCGACCCCACCACCGAGCGCACCGCCGTGGAGTTCTGGTTCGACCCGAACTGCCCGTGGGCCTGGATGACGAGCCGCTGGGTGGGCGAGGTCGCCGAGCACCGAGACCTCGACGTGACCTGGAACGTGATGAGCCTGTTCGTCCTCAACGAGGACCAGGACGTCCCGGACTCCTACAAGGAGCGCCTGCACGCCGGTCAGGTCTACCCGCGCATCGTCACGGCGGCGAGGCTCCGGCTCGGACAGGACGTCGTGAAGCCGCTCTACGACGCCCTCGGTGAGCACATCCACCACCGCCAGGAGTCCGACCCGGAGCAGGTCGTCCCCGCCGTGCTCGCCGAACTCGGCCTCGACGCCGACCTGCTCGAGTACGCCTGGACCGACGAGGTCGACGCCGCCGTGCGCGCCAGCCACCAGGACGGCATCGACCGCGTCGGACAGGACGTCGGCACGCCGGTCATCGCCGTCGAGGGCACCGCGTTCTTCGGACCGGTCATCTCCCCGGCTCCCAAGGGGCAGGAGGCGCTCGACCTGTGGGACGGCGTCGTCGCCGTCGCGAAGGTCCCCGCCTTCTTCGAGCTCAAGCGCTCGCGCACGGTCGGCCCGATCTTCGAGACCACGGACTGACGGACTGGAGGCGCGGCGCGGGCTGGCACCGCGCCTCCAGTCCCTGCTACGGTCGCTTCCGGCCGGTGAAGTATCAGGGGATGGGGATCCACATGGGGGAGTCGTACCGCGTCGACCGCGCGGCGTCCGCGAGGACCGTGGCGAACGTGCGCACGGTGGCATCCGGCGTGAGCCGACGTGCGGACGAGGTCACGCGAGCGCTCAACGCGCTCGCCGAAGCGGCGAGCGGATCGCCGGAGATCGCAGCGGCGCTGCGGTCGTTCGCGTCGGGGCGCATCGAGACAGCGTCGAGGATCGGCACGCACCTCCAGGCGGTCAGCGCGGTTGGGACAATCGCGCTCGCTGCCGTCGACGAAGCGGACGGTCAGATGGCGAGCACCGCCGATCACGCGGCAGAGCGATGAGCGGCATGGTCTCGGTCGCGTCGCTCGACGAGATCCGTCTCGACATGAGCGCCGTGGTGGACGCAGCCGCGACGCTCCGTGCCGCATCCGACGACGTGCGGACCACGGCATCGGACGGCGAGCACTCCTGGTCCACCATGCCGGCGGTGTTCGAGATGGCCGGCGTCAGCGCCGCGATGCCCGCCATGACCCACCGGTCGACCGCCGTCGCGACAGAGCTCGCCGAGAGCGCCGAGCGCCTGCACGAAGTCGTCGATCGGGCGTCCTTCGACTTCGCCGAGCTCCAGACGCGACGGGCCGCACTGGTCGAGCGGATCGCGTCGTTCGCCGGCGGGCTCCACGCCGCGGTCGAACGTCACGACGCCGCGTTGCCCGAGCCGCCGGACTCGAGCACGTCGTTGGACAAGATCCCCGGCCTCGCTGCCGAGGACGCGACGCTCCGGGCAGCGGTCTCGGACTGGAACGAACAGTGGCGAGACTGGCAACGGCGACTCGCTTCGCAGATCCGGGCCATCACCGGCGGTGACTCGACCGCCGGCCTCGCCGGGGATGAGACCGACGTGCGCACCGCGAGCCTCGTGGCGCCGATGCCGCTTCCGGGCTTCCCCTCCGCACCCTTCCAGTTCCCGTGGCCGTGGCTCGGCGCTGCTGGTGGGACCGCTGCCGGTACCGGCAGCGCCGTCGGCGGACTGTCGGCGCTCGGGCTGCTGGGCATCCTGTTCGGCCTCAGCGGGGACACGAAGCAGCAGACCCCGGCCGATGCCATGCGGCAGCGTATGGCGCAGGCGGACCAGGACGCGTGGGCCTGGACGCACGATCCGCTCACGGGCAAGCCCCGCGAGGTCGCGGGTGGCGCCGGGATCATGACGGATGTGGTCGGGCCGATGACCGGAGCGCAGGCGGAAAAGGAGATCCGGACCCGCGGGCGGCTCGGTGACAGCCCTCCTCATCGAGAGGTCGACACACCTGAAGAGGTCGTGCAGGCCTGGCGGGATCTCAGCCGTGGGGGAAAGGTCGCTGCGGATTCCACTCCTGAACGCATCGCAGTGGTGCTTCCGGACGGAACTCGCGTCCAGTACCGACGAGACAGCAAATCCGGTGGTCCGGTCGTCGAAGTGCAGAGCAACGGTGCGAAGCCGGTCAAGCTACACATGCCCAAGGGAGCCGACGCCCACGATCTGCCCGATGACGCAAAACCAGAGGGATTCGAATGAACGAACTGACCTACTACGTCCTTGCGACGACCTACAACGGAACGGGCGAGAACCTCTGGGGCTGGGCATCGACGTTCGAGATCGAACGACATCGTCCCCGCGAGGAGACGCGCGAATGGGTACTCGACAACCTTCGACGTCTCCTCGCCGAGGGACTCGTGTCCGTCGGCACGTACGAGCCGGACGGGCCCGGACGTGCCGGCTGGGACGAGTGGCAGGGCACGCCTGACGAGATCGTCGAACGAGTAGCTGCTGTCTACACGCTCGAGCCGGGCGACGTCGAGGTCCCGTTCTGGGATTGCTACATCATGGACACGCCGAAGGGAGATGCCCTGTTCGAAGCCGAGCGTGCCCGACGGATCGCCGCCGGTCTCGACCCCTTCGCACGGGATGACGGCATCTGGGATGAGGACGGCAACGTCATCGAAGAACACGGAGACGAGATCGTTGTCTGACGCCGGCCTCGAGTACGTCCCCTTCCCCGCAGAGGAAGTCCGCTCCATGCCGGACGGCTCCGTCGCCGCGATGCGTGAACCCCTCCCCGGGCACGAGGCCTACATCGACGTCATCCCGCCCGCTGACGCCGAGGACCCCCGGGTGCAGCGGCGCAGTGTCCGGCACGACGATGGCCTGACACCGAGCGCCGAGCCGGCACCCCGGACGCCCGAGGAACAGCTGCTCCTCGAGCTGACGGAGTTCAACCGGAACGGTTGTGCGACCGACCTCCGCGCGCTGCACCGCATGGTGCGGACCGATCACGAACCCGACGCCACCCGAGCCCGGGCGATGGCGCTGCGGTCCGTCGAGATCGGCCTCCGTCGGGGGCTCCTGACGAGCGGGATGTTCGTCCGCGTCGCTTCGGAGCTCGCGTTCGTCGAACCCGAGCGGAGCGCCGCTGACCGGATTGCGACCGTCCGGGAACGCTACGTCAGCGCACCCCAGGCCGGCGAGTCCGACGGTGACCTCGCGAACTCGGTCTGGCTGATGAACACGACGGACGGCGAGCGGTACGCGCGGACCCACAGCGCCGACCAGGCCAGGGACGACCGGGCGAGCGATGCTGGGCCGGCGACGACCCCGAGCGTGCCCGCGGTCGTCGTGCGGTCCTCGAGCGACGAGTGGGGCGACAAGAACCACGAGCTGCTCGCGGACAACGTCTTCGAGGAACTCCGCAACGGCTGGCTCTCGTGGGACAAGGGCATCGGCGACGATGCACTCAAGAACCTCGCGTGGGGGATCGCCGCTGAGATCGTGTACGCCTTCGACGTGAAGTGGTCGCCGGACTGGGTCGCCAAGGGCCATCCACACCGTTGGCACGACGAGGCCGGCTGGCACACACGGTGCAACGACTGCCTCGACGAGAGTCCGGCCGAAGCCGACGAAGCGGTCGCGTACTCCTGGTTCGCTGACCACCGTCCGGTCGCGCACGGTGACACCGCGCCGCCGTTCCGACCGTCGCCACCGCCCCTGGACGTCCCGATGCCGGGCACGGACTGACCGGCGGCGGTCAGACGAGCGGCAGCCGCATCATCGTCAGGTCGAGCCAGCGGTCGAACTTGCGTCCGACCTCGGGGACGACCGCGACCGTGGTGAACCCCAGGCGTTCGTGCAGGGCGATCGACCCGGTGTTGGTGCTGCAGATCCCGGCCATCATGACGTGCCGGCCCTCGGCGGTCGCGCGCGCGACCAACTCGGCCATCAGGGTCGTCGCGATGCCCCGGCCGCGGAACGTCTCGACCACGTAGACGCTGTGCTCGACGGTCAGCCGGTACCCCTGGTGCGGCCGCCACTGGGAGTACGTGGCGTACCCGGCCACGGTGCCGTCGACCTCGGCGACGACCACCGGGTACCCGCCTCCCTGCCGCTCGGCGAGCCACCCGTCGAAGTACGCACGCGGGTGCGGGGTGTCCTGCCAGATGGCGGTGGAGTGCAGGACGGCGTCGACGTGCAGGGCGTGCACGACGTCGAGGTCGGTCGGGGTGCAGTCGCGGATCACGACCCCGTTCGTCGCATATGCTGTCGTCATGTCTCACATCGTAGACGACGAGCATCTCGATCCCGCAACCGGCGCCGACGACACCTCGGTCGCCGAGCAGCGGGCGCTCGGTGAACGCCTCCAGCGGCTCCGCACCGAGCGGAAGTGGAGCCTCACCGAGCTCGCCGAGGAGTCCGGCGTCTCCCGCGCGATGATCAACCGCGTCGAGCGCGGGGTCTCCAGCCCCACCGCGACGATCCTCGGTCGTCTGTCCGGTGCCTTCGGCCTGACGATCTCGCAGCTCCTCGACGATGCCCTGGAGCACGAGGTGCCCAGGGTGACGGACCCCGACGAGGCGCGCGGGGTCCAGCGCGGCGCGACCGCCGATTCCTGGACCGATCCCGACACCGGGTACCGCCGCCGTCCGGTCTCGAGCGCGGCGTTCCCCGCCGACGTCACCGAGGTGCGCCTCCCGGCCGGCCGCGAGGTGGCCTACCCGGCGTCCGCCTACGCGTTCCTGCGGCACTGCATCTGGGTCGTCGACGGCGTGCTCGAGGCCGTCGTCGGCGGCGAGCCGACGCGCCTGGCCGCGGGGGACCGGATCGAGCTCGGCGACCCCGCCGACGTCGTCTACCGCAACCCGGGCGAGGACCCCACCCGGTACCTCGTCGTGGTGGTCCGCGCGCCGTAGTCCGTGGTGGTCCGGGCCCCGGAGCCGCAGGAATATGATCGGTTCCATGCGCATCCACCTCGGAACGGACCACGCCGGCCTCGAGTTCAACAAGACCCTCGCAACCCACCTGACCGAAGCCGGGCACGAGGTGGTGGACCACGGTCCGACCGAGTACGACGCGCTCGACGACTACCCCTCGTTCTGCATCAACGCCGCGCACGCCGTGGTGCAGGACCAGCGCGCCGGCGTCCAGGCGCTCGGTGTCGTCTTCGGTGGTTCCGGCAACGGTGAGCAGATCGCCGCCAACAAGGTCGAGGGCATCCGTGCCGCGCTCGTGTGGAACGAGTCGACCGCGCTGCTCGCCCGTCAGCACAACGACGCCAACGTCATCTCCATCGGCGCACGCCAGCACACCGAGGACGAGGCGATCCGGTTCGTCGACCTGTTCATCGCCGAGCCGTTCTCCGGCGAGGAGCGCCACGCCCGCCGCATCGCCCAGCTCGCCGAGTACGAGACCACCGGGCTGATCGCCGGCCGCCAGATCGACGCGTAGTCCGGCCCGTCAGGGGTACCGGGTAGAACGGTAGTCATGCCCGAGGGTCACTCCGTCCACCGCATCGCCAACCAGTTCACCCGGCACTTCGTCGGCAAGCGCTGCGAGGTGTCGAGCCCCCAGGGGCGCTTCGCCGCCGGGGCCGCACAGCTCGACGGCAAGCGCATGATCGCCGCGCGTGCGGTGGCGAAGCAGATGTTCCTGGAGTTCGAGGGCGACCTGTTCCTCCGCGTCCACCTCGGGCTGTACGGGGCGTGGGACTTCGCGGGCGTGATCTCCACCGCCGAGGCGCTGTCCGACGACGACGACCGCGAAGAGTCGCTCAGCTCGATCGGCGCACCGCGGCTCGCCCGCTACCGGATGGCCGAGCAGGAGAAGGCGGAGGACCCGATCGAGTCCTTCCCGCCGGACCCGGTGGGCCAGGTCCGGGTGCGGATCCTCACCGAGGACACCGTCGCCGACCTGCGCGGCCCGACGGCGTGCGTGGTGGAGACCCCGGCCGAGGTGCAGCGCGCGCTCGACAAGCTCGGCCCCGACCCGATGAACGACGACGGGCCCGAGGCCGAGAAGACCTTCGTCGACAACGTCCGCCGTCGGAACGTCGCGATCGGGCAGCTGCTCATGGACCAGTCCGTCGTGGCCGGCATCGGCAACATCTACCGCGCGGAGCTGCTGTTCCGGCAGCGCATCGACCCGTACAAGCCGGGCAAGAAGATCACGGTCAAGCAGGCCAAGGCGCTCTGGGCCGACTGGTCGAAGCTGTTGCACGACGGCGTCCGCGACGGCCTGATGATGACGATGGACGACCTGTCCGAGGCCGACCACAAGAAGGCCCTGCGCTCCCGCAAGGACCGCCACTGGGTGTACCACCGTCAGGGCGAGCCGTGCCGGGTGTGCGGCACCGAGATCCGGATGGCCGACATGGCCGGCCGGAAGCTCTACTGGTGCCCGAAGGACCAGAAGTAGCCCACGGGGCACAGACGCAGCCGCCCGCCCTCCTGGTCACAGCTCCCGGTACGTGAACCGCCCGGCCACGGCCGTCCCGAGCACCCGCATGCCGCGCAGTGCGGCGGACGACGACGCGGCGAGCGGATCGGACTCGACGAGCACCAGGTCCGCCACGTCGCCGACGGACACCCCGACCCGCCCGTCGGTCGACCCCTGCCAGGCGACGAGCGCCGAGAGCCGTTCGGCCGGGTGCCACGGGTCCCGCCCGTCGCGGTCCCGCCCGACGGCTGCCGCCATCGACACCCACGGGTCGAGCGGCGCCACCGGAGCATCCGACCCGAGCAGCAGGCGCGCTCCGGCCCGGGCGAGCGAGGCGAAGGCGAAGGCCCGGTCGGTGTGCCCGGCCCAGTGCCGGTCGGCGATGTCCCGGTCGTCCATGGCGTGTTCGGGCTGCACGGACGCGGCGACCCCGAGCCGGGCGAACCGGTCGACGTCGGTGTCGACGAGCAACTGCGCGTGCTCGATCGTGCCGCGGGCCCCGACGGTCTCGAAGACGTCGAGCGCCAGGGTGTTCGCACGGTCGCCGATCGCGTGGATCGCGGGGACGAGTCCGGCGTCGACGGCACGGCGGGTGATCGCGACGAGCTCCTCGAACGGCCAGGCGAGCACGCCGGAGCCGTCGGTCATGGCGGCGGTCCGGGTGCCGAGCGACCCGTCCGTGACCACCTTGAACGGCCCCATCGTGAGCAGGCCCCGCGTGCCCTCGACCACGTCGCCGGTGCGCAGACCCCGGGCGATGGCCTCGTCGAGCTCGGCCGGGTACACCCCGGACGCGACCCGGATCGCGTCGGTGCCGGCGTGGATCCGGCGGCGCCAGCGGTCGAGCCCGAAGCGCATCTCGAGGTCGACCACGCCCGTCACCCCGCGGGCCGCCGCGGCCTCGGCAGCGTCCGCCACGTAGGCGTCGAGCAGGTCGTCCGGCACCTGCGACAGCGCACCGGTCACGTCGAACGCGTCCTGCTCGCGCAGGACCCCGTCCTCGCCCGCCTCGAGCGGGCGGCCGACAGCAGCCGAGAAGTGCGCGAGCGCGAGCGCGTTGCACCACACCGCGTGCAGGTCCGCGCTGATCACGACGACCGGGAGGCCCGGTGCGGCACGGTCGAGCAGCTCGCGTCGTGCCGGGCGCGGCCACATCCCGTCGCGGTAGCCGTGTCCGACCAGGACGCGGTCCGTCACGCCCGCCCGCGCGACGGCGGCGAGCAGGTCGGCGGTCGCCTCGGCGGAGTCGCAGCCGGTCACGTCGACACGGCGGCGGACGAGTGCCCACTGGTCGAAGTGCGTGTGGTGGTCGCGGAGCCCCGGGCCGAGCCAGGCGCCGACGGCCTCGACCACGTCGGTGTCGACGCTCGTGGGGTCGAGCGTGCCGGCCGGCGCGATCTCGGTGACCCGGCCGTCGACGACGCGGACGGCGGCAGGGGCCCCGGAGGTGCCCACCCGCCGGACGGCGCGCAGCAGGATCTCGCTCACCGTTCCTCCAGGTCGTCGACGCGCGCAGCGTGCGCTCGCTCCATTTCGTCGGCGAGCGCCGGCGACGCGTAGGGGCCGTCGCCCCGCAGCCCGGCGACGATGCGGTCGATCACCTCGGGAGCCTTGTTCTGCGACAGCTTGGCGCGGGCGTCGAACCGGGTGACGCGGATCCGGATGCCGACGGTGCCCTTGGCCATCCGGCGGGCGGTCTCCTCGTCGATCTGCAACGACACGGGCGAGGGCATGACGTGCTCGAAGTGGTCGACGAGTTCGCCGAGGACCCGGAAGTTCTCGTCGTCGGACAGGATCTCGGGGGTACCCCAGACGTGGGCGGTGACGTGGTTCCAGGTGGGCACGAACTGCTCCGGCGGGTACCAGGCGGGGGAGACGTAGCCGTGCGGGCCCTGGAACACGACGAGGACCTCGTGCCGTCCGAGTTCGTGCGCGACCTCGTCGGGACGGCCGACGTGGGACACCAGGACGAGGGCGTCCGGGTCGTCGTCGGGGTCGGGGGCCTCGAGCAGCACCGGGTAGTGCGAGGCGACCAGCCCGGCCGCGGTGTGGGACACGATCGTCGCCCACGGGTTCCCGGTGATGAGGCGTCGGACCTCGTCGACGTCGGTCATCAGGAAGTGCGGTGTGTGGCGCATGTTCCGAGCGTGGCACAACGGGCCCGGTCGCGCGACGGGTGTCGTTTCGTCAGTGTTTCTGCGCGGTAAAACTCTCAGAGCGCATTGAAAGAAGTCTTGTGGTCGGGATTCGAACCGTCCTAGCTTTCCCACCACGACGACCGGGCAGGGATCCGGCCGCACCCGATCGAGGAGAGATCATGCGACGCAGGACGATCGCCGCGCTGGCCGCGGCGGCAACCTTGGCACTGGTGGCGACCGGCTGTTCGGCGGGCGGCGCGGCCGACGACGACGCTCCCTCGAGCCTGGTCTACGCGACCGGCGAGCCCGACCACCTGACCCCGGGACGGCAGACCGTGGCCTTCGACCAGGTGATGAGCGTCTTCGCGCCGCTGACCCAGACCGACGCCGACGGTGACCTGCACGACGTCGCGGCGAAGAGCGTCGAGAGCGACGACGCCACCACCTGGACGATCACGTTGCGAGACGGCTGGACGTTCCAGAACGGCGAGGCCGTCACGCCGGAGAGCTACGTGAAGGCGTGGAACCACGTCGCCTACGGCCCGAACGCGTGGGAGAACAGCGGTCAGCTCGCCGGGATCGTCGGGTACACCGACCTCAACCCGGCGAAGGGCACCCCGAAGACCAAGGAGATGTCGGGACTCAAGGTCACCGGCAAGGACACCTTCACGGTCACGCTCACCCACGCGGACAGCCAGTTCCCCCTGCAGCTCAGCCAGGCCCAGACGGCGTTTTACCCGATGCCCGAGGCCGCGTACGACGACCTGAAGGCGTACGACAAGAAGCCGATCGGCAACGGCCCGTACGAGATGACGAAGGCGTGGAAGGCGGACCAGGAGTTCACCGTCACGGCCTGGAAGGACTACGAGGGCACGAAGCCCGCCACCGACGAGGTGACCTTCCGCAGCTACTCCGACATGAACACCGCGTACACCGACGTCCTGGCCGGCAACGCCGACGTGCTGTTCCTGCCGACCGACAAGATGACGAGCGCGAAGGCCGACTTCGGCGACCGCCTGCACTCCTTCGACGCCCCCGGCATCGACTACCTCGGGTTCCCGCTGTGGGACGACCGGTACTCCGACCCCGACGTGCGCCGCGCGATCTCGATGTCGATCGACCGTGACGAGGTCAACGAAGCGATCTACGGCGGCCTGTACGACCCGGCCACCGCGCTGACCCCACCGTCGATGTCCGGCACCGAGGAGGGCATCTGCGGCGACGCCTGCGAGTTCGACCCGGCAGCGGCGAAGAAGCTCCTCGCCAGCGCCGGCGGGTTCGACGGCACCATGACGCTCGTCTACCCGGGCGGCACCGGCCTCGACTCCCTGTACGAGGCGTACGCCAACCAGATCCGGCAGAACCTGGGCGTCGACGCCGAGGCGAAGGCCACCACCGACTGGGCGTCCTACTACTCGGAGCTCACGGACAAGACCGTCGCCGGCCCGCACTTCGGCCACTGGGGCGCGCTGTACATCAGCCAGCAGAACACGCTCCGCGCGCTGTTCACCACGGCCGGCGGCTGCTCCCCGTGCACCGGCTACTACCAGTCCGACGACGTCGACTCGCTGCTCGCGAAGGCCGACTCCGCGGGGTCGCAGGACGAGGCGAACGGGTACTACACGAAGACGCAGGAGGCGGTCCTCGAGGACTTCCCGATCGTCCCGACCTTCTTCGACAAGTACTCGTACGTCACGAGTGACAAGATCGCGAAGCTGCCGGCGGTGGCGGGCAGCCCCGTGATCGCGCAGATCGCCGTGAAGTAGGGCGGGCATGGAGCAGCACACCGTCCTCGACCTGGTCCGCGACGTCCCCGACCGCGACGGCTTCCCGCTCGTCGACGACCTGCACACCCGGTTCGCCGCGCTCGCCGCGGCGCACCCGGACCGGGTCACGGTCACCCGGATCGGCACGAGCCGCCTCGGCGAACCCCTGCACAGCTACCGCATCGGCACCGGGTCGCACGCGGCCGTCGTGGTCGGCGGGGTGCACCCGAACGAGCCGATCGGTTCGTGGACGGCGCTGCACCTCGCCGAGACGGCCCTCGGCGACGAGCGGGTGGCCGGGCTCGACGTCACCTGGCACATCGTCCCGACGATCGATCCGGACGGCATGCGGCTCAACGAGGCGTGGTTCCACGACCCGCACGACCGGGTCTTCTACTCGCGGCACTTCTACCGGCCCGCGCCGGACAGCCAGGTCGAGTGGACGTTCCCGAACAGCTACAAGTCGGTGTACTTCGACCAGGTGCTGCCCGAGACGCTCGCGTTCATGCGGCTCATCGACGACACCGAGCCGGACCTGCTCGTGAGCCTGCACAACGGCGAGATGGGCGGCGTCTACTACTACCTGTCCGAGGACCTGCCCGACGTCGTCGACACCCTGCACGCGGTGCCGGCCGCACTCGGGCTGCCGCTCGACACCGGGGAGCCGGAGTCCCCGTACCTGCGGGAGCTCGCCCCGGCGGTGTTCGCGATGGACGGCATCGAGACGGCGTACGCCTACCTCGAGGAGCTCGGCGTCGACCCCGGCGAGCACATCCACGGCGCATCGAGTGCGGCGTGGGCGATGCGCCACGGCGCCCTCTGCATGGTGGCCGAGCTGCCGTACTGGAGCCACCCCGACGCCGACGACCCGACCCCGACCGACGAGTCGTACGCCGACCTGCTGCGTCGGTGCGCGGACGACCTCGGCGCCTCGGGTGCGGAGCTGCAGGCGTTCCTCGACGAGGCGTCGCCGATGCTCTCGATCCCGTCCCCGTTCGTCGAGGCCTCCCGGGCGTTCGTCCCGATGCTCGCCGGGATCGCGGACACCGACCGCCGCCGGGCCGAGCGGGAACCGGCCGACCGGACGGCCACCGTCGCGGAGCGCTTCGGCTGCGAGGACCTCGTCCGCTGCTTCCGCCTGCGCTACGGCGGCATGCTCCTGCGCGCCGTCGAGGCGGAGACGACCGCCGGCACGGCATCCGCGCCGCTCCGGCGGCTCCGCGACCGCCTGGCCGAGCGGTACGCGCACTGGCAGGCGGACGCGTCGGCGGGTGCGCAGCCGATCCCGGTGGGGAAGCTCGTGGGCGTGCAGTACGGGGCGATCCTCGCCTGCGCGGCGCACGTGGCGGACCCGACCCGCGCCTCCCGTCCGGTGTCGGCGGCCGTGTCGGGAGGCGCGTGATGCGTCCGACGCTCGCCGTCGGTCGCCGACTCGGCGGCCTGGTCATCGTGTTCCTCGGGGTGACCTTCCTGATCTACGCGATGACGTTCGCGCTGCCCGGCGACCCGATCAAGGCGCTCGGCGGCGAGCGCCCCCTCACCGACTCGGTCGTGCGGGCGCTGCGGGCCGAGTACCACCTGGACCAGCCGCTGTGGCTGCAGTACGTGCAGTACCTGGGCGGCCTGTTCCGGGGTGACTTCGGCACCGACTTCAACGGGCAGTCCGTGGGCGAGCAGATGGCCTCGCGGTGGCCCGTGACGATCACGCTGGCGCTGAGCGCCTGGGCGCTCGAGATCGTCCTCGGCATCGGGCTCGGCGTGGTCTCGGCACTCAGGCGCGGCACCGTGCTGGACAAGACGGTCCTCGTCGGCACCATCGTCGTCGGCGCGGTCCCGGTGTTCGTGCTCGGTGTGGCCCTGCAGCTGGTGTTCTCGGTGCGGCTGCACTGGTTCCCGGTCGCGGGCGTCGCCGCCGGGTGGCCGACCGCGTACGTCCTGCCGGCGTTCGTGATCGCCCTGTTCGGCCTGGCCGCGGTGTCCCGGCTCACCCGGACCTCGATGATCGAGACACTCGACGCCGACTACGTGCGGACAGCCCGCGCCAAGGGGCTCGCGCCGGGCCGGATCGTCGGCGTGCACGTGCTGCGGAACTCGCTCATCCCCACCGCCACCTACCTGGCGACCGACCTCGGGTACCTGATGGGCGGCACCGTCATCATCGAGGGCATCTTCAACCTGCCGGGCGTCGGGAACCTGCTGTTCCAGGGCATCCGCTCGCACGAGGGTGCCGTCGTCGTCGGCATCTCGACCGCCCTCATCCTGGTGTTCCTCGTCACGAGCGTGCTCGTCGACCTGCTGCACGCCGCCCTCGACCCGCGCGTCCGGACAGGAGCCTCCCGATGACCACCGAAGCCCTCGGCGCCACCGTCGAACCCGTCGTCGGGGTCCGGCGCCGGCCACTGCTCGCCGCCGCACGGACGCCGGGGTTCTGGGTGCCCGCGTCGGTGCTCGTGGTGGTCCTGCTCATCGCGGCGTTCCCGCAGCTGTTCGCCGGCCTGTTCGGCCACGGCGACCCCCGGGTGTGCGACCTCGGCCGGAGCGGGGCGTCACCGACCGCCGGGCACCCGTTCGGCTTCGACCTGCAGGGCTGCGACGTGTACGCGAACGTCGTCTGGGGCACCCGGTCGTCGATCGCCGTCGCGGTGCTCACGACCCTGCTCGCCGGCATGGCCGCGGTCGTCGTCGGGACCGTCGCGGGCATGGTCGGCGGGTGGGTGGACGCCGTCCTCGCCCGGCTCACCGACGTGTTCCTCGGGTTCCCGTTCCTGCTCGGCGCCGTCGTCGTGCTGAACAGCGTGGGGGAGCGGTCGGTGCTCACCGTGTCGCTCGTGCTCGCCCTGTTCGGGTGGCCGACGATGGCCCGGCTCGTGCGGTCGAGCGTCCGCAGCGTCCGGGGCGCCGAGTTCGTGCTCGCCGCCCGGACGATGGGGTTGTCGACGTGGCGGATCACCACCCGGTACGTGCTGCCGTCGTCGATCTCGCCGCTGCTCGTGCTCGCCACCATCACGGTCGGCGGGGTCATCGTGTCCGAGTCGTCGCTGACCTACCTCGGCATCGGGCTGGAGCGTCCGGCGATCTCGTGGGGGCTGCAGCTGTCGGCGGCGACGTCGCAGTTCCTCCGGGCCCCGCACATGCTCATCGCCCCGGCGGCGTTCCTCGCCGTGACCGTGCTCGCCGTCATCGCGCTCGGCGACACGCTGCGGGCCGCACTCGACCCGCGTCGGCGCTGACGGCCGTCGACCGCGTCGCGGCGGACATCGCCGCGACCGACGCGCCAGACTCGCTGCAGAACCGTTCTCGAAAGGACCACCGTGACCGACACCCTCTCCGCGTACCGGAAGACCCTGCCCTACATCCGTGAGTGGGTGTCGTACAAGGTGTGGCAGCTGCGGGTGCCCGGCGTGCAGGTCGCCGTCGGGTACGGCGGCGAGGTCCTGTTCGACGAGGCCTGGGGCTACGCCGACGTCGAGGCCGGGCGCCGCCTGACCACCACCGACCTGTTCCGCATCGCCTCGCACTCGAAGACCTTCACCGCGACGGCCCTGCTGCAGCTCGCCGAGCGCGGGTCGCTCCGGCTCGACGACACCGTCGGCACGTACGTCCCGGCACTGGTCGACGGCGGCTCCCCACTCGCCGACGCCACCCTGCGCGAGCTCATGGAGATGGGTGCCGGCGTCATCCGCGACGGGCACGACGGCGACTACTGGTCCCTGCTCCGCCCGTTCCCCGACGAGCAGGAACTCCTGGCGCTCGTGCTCGACCGGGGCCAGAAGGTGCCGACCGGCTCGTCGTTCAACTACTCGAACCTCGGCTACTCCCTGCTCGGCCTGGTCATCGCCGCGGTGTCCGGGCAGTCGTACAACGACTTCGTACGGGAGTCGATCACCGGACCCCTGGGCTTGCGGAACACCGGCCCCGACTGGGACCCCGCACGCGCCGACGACTTCGTGGTCGGGTACACCGGCTTCCACACCGCCAGGCACCGGCAGCGCATCGACCACGTCGACACCCGCGCGATGGCCGCCGCCACCGGGTTCCACGGCACCGCGTCCGACCTGGTCCGCTACTTCTCGCAGCACGTGATCGGGCAGGGCACCCTGCTCGACGACCACTCCAAGCGCCTCGCGCAGCGGAAGGCCTGGAGCGCCACCGACGACCCCGCCGCCCGCGGCTACGGCGCCGGGTTCATCGTCGACCGGATCGGCGGACGGGAGATCCGCGGCCACTCGGGCGGGTTCCCCGGCCACATCACCCAGTCGATGTTCGACCCGGCGTCCGGGCTCGTCGTGTCCGTGCTCACGAGTGCCGCCGCCGGACCCGCCACGCTCATCGCCACCGCGGTCATCGCCCTGCTCGACGCAGCGGCCGACGCCGACGCCCCGGGGACCCCGGTGCCCGACGACGTCGACACCGCCACGTTCACCGGCCGCTTCGCCAACCCGTGGGGCGTCACCGACGTCGCCCGGATCGGTGACCGGCTCGTCGAGGTCGACCCGTCCGGCCCCGAACCGATGGACACCCCCACGCGGCTCGAGGTCGTCGACTCCGACACCCTGCGGATGACCCACGGGAACCGCTTCGGATCGGTCGACGAGGACATCACCTACACGCGCGACGAGGACGGCGCCGTGCGGGCGATCCGCGGCGGTGGCGGCATGTCGCAGGAGCCGTGGTCGATCCCGGACGAGCGACCCGAGGTGGCCGCCGGGCTGGCCTCGTGACCGACGACCGGCTGCTCGGACCGGAGCGCCAGGCGTTCGTCGAGGAGTTCGCCCTGATGCTCAACGACGGCGCGGGCATGCCCCTCACCGACGCCCGGGTGCTCGGCTACCTGATGATGACCCGCGCACCGCACTCGTCGTCGTCCGACCTGCAGGCAGCGCTCGGCGCCAGCTCGGGGTCGGTGTCGATGGCCACCCGGCGGCTCGTCGACTCCGGGTTCGTGAAGCGCCACATCGTCCCCGGCGAGCGCAGTCACTACTTCCGCGCCGAGGCCGACGTCTGGGGCTCCTGGCTCGCCAGCGAACGGAAGTACCTCGACCGGCAGCGCGACATCATCGGCCGCGGGCTCGCCGTCGTCGAGGGTGCCGGCCGCACCGGCACGGGCGACGTGGACGCCGAGGTCCGCGAGCGCCTGCTCAACGGCCGCGACTACATGCAGTGGCTGCAGGGCTACCACCGCAAGATGCTCGAGGAGTGGGAGGCCTTCAAGGCTGCCCGCGACGACACCGACCCCCCGGAGACCCCATGAGCGGCACCACCGACGTCCTGACCGTCGAGCACCTCACCGTCACCTTCGACGTCGACGGCGAGGTCGTCCGCGCCGTCGACGACGCCTCGTTCACCGTCGCCCGGGGTGAGGTCGTCGCGGTCGTGGGGGAGTCCGGCTCCGGCAAGAGCTTGACCGCGATGACCGCGATGGGCATCGCCCCCGACGGTGCGCGCGCCTCGGGGAGCATCCGGCTCGGCGACCTCGAGGTCATCGGCACCGACGAGCGCACCCTCCGGTCGGTCCGGGGCCGCAGCGTGTCGATGATCTTCCAGGACCCGTCCGCGGCGCTGAACCCGGTGTTCACCATCGGGTTCCAGCTCGCCGAGGCCGTCCGACGCACCGACGGCCCGCACGACCGCGCCGCCGTCCGGGAGCGCTCGCTCGAGCTGCTCCGCGCCGTGGAGGTCCCCGAACCCGAACGCCGCCTGGGCCAGTACCCGCACGAACTCTCCGGCGGGCAGGCCCAGCGCGTGATGATCGCGATGGCGCTCGCCGCCGACCCGGACCTGCTCATCGCGGACGAGCCGACGACCGCCCTCGACGTCACGGTGCAGGCCGAGGTGCTCGACGTCCTCCGCGCGCTGCGCGAGCGCACCGGCACCGCGATCCTGCTCATCACCCACGACATGGGCGTCGTCGCGGACCTCGCCGACCGCGTGGTCGTGATGCGCCGCGGACGCGTCGTCGAGACCGGCACCGCCGAAGCGGTCTTCGCCGCACCGTCCGCCGACTACACGCGGGAACTCCTCGCTGCGGTCCCGCGGATGGGCACCGGGTCCGGCCAGGAGGCCCGGCTCGGCTCCGCCACGGAGCCCCCGGCCGCCGTGCTGGACGTCCGGCACCTCGTGGTCGAGTACGGCGGCGCCCTGCGCGGGCGCTTCCGTGCCGTCGACGACGTCTCGTTCACCGTCGGCCGTGGCGAGATCGTCGGCCTGGTGGGGGAGTCCGGCAGCGGCAAGACCACCATCGGGCGGGCCGCGGTCGGCCTCGCGCCGATCACCTCGGGCTCGGTGGTCGTCGACGGCACCGACGTCGCCGGCGCACGACGAGCCGCCCGCCGGCAGATGCGCCAGCACGTCGGCGTGGTGTTCCAGAACCCGCTCCGGTCGCTCAACCCCCGGTACACGGTCGGGCAGACCGTCGCCGAGCCGCTCCGCCAGATCCTCCGGCTGCCGGCGGTGCAGGTCGAAGAGCGTGTCGAGCGGCTCCTCGCCGACGTCGGCCTCGACGGCGGGTACGCCGAGCGCTACCCGCACGAACTCTCCGGTGGCCAACGGCAACGCGTCGCGATCGCCCGCGCGGTGGCCCTCGACCCCGCGCTCCTGATCGCCGACGAGCCGACGAGCGCGCTCGACGTGTCGGTGCAGGCCCGCGTGCTCGACGTGTTCCGCGAGCTGCAGGAGCGCCTCGGGTTCGCGTGCCTGTTCGTCACGCACGACCTCGCCGTGGTCGACACCCTGTGCGACCGGGTCGTCGTGCTGCACGGCGGCCGGGTCGCCGAACACGGGACGCGCGACGCCATCCTGCGCTCGCCCCAGGACCCGTACACACGACGGCTCATCCAGGCCGCCCCGGTGCCGGACCCCGGGGAGCAGGCACGCCGACGCTCCGAGCGACTGGCGGCCCGCGCAGGCTGAGGCGGGCGGGAGTCCGGGTCAGCGCACCTCGGCCGAGGCCCACAGCACGCCGACACCGCGGCCCACCGGGCGCAGCAGCGGCATCGCGACGAGCACCGCCGCGGCCAGGTAGGCGACGGTCTGCAGCAGCCCCGGGACCGCGATGGCCACACCGAGCGACTCCTGCGGGAGCGCCGTGAGGAGCACGGTCTCGGACAGCAGTGCGGTGACGAACCACGCCGCGGCCGCCACCGTGACGATCCACCCGAAGGCCCGCTGCACACCCGGTTCACTCCGGACGGTGACGACACCGAAGGCCACGAGCGCCGCCTGCGCGACGACGAGGAACACGTCGATCAACAGTCCGGGAACCAGTGACACGAGCGCGAACGCGAGCACGGACACCGCGAACGTGAGCGCTCGGCGGTCCCGGGCATGCACCGCGGCGACGAGCACGACGACTGCGGCGATGCCGGCGACGACCGTGGCGCCGAGGAGCAACCCGCGGGGCAGGTCCCAGGGCGCCAGCCAGACCGTCCCGACCAGTCCGGCCGCTCCGACCACCAGCGCCGCCACCACCGCGGCCGCCGACACCACCCGTACCCCCGTGCTGCTCTGCATGCCCGCACCCTATGCCCCGGGACCCCGCCAGCGGAACACGCTCCCCGCCGTTCGGGGCCCCGACGACACGCCCGTCCGGCCCCAGGTGCTCGTCCACACGACGCGGTCGACTTGACTGTTGTTCGAACACACGTTCGAATACCGTCGTGGGACGGCGTCGCGAGAACCGGTGGCAGCCCCCGGAACACCCGGAGGTCGAGCGTCCGCGCGCGTACTCCCTGTCCGAGGACGCCCGCGGTGGTGACGTCTGCCACGCCGTCACCCCGAAGCCGGTCTGGGCGTGGATCCAGTTCCCGACCTTCCACGTCCGGGTGAAGGCCTTCGCGAAGAGCTGGACCCGCGACGCCGTGCTGGTCGAGTGGGCGCAGTTCGGGCAGCAGGCCGAGGCGTGGGTGTGGCGCTCCGCGGTGAAGCACCGCACGCTCCGTGCCGACCGGGACAGCGCGAACCGGAGTCCGCAGAACGCACTGCGTTGACTTCCGCCCGCACCCCGAGGATGGTTTAGCGAACACGGGGTCAGCAAGTAACTCACTGATCGAGGCATTCGGTCCGGACCCCTGTCCCAGAAGGAGGCACCATGAAGAACGCAGCGGTGCCGTCCTGGGTCGCCCACGTGCTCACCCCGCCCGAGGTCATCAGCGCCTACGTCGAGCGTCGGATCAACGATCCGGCCCTGCTGTCGGGCGAGCAGTCGGAACCCACGTACGCAGACTTCCTGCGCGACGAGTAGACGGTCTTCTCCAGGAGGCCCGGATCACGCACCGCCGTCGGCGGACGTGATCCGGGCCTCCTCTTCGTTCACCCCACCGGTCCGCCGCGTCGGCGACGTGCCGACAGCGTCACGCCGACGCTCGCGGCGGTGACGCACGCCAGGGCGACCGTCTCGAGCACCGACAGCCCCTCGGCCAGCACCACCAGGCCGGCCAGGGCGGCGATCGCCGGGCCGAGGCTCTGCAGCACGCCGAACACCCGCGTCGGCATCCGGCGGAGCGCGAGCATCTCGAGGGCGTACGGCAGCACGCTGGACAGCACGGCGACGGCACCGAAGACGATCAGGAGCGTCGGTTCGCGCAGGACGCCGTCGACCGCGGACCGGAGCCCGAACGGCAACGACACGAGCATCGCGACCACCATCGACACGACGAGCCCGTCGACGCCGGGGATCGCGGCGCCGACGTGCCGGTTCATCACGATGTAGCCCGCCCAGCACCCGGCGGCCAGGACCGCCCAGACGACCCCGCCCACCTCGGTCACCGCGGTCGGGCCGACGCCGAGCAGCACGACCCCGGCGAGCGCCAGCACCGCCCACAGTGCATCGCGCCAGCGCCGAGTGTGCACGAGCGACAGGGCGAGCGGCCCGAGGAACTCGATCGTCACGGCGACCCCGATCGGGATGCTCGCGAACGACAGGTAGATGAAGACGTTCATGCCGCCGAGCGCCAGGCCGAGGCCGACCGCACCGAGCCACTGCGCCCGCGTCCAGTGCCGGACTCGGGGGCGGATCACCAGGGCGAGCACGACGGCGCCGATGACGAGCCGCAGCGTGGCGGCCCCGACCGCGCCGACGTCGTCGAAGTGGGTCTTCGCGATCGCGGCGCCGAGCTGGACGGACACCATCGCGGTGAGGGCCAGCAGGGGCGCGGGGACCCGGTTCATCCGCGGGCTCGGTTCATCCTCGGGCTCGGCTCATCCGAGGTAGGCGAGGACGGCGAGGACACGGCGGTGGTCCTCTCCGGTGTCCTCGAGTGCGAGCTTGCCGAAGATGCTCGACACGTGCTTCTCGACGGCACCGGTGCCGATCACCAGGGCGCGGGCGATCGCGGCGTTCGTGCGGCCCTCGGCCATCAGCCCGAGCACGTCACGCTCGCGCGGGGTCAGGGCTGCGAGCGGGTCGCGGCGGCGGCTCATCAGCTGCGTGACGACCTCGGGGTCGAGCACGGTGCCCCCGGCGGCGATGCGGCGGACGGCGTCGTCGATCTCCTCGAGCCGGGTGACACGGTCCTTGAGCAGGTAGCCGATGCCGGTCGCGCCGGCGGCGAGGACGTCCTCGGCGTAGGTGGCCTCGACGTACTGGGAGAGCAGGAGCACGCCCGTCCGCGGGGCGATCCGGCGGGTCTCGACGGCGGCGCGGACGCCCTCGTCGGTGAAGGTCGGCGGCATCCGCACGTCCATCACCACGACGTCGGGTGCACCCTCGGGCAGGGTCGCCAGGAAGGCCCGGGCGTCGGAGTACTGCCCGATGACGTCGATGCCGGCCTCGTCGAGCACGCGGGCCAGGCCCTCGCGCAGCAGGACGGCGTCGTCGACGACGACGGCCCGGATGCGTGCTGCATCCGGGCCGTCTGTCATGCCGACCAGCCTAGTGGGAGCGCGGACGCTCCCGTGGGGTCACGACCGCTGGTTCGCCGCCGTCGGGACGCCGTTCAGGGCACCGAGGGGGATCCGGGCGGTGGCCTCGGTCGGGCCGCCCTCGGGGCTCGAGACGACCAGGTCGCCGTCGAGGGCCCGCATGCGGCCGATCAGGCCCTCGATCCCGTGGCCCTGCTGCGGTCGGGCACCACCCCGACCGTCGTCGGTGACGCTGACGGTCAGGTACCAGAGGCCCGAGGCATCGACGACCAGGCCGAGGTACACCCCGGCGGTGGTGGCGCCGGCGTGCTTCATGGTGTTCGTCAGGAGCTCGCTCACCGTGAAGTACACGTTGCGCTGGATCTCCGTGGCGAGCTCCAGGCCCTCGGGCAGCCGGACGTCCAGGCCCACCGGGATCGGGGTGCGGGCGACCAGTGCCTCGAGCGCCGCGACGAGTCCGCGGTCGAGCAGGATCGGCGGAGCGAAGCCGCGTGACAGTGCGCGCAGTTCGTCGAGGGCGTCCTGGGCGTGCTCGGATGCCTCACCGATGAGCTGCTTGGCCTTCTCGGGGTCCTTCTCGAAGGCGCGCTCGGCGGCGGACAGGTCCATGCGGAGTCGCACCAGCCGCTGTTGCGGGCCGTCGTGCAGGTCGCGCTCGATCTGGCGGAGTGCCTGCCCCTCGGCGGTGACGGCACCGGCGCGGGAGGCCTGCAGACCGGCGACCCGCTGCTCGAGTTGCTCGGCCCGGAAGCCGCCCAGCAGGCCGAAGTCGACCCAGTAGTGCGCCAGGACGGACCCGCGGGCCCAGAGCGGGAAGAGCACGACCGAGGCGGCCATCGACAGCAGCCCGGCGACACCGATGCCGACCACCACGCCGTAGTCCCAGCTCGGGTACGACAGCCCACCCACACCGCCGAACGCCCAGGCACCCGCCACGACGACCGGCCAGGTGAACCCGAGGATCAGCAGTGCGCCGGCCCCGACGGTCACGACCGCGACGAGCGGGTACACGACCGCGGCGTGCAGCAGGTAGAGCCAGTAGTGCGGGTTGGCGACGGCCGACCCCGTGCGGGTCCACCAGTTCTGCTGCCAGCGGGGCGTCCAGTCCACCGGGCGGATCGGCCTCGGGTCGGCCCAGCTCATGCGGAGCTTCTCGAACTGTCCGAGCCACCGCGCCACGAACAGCGCGATGAAGAACATGAGCAGGACGAAGGGGTTGAACAGGTCTCGGAACCCGCCACCGAAGATCGCCGTCGGGAACGCGAAGTACAGCGTGCAGAGCAGCACGGCGGTGAGCGCCATGTAGCCGAAGTCCCGCGGCAGGCGCTTCCACGCGTCGCGGTAGAACTGCCCGGCGGTCATACCGGACCCGCGACCGGAACCACCGACCGGGCCGGACCCGACCCGCGGGGTGGCGCTCCACGACGCCGGCGGGGACTGCGGGGCGTCCTGGGGGTCCTGGTGGTGCTGGCGCGGGTACTGGGGCATCGGCTTGGTGGCTCCAGGGGGCACGGAGTCGCCCAGCGGGACGGTCTGGGCCTGGTCGGGCGAAGGCGTGACGTCGTGCAGCGGGACGGTTCGCGCCTGGTCGAGGCGGTCGGTGTCGGTCATGCATCCAGCCTCGCGATCGCGGAGCCGTTCCCCCATCCTGCCCTCTCCCCACCCCGGGTGGGGTTATCCCCCCTCTTGCACAGGCCGCCCGATCCACGCCCGCCGCGTCCTGCCCGTGGATCACTGTCCCGTGCGAGGTTCCGGAGTCGGTGCTGGGCAGGAGCCGCTGCACGGTATCCGGAACCTCGCACCGTGTCACGCGGGGCCGACCTCCGGCGCGGGTCAGGCGGGGGCGCGGCCGGTGGACTCGCGGACGCTCAGGGTGAGCGAGGGGCCCGGGCGTGACGGGAGCGGGGCGCTGGCATCGATCTGCGCGCGCAGCAGGGTCGCCGCACGCTGTCCGAGCTCGACCGTGTCGCGGGTGAGCGAGGTGATCGCCGGCCGGACGAGCCGGATCATCGCCGAGTCGTCGAAGGACACGATCGAGACGTCGCCGGGCACCGCGACGCCCATCTCGCTCGCCACGCCCAGCCCGGCGACGGCGAGCACGTCGTTGTCGTAGACGATCGCGGTCGGCCGGACGCTCCGGGACAGCAGGGTGCGGGTGGCGCTCGCGCCGGCCTCGGCCGAGTAGTCCGTCGGTACCGAGACCGCGTCGTCGAGCCCCTCGTCGGCAGCGAACGCCCGGAGCCGGTCCATGCGCATGGCGGTGTGCTCGAACTCGGGCCGCCCGGCGACGTGCGCGATGCGTCGGTGCCCGAGGGCGTGCAGGTACCGCAGGACGGTGTCGGTGGCGTCCGAGTCGTCGATCCAGACCGTGGGTGCTGCGCCGTCGGGTGAGGGGTGCGAGCCGACGACGACGGTCGGCATGCCGAGGTCGGCGAGCAGGGCGAGCCGGGCGTCGTCGCGACGGGGGTCGATCACGATCACGCCGTCGACACGGTGTCCGCGCCACCAGTCCCGGTAGGTCTCGAGTTCTTCCTCGGCATCGCGCGCGACGAGCAGGTTCATGCCGACGTGGGTGCCGGCGAGCCCGAGCTGGATGCCGGAGATCAGGTCGCCGAAGAACGACTCCGTGCCCAGGGTCCGGGCCGGGCGGTTCAGCACGAACCCGATGGAACCGGCCTTCGCGCCGCCGAGTGCCCGGGCCGCGGTGTGTGGCTGCCAGTCGAGCTCGCGGGCGATCTCGCGCACGCGGCGACGGGTCTCGTCGGAGACACCGGGGCGGTCGTTCAACGCGAACGACACCGCGCTGATGGACACACCGGCCCGCGCGGCGATGTCGGCGATCGTCGTTCGACGCTTGGTGGCCACGGGGTTGACTATAGCGCTTTAGTCATCCACAGTGGCTGCCACACACGGGTTCGGTGAATGCTGCTGAACCGGTTCAGCTATGACGAGGGAGTCAGACGCCATGAGGACCACCACACGCATGACGAGGGGCCGCGCCACCGCGCTGCTCGCGACGGCCGCCGCGACGGCGCTCGTCCTGACCGGCTGCTCGAGCGGCGGGAACGCGGCCGACAACGGCGACGGCGAGATCAGCGGCACCATCACCCTGCAGACCTGGGCGCTCACGCCGACCTACACGGGGTACCTCAACGGGGTCATCAAGGACTTCGAGCAGGCCCACCCGGACGCGAAGGTCAAGCTGCAGGACCAGCCCGGCGACGGGTACGCCGACAAGGTGCTCAGCCAGGCCTCGTCGAACAGCCTGCCCGACGTGATCAACCTGCCGCCGGACATCGCCCTGCCGCTCGCGAAGCGCGGGTTCTTGCAGGACGTCGCGAAGGACGACTCGAAGCTCGCCAGCACGTACGTCGCCGGCGCGTTGGACTCTTACAAGTACAAGGGAGTGGACGGCACGTTCGGGTACCCCTGGTACCTCAACACGGACGTGAACTACTGGAACTCGACGATGTTCGCCAAGTGCGGCCTCGACGCGAAGAACCCGCCGAAGACCACCGACGAGCTGTTCACGCAGGCGAAGACCATGCACGACAACTGCCCGACCGACTACCTGATGAGCCGGAAGCCCGGCCTCGGTGACTTCACGCTCGCCGGCGTCAAGGTGCTCAACGCCGACGGCACGAAGTTCACCTTCGCCGACTCGTCCAAGGCCGCCGACCTGATCGACCGCTACAAGGACGCGTACCAGGACGGCTACATGCCCTCCAACGTGCTGAACAGCGACTACCTCGGCAACTCCACCCTCTTCACGCAGGCCAAGGTCGCCTGGACCACCGGTGGGGCCACCTCGCTCGCCGACTTCGAGAAGAACAACCCGTCGCTCAAGGGCAAGGTCACCGTCAGCTCCGCACTCGACACCCCGCCGCTCTACGTGCAGGGCCTGTCGGTCTCGAGCAAGTCGAAGCACCTCGCCACCGCCGAGGCCTTCGCGGAGTTCATGACGAACGCGAAGAACCAGGAGGCGTTCGCCCACGAGGTCAACATCTTCCCGTCCACCACGTCGTCGCAGTCCGACCCGTACTTCTCGAAGGACGACGGCACGGTGAACGGCGAGGCCCGGGTCCTGGCGAACGAAGCCCTGAAGACGGCGAAGGTCATCAACCCGGTCGAGGCGAACTCCGCGATGACGGACTTCCTCGACCAGCAGATCGCCCTCGCGATGAAGGGCCAGGTGGCGCCGGAGAAGGCGCTGCAGACCGCCCAGACCAAGATGAACAGCCTGCTGGCCAACGGCTGATCCGGCCCCGGAGAAGGAAGAGGGAGGATCGTCATGCGTGCGAACCGCTGGTACACGCCCTGGTTGCTCGTCCTGCCGGCACTGATCTGGCTCGTCGCGTTCAGCCTGTGGCCCTCGATCAACACGGTCCGGTTGTCGTTCACGAACGCCAGCCCGCTCGGCGGCGTCAGCCAGTGGGTCGGGGTCCAGAACTTCGAGACCCTGCTCGCTGATCCGCAGGTGTGGGAGGCGCTGCTCAACAGCGTCATCTACATGGCGGTGTGCCTGCCGCTGCTGACGGTCCTCCCGCTCCTCATCGCCGTGCTCGTGCAGCAGAAGCTGCCCGGGATCGCGTTCTTCCGCACCGCGTTCTACACGCCGGTCATCGCGTCCGCGGTGGTCGTCGGGCTCATCTGGACGTGGATCCTCGACGACCGCGGCGTCATCAACGAGATGGCGCAGGCCCTCGGCGTCGTGCAGGGCAGCGTCCCGTTCCTGACCGACCGCTGGCTGCTGCTCCTCAGCGCCATCAGCCTGACGGTGTGGAAGGGGCTCGGCTACTACATGATCATCTTCCTGGCCGCACTCGGGAACGTCGGCAAGGACCTGCACGAGGCCGCCGCGCTCGACGGCGCCGGCGCGGTCCGTCGCTTCTGGTCGGTCACGATGCCCGGGGTCCGCGGCACCATGACGCTCGTCGGGATCCTGGTGTGCGTCTCCGCGCTCCGGGTGTTCAGCGAGCTCTACATCCTCACCAACGGCACCGGTGGGCCCGGCGGGCAGGACAACTCCCTCGTCATGCTCATCCAGCAGTACGCCCGCGGCTTCACCGGCAACCTCGGTTACGCGTCCGCCCTGAGCCTCCTGCTCTTCGTCGTGACGCTCGTGCCGATGCTCGCCCTCGCCCGGATGAACAGCAAGGCGGACAAGTGACGAACACGACCAGCACGACCGAACCCGTCATCGGCGGCGCGCAGGGGGCAGCCAGCCCGACACCGGACGTGACCGGCGCGACGGGCGCGGGACGGGCCTCCAGGCAGAACGGACGCGACGGACGCAAGCGGCGCCGCGCGGTCTGGGGCGTCATGTCCACCCGCGAGAAGGTCGTCCGCTACGTCCTGCTCATCGTGGTGCTCTTCATCACGATCGGCCCGTTCCTGTGGCAGCTGTCCACGTCGCTCAAGGGCGCCGGTGAGGACATCTACACGGCGAACCCGTCGTTCATCCCGTCCGAACCGACCATCGAGAACTACCTGAAGGTCGCCGCCGCGATCCCGGTGTGGCGGTACATCGGCAACTCACTGCTCGTCGCCGCGATCGACGTGCTCGGCAACATCGTGTTCGCGACCCTGGCCGGGTTCGCCCTCGCCCGTCTGCAGTGGCGGCACCGGAAGCTCGTGCTCGGCCTGTTCCTCGGCACCCTCGTGCTGCCCGGCGAGGCGACGATCATCTCGCAGTTCGTCACCGTGAAGGACCTCGGCCTCGCCGACAACCTGGTCGGTGTCGCCCTGCCCGGCATGATCGCGGCGCTCAACGTCCTGCTGATGTTCAACGCGTTCCGGCAGATCCCCGAGGAGATCGACCAGGCAGCGGTGATGGACGGTGCGAACGCCCTGCAGCGCCTGCGCTACATCTCGCTGCCCGCCGTGCAGGGGACCATCGCGGTCATCGCGATCTTCTCGTTCATCGGTGCGTGGGACGACTTCCTCTGGCCGCTCATCGTGCTGCAGTCGCCCGAGAACCTCACCCTGACCGTCGGGTTGCAGTACCTGCAGGGCACGTTCGCCACCGACCAGCGGATGATCGCGGCCGGCACCATGATCGCCTTCATCCCGATCGCCGTGATCTTCGCCGTCCTGCAGCGCTTCTTCTTCAAGGGCGTCGAAGAGGGCGGTGTGAAGGGCTGATGCGCTTCGGGGTCAACTACACGCCCTCGGTCGGCTGGTTCCACTCGTGGCTCGACTTCTCGCGGTCGGACACCGCCAGGGACCTCGAGGCCATCGCGTCGATCGGCGCCGACCACGTGCGGATCTTCCCGCTCTGGCCGGTCGTCCAGCCGAACCGGACGCTCATCCGGCAGCAGGCCCTCGACGACGTCGCGACGGTCGTCGACCTCGCCGGCTCGTTCGGACTCGACGTCAACGTGGACGCCCTGCAGGGGCACCTGTCGAGCTTCGACTTCGTTCCGTCCTGGCTGGACAGCTGGCACCGCCGCAACATGTTCACCGACCCGGACGTGGTCGCGTCGACCGCCGCGTACGTCCGGGCGCTCGCCGGAGCGGTCGCCGACAAGCCCAACCTGCTCGGCATCACCATCGGCAACGAGGTCAACCAGTTCGCACACGCGCCGCACCCCGCGCCGCACGCGATCACGGCGGAGCAGGGGCACGCGTGGGCGGCGGCGATGGTCGCGGCGGCGCGGGCGGGGCTGTCGGACGGGTCGTCGGCGTCGGTCGCGTCGTCCGTGTCGGTCGGCCTGGAGGCGCGGCTCGACCCCGCCTCGTCGGTCCCGCCCGCCACCGGGTCGCGCCCCGGGCCACTGGTCACCGTCGCGCAGTACGACGCGGCCTGGTACGACGACGCCCAGCCCTTCGGCCCCGAGCACGCGGCGGACCACGGTGACGCCACGGTCACGCACTCGTGGGTGTTCAACGGCTCGGCGGCCCTGCACGGCGCCCTCGGAGCCGGGTCGGTGCGGCACGGGGAGTACCTGCTCCAGCTCGCCGCGGCCTGGAACCGCGACCCCGCCCGGCCGAACTGGCTGCAGGAGGTCGGCGCCCCCACCAACGTCGTCGACCCCGCCGACGCCGCCGCCTTCACCGAGCAGACCATCCGGCACGTCCTCGACGCGCAGCAGGTGCTCGGCTTGACGTGGTGGTGCTCCCACGACGTCGCCCGGTCGCTCGCGGACTTCCCGGAGCTCGAGTACGACCTCGGGCTGTTCACGAACGACGGACGGCTGAAGCCCGCCGGCGAGGCGTTCGCCGCCCTCGCCCGCGCCGAGCACACCCGCGACGCCCGCGCCGCACCGTCGGCCACCGCGCTCGTCCTCGACGACGTGCTGCCCGACGGCACCGACCGGCACGGCACCCGCGCCGACTGCGCCCCCGGCGGTCGGTTCGCCGCCGCCTGGCTCGCCCTGGCCGAGGCCGCACCGGACGGCCGCGGCCCGCAGGTCGTCCTGCGCTCCCGACGCTCGGACACCGCGCTGCTGGCCGCCCGTGGCATCGACCACTGCGTCGACGTGCCCTCCGACCTCGACACCACCACCGTCCGCGTCGCCCACCCGGCGACCACGCCCTGACCCCGGAAGGCCCCATGCACGACGACATCCCCCTCACCACCGGACGCGCCCGACGGGTGCTCGACGAGCGGATCACCCCCGCGGTGCACGCGACCACGACGGCCCTCCAGGCCGCGTGGCACGAGCTACCGGGGGAGCCGGTCCCGCCGACCGAGGGGCTCGCGCTCACGTTCGAGCCCTACGAGGTCGGCACCCCGTGGGGTGCGGCCTGGGGCACGACGTGGTTCCGGTTGACCGGGTCCGTGCCGACCGAGTGGTCCGGACGCCGGGTGGAGGCCGTGATCGACCTCGGCTTCGACAAGAACATGCCCGGGTTCCAGTGCGAGGGACTCGTGTACCTGGCCGACGGCACCCCCGTGAAGTCGATCAACCCGCGCAACCAGTGGGTCCTGGTCACCGAGCGGGCCGAGGGCGGCGAGACCGTCGAACTGTTCGTCGAGGCCGCGTCGAACCCCGTCCTGCTCGACTACCACCCCTTCCTGCCGACGCAGGAGGGCGACGTGCAGACCTCGTCCTCGAAGCGCCTCTACGCCACCCGCCGGATGGAGCTCGCCGTCTTCGAGGCCGAGGTGCACGAACTCGCCCTCGACATCGACGTCCTGCTCGAACTGCAGGCCGAACTGCCCGCCGGGCCCCGACGCATGCGGATCCTGCAGGCCCTCGACGACGCCCTCGACGCGCTCGACCTGCAGCACATCCCGGAGACCGCCGGAGACGCCCGTGCGGCGCTCGCCGAGGTGCTGGCCGCTCCTGCCGAGGCCTCGGCGCACACGATCTCGGCCGTCGGGCACGCCCACATCGACTCCGCCTGGCTCTGGCCCGTGCGCGAGACCATCCGCAAGGTCGCCCGCACCACGTCGACCATGACCGAGCTCATCGACCAGACCGACGACTTCCTGTACGGGATGTCGAGCGCGCAGCAGTACGCGTGGATCAAGGAGCACCGCCCCGAGGTCTACGCCCGGGTCAAGGCCGCGGTCGAGGCCGGCCGGTTCCTGCCGATCGGCGGCATGTGGGTCGAGTCCGACACCGTGATGCCGACCGGCGAGAGCATCGTCCGGCAGTTCTCGCAGGGCCAGCGGTTCTTCGAGCGCGAGTTCGGCATCCGACCCAAGGGCGTCTGGCTGCCGGACAGCTTCGGGTACTCGCCGGCGCTGCCGCAGCTCATGCGCCGTGCGGGCTTCGAGTGGTTCTTCACGCAGAAGATCTCGTGGAACCAGGTCAACAAGTTCCCGCACCACACGTTCCTGTGGGAGGGCATCGACGGGTCGCGGGTGTTCTCGCACTTCCCGTCGATGGACACCTACAACTCGCGGTTGTCCGGCAGCGAGGTCGCGAAGGCCTCCCGCCAGTTCCGCGAGAACCGACTCGCGACCGGCTCGATCGCCCCGGTCGGCTGGGGCGACGGCGGCGGTGGCACCACCCGCGAGATGACCGGCACCGCCGCACGGTTGGCGGACCTCGAGGGCAGTGCGAAGGTCCGCTGGGAGCACCCGGACACGTTCTTCGACCGGGCGAAGTCCGAACTGACCGATCCGCCCGTGTGGGTGGGGGAGCTGTACCTCGAGCTGCACCGGGCCACACTCACGTCGCAGCACGGCACGAAGCAGGGCAACCGCCGGTGCGAGCAGCTGCTCATCGAAGCCGAGCTCTGGGCCGCGACCGCCGCCGCCCGCACCGACTTCGCCTACCCGTACGACGAGCTCGACGCCCTGTGGCAGCAGGTCCTGCTCCAGCAGTTCCACGACATCCTGCCGGGCACCTCGATCGCGTGGGTGCACCGCGAAGCGGTCGAGCGGTACGCCGAGACGGCCGCAGCGCTGACCACGATCATCGACCAGGCGCTCTCGGCGCTCGCCGGCACCGGGGACGCGGCCGTCGTCGTGAACCCGGCCCCGTTCCTCCAGGCCGGTGCACCCGCGCAGGGCGCCGTCGTGGCGACCGACGTGGCGGCGGTGACCGACGTGTCCCTGACGGAGCGGGACGGCGGGTACGTGCTGGCGAACGACCTGGTGCGGGTCGTCGTCGACGCGCAGGGGCTCGTGACGAGCGCCGTCGACCTGGCGAGCGGGCGCGAGGCGATCGCGGCCGGCCAGGCGGCGAACCTGCTGCAGCTGCACCAGGACTTCCCGAACATGTGGGACGCGTGGGACGTCGACCGGTACTACCGCAACCGCGTCGAGGACCTCGTGTCGACCACCGGGCTGACCGCGTCGGTCGACGAGTCCGGGGTCGCACGGGTCGTCGTGTCCCGGGCGTTCGGTGACTCGACGCTGACGCAGGAGATCGTCCTGGCGCCGGGGTCCCGCACCCTGGAGTTCGACCAGGTGACCGACTGGCACGAGACCGAGAAGTTCCTCAAGGTGGCGTTCCCGCTCGACGTCCGCGCCGAGCACACCGTCGCCGAGACGCAGTTCGGCGCGCAGAAGCGGGTGACGCACACGAACACCTCGTGGGAGGCCGCGAAGTTCGAGACCTCGATGCACCGCTACGTGCTGGTGTCCGAGCCGGGCTTCGGTGTCGCGCTCGTGAACGACTCGATCCACGGCTTCGACACCACGCGCGACGCCGTCGACGGGCACGTCACCACCACCGTGCGGCTGTCGCTGCTGCGGGCACCGCGGTTCCCGGACCCCGAGACCGACCAGGGCGTGCAGACGCACCGGTACGGCATCGTCATCGGCACCGACCAGCTCGGAGCCACGTCGGCCGGCGTGCGGATGAACGCGGGCGTACGGACCATCACGGGCGCGCACGGTTTCGAGCCGCTGGTGCAGGTGTCCGGCGACGTCGTGCTGTCGAGTGTCAAGCTCGCCGATGACCGGTCGGGCGACCTGGTCGTGCGCGTCTACGAGCCGTCCGGGCAGCGGGGGACCGGGGCCATCGCGGTCTCGGCCGACGAGGCGACCTTCGGCGCTGCCGTCGAGGTGACCCTGCTCGAGGAACCGCTCGGTGACGCCGGGGCATCGTCCGAAGTGGCCGCGTCCTCCTTCGCCGTCGACGCCTACGAGGTCCGCACCTTCCGGTTCCCGCGCAACTGACCGACCGACCGACTGACCGACTGACCGACCGTCCCACCCAAGGAGGAACCACATGAAGCAGTCCACGAAGTTCAGCATCGCGACCGCACTGGTCGCCATGCTCGCGGCACCACTGGTGCCCGCCGCAGCATCCGCGGTGCCCTCCTCGTCCGGGTCCAGCCACGGGCACGGGCACGGTGCGTCCCACGGCGGTGGTCACGGTCACGGTCACCACGCTGCGCCCGCCAAGTCGGGGCCGACGAGCATCGCCTACGTCGAGGTGAACAACGACGAGCTCGCCAACGTCGGTCGGTACACGCTGGCGAACGGCGCGAACGCGTTCGACGTGGCGATCATCTTCGCCGCGAACATCAACTACGAGGACGGCAAGGCGGTCCTGTACAAGAACGAGAACGTGCAGCGCACCCTCGACCAGGCCGCCACGCAGGTCCGCCCGCTGCAGGCCAAGGGCATCAAGGTCACGCTCTCGGTGCTCGGCAACCACCAGGGAGCCGGCCTCGCGAACTTCCCGACGAAGGCCGCGGCGCGGGACTTCGCGGCGCAGGTCTCGGCGACGGTCAAGAAGTACGGACTCGACGGCGTCGACCTGGACGACGAGTACTCCGACTACGGCGTGAACGGCACCCCGCAGCCGAACCAGCAGTCCATCGGCTGGCTCATCAGTGCCCTGCGGGCGGACATGCCGGGCAAGATCATCTCGTTCTACGACATCGGCCCGTCGTCCGACGCCCTGAAGACGGCGAACCCGTCGATCGGCGGCAAGCTCGACTACGCCTGGAACCCGTACTACGGCACCTACACGGCGCCGACGATCCCGGGCCTGCCGAAGTCGAAGCTGTCCGCCGCCGCGGTCGACATCCAGAACACCCCGCAGGCCACCGCGGTGTCGCTCGCACAGCGCACGAAGGCCGACGGGTACGGCGTCTTCATGACGTACAACCTGCCGGGAGGCGACGAGTCCGCCTACGTCTCCTCCTTCACGAAGGTGCTGTACGGACAGGCCGCGTCGTACCGCTGACGCGTCCGTCCTCCGGGTCCCGCGGCGTGGTGCGAGGGCGGGGCCCAGGGTTCGCCTGGTGCGAGGTTGCGCACTCGGTGCGAGCCCGCGCCCGTCGCACCGAGTGCGGAACCTCGCACGGAGTTCGGCGCCCCTCGCACCGTGCGAGGTCCGTGGCCGTACGATCGCCGCATGGAACTCGAGTTCCGCGGCGAGGTGATCGAGTGGCGCGGCCCGTCACCGTTCTTCTTCGCCGTCGTGCCGCCGGACGCCGCCGAGGTCATCGCTGACCTCGCGCCGGTGCTCACCTACGGGTGGGGTGTGATCCCGGCGCGCGTGACGATCGGCTCGGTGACGTGGACGACGTCGCTGTTCCCGAAGGACGGCGGGTACCTCGTGCCGTTGCGTGCGGCGGAGCGGAAGCGTGCCCGGGTGGAACTCGGCGACTCCCCGGAGATCACCCTCGAGTTCGCCGACCCCTGACGCGCGTGCCACCGACCATCACTCCTCCACAGGTCCGTCGATCGCGATGCCTCCCCACAGTCATCGACGGCGGGCCCCGGTGTCGCGGTCCTGCTCCCTACCGTCGAAGGTGTGGAGGGGAGGTGGCGATGGTCGAACGACCACGACATCCCAAGAAGGACATCGAATCGGTCATGCGCGGGGCAGAGGCGCGGGGATGGTGCTTCGCGAAGGGGAGGAAGTACTACAAGGCGTACTGCCCGTGCGGCAAACACCTGCACACGGCCCACTTGACGCCGTCGAACCCCTGGTACGTTGTACATCTGAAGTATCGGCTCGCGCGAACGGGCTGTGAGGACAGGAGAACGTGATGACGAACTACCTCGTGCGGCTCGAGTGCGTGGCGCAACTCGGGGCAGCGGACGATCCGCGCGCAGCCCTCTCGGCGGACTTCGACGCCATCGCAGAAGCACTCTTCGACCTCGACGACGTCCACGACCAGGACCTGACCGCTGACCTGTCAACCGGCACGCTCACCTTCTCGATCGGTGTCGACGCGGACGACGAGTCCGGTGCACTCGACCGTGCGCTCGGAGCCGTCCGGACCGCGCTGCACGTTGCTGGACGCGGCACTCCCGGTTGGGAGCAGCACTACCGGATGCTGCGGCAGGAAGTCGGAGAAGCGCCGCTCGGAGCGCTCTAAGGCGATCGACTGGTGGGCATCCGTCGCCGGAGTCACACCGTGCAGACGGATCGGTCCCGTGCTACTTGCAGAGCTTCAGGCCCGCGTCGAGCACGGGCGAGATGTCGATCCTCAACCCATCGACCTCAGGATTCGGTGCCCAGATGGGGTCGATTTCCGGGTACGACGTGTGGTCCTGTGCGGTGCCGTTGACCGCGTAGCGGGTGCCGTCGGGAGCCTTGAGTGTCACGACGTTCAGATCCATGCCGCCCGCGGTGATGTTCTTGCAGCGCACGACCGCGTAGGGCACCGTCAGCGGCCACTCGTCTCCGAACTTGGTGCTGACCAGCAGGCCCTTCTTCTTCTCGAGCTTCTTCGGAACGTGGACCTTGGCCGCCGGAGCAGGGGGCGCGTAGTCGGCGCAGAACCCGTCTTGCGGGTCGCCGAGCTTCACCTCGCCGCTCTTCTTCTTGGGGAACTTGACGACGACGTACCCGGCGTTGCCGCCCTTGTCGTCCGGTCCTCCGCCCGGAGCCCACGTGCGGTCTACGCAGATCACACGCTTGCTGACCTTTGACCCCGTTGACCGTCAGGCCCTCCCAGATCGGCGCATCGGGCAGTTCAGCGAGGACCCGCTTCTCGGCCTTCTTGATTCGCTTCGACTTCTTCGCGGTCGCCGTGGGCGTCCGTTCGCCGGTCGCGGTGGTCCGGGTAGGGGCAGCGGACGCCGTGCCCGCCGGCATCGCTGCCGTGCTCGCGACGATGCTGACTGCCGCGAGCGTCATGACGGCGAAGGAGAGGCGCTTGTTCACGCGAACGAGAGTAGGGCTCAGAGTCGGCACCCGATAGCCCTTGTCCGCGGGTCTCGGCGCCCGTAGCGCCAGGGTGTGATCCCGGCACGAGTGCCGGTCAGCTCGGTGACGTGGACGACGTCGCTGTTCCCGAAGGACGGCGGGTACCTCGCAGATCACCCTGGAGTTCGCCGACCCCTGACGGAGAGGTTTCGGAGGGGATGACGGGAATCGAACCCGCGTAGCCAGTTTGGAAGACTGGGGCTCTACCATTGAGCTACATCCCCGCGCCTGCGCACCAGGCGCAGCCCGACCATCGTAGCGGACGAACGAGCACCGACATGCCGACGCGCGTCATCCCGAAGCCGGACGCCGGTGCGGAGCGCACCATCCGCTGGTCGCGGGTGGTCTCGTACGCGCTGGTGGTCCTCGCCGCCGCGGTCCTGTCCCTGCGCCCCGACCTGTTCGGCGACCCGCAGTCGCAGCCCGCGCACGCACTGCTGCACGTCTGGCGGATCGTCGTCGGACTGTTGCTCGCGGTGGCCGCCCTCGGGGTCCAGGTGGCCGTCGGGATCCGGTGGCGGCGGGGTCTGCGACGCGCCGCGGAGGACGACTGAGCAACCCCCGGGAACAGCGCGCCGTCGGACCGCTAGACTCACCGGGGTCGCATGCGCCCCTCAGCGTGCGCGGCTGATCCCTGGCACGAAGCAACGGGGCGTAGCTCAGCTTGGTAGAGCGCCCGCTTTGGGAGCGGGAGGTCGCAGGTTCAAATCCTGTCGCCCCGACCAGGTCCTCCGAGCACCACCGACCACACGAACGTCAACCAACAGGAGAACATCCCTTGGCCACCAGCACCGTCGACAAGGTGAGCGACACCCGCGTCAAGCTCACCGTGAACGTGACGCCGGACGATCTCAAGCCGAGCATCGACCACGCCTACAAGCACATCGCCGAGCAGATCAACATCCCCGGCTTCCGCAAGGGCAAGGTCCCGCCGGCGATCGTCGACCAGCGCGTCGGCCGCGGCGAGGTCCTGAACCACGCCGTCGGTGACGCCATCGACAACTTCTACCGCCAGGCGGTCGAAGAGCAGGAGCTGCGCATCCTCGGCCGTGCCGAGGCCGACGTCGCCGAACTGCCGAACGTCGCGGACTTCACCGGCGACCTCGTCCTCACCTTCGAGGTCGACGTCCGCCCCGAGTTCGACCTGCCGGACTACTCCTCGTACGAGCTCACCGTCGACGCCGTCGAGGTGTCGGATGACGAGATCGAAGAGGAGCTGCAGAACCTCCGCACCCGCTTCGGCACGCTCGTGACGGTCGACCGTCCGGCGAAGACCGGCGACTTCGCGCAGATCGACCTCACCGCCAGCATCGGCGACGACGAGGTCGACTCGGCCACCGGCGTCTCCTACGAGATCGGCTCCGGCGACCTGCTCGAGGGCATCGACGAGGCGCTCGAGTCCCTGACCGCCGGTGAGTCGACGACCTTCGAGTCGAAGCTCGTCGGTGGCGACCGCGAGGGCGAGACCGCTCAGATCGCCGTCACCGTCACCGCCGTCAAGGAGCGCGAGCTCCCCGAGGCCGACGACGAGTTCGCCCAGATCGCCAGCCAGTTCGACACCATCGACGAGCTCAAGGCTGACCTCAAGGAGCAGATCGCGAAGTCCAAGACCTTCGGTCAGGGCGCCGCGGCTCGCGACAAGCTCGTCGAGAAGCTCACCGAGGACGTCAACATCCCGATCTCGGAGCAGCTCATCGCCGACGAGGTGCACCGTCACCTCGAGCAGGAGAACCGCCTCGAGGACGAGGAGCACCGCAAGGAGGTCTCCGAGTCCAGCGAGACCGCCTTCCGCTCGCAGATCCTCCTCGACGCGATCGCCGAGAAGGAAGAGATCCAGGTCTCGCAGGAGGAACTGACCCAGTACCTCATCCAGGCCGCCGCGCAGTACGGCATGGAGCCGGCCGAGTTCATCAAGGTCATCGACCAGAACGGCCAGATCCCCGGCATGGTCGGCGAGGTCGCCCGTTCGAAGGCGGTCGCGACCGTCCTGTCCAAGGTGACCGTCAAGGACACCAACGGCGACGCAGTCGACCTGTCCGCCTTCACGGCGGGCGTCGCGCAGGAGCCGGCAGGGGACGCCGAGTAACGATCTCGACGCCACCAGCATGCAAGACGGGAGGCACGGTGCCAGCTGGCACCGTGCCTCCCGTCTCGTGTTTTCCGCACCACCGCATTGCTGTCGGCGAACAGACGAGAACTGGTGCGTTGCACCCGATAAGTTCGACAACAAGCGACAACTGAACGGGAGCTTTTCCATGGCCGAAGCAACACTGAACCCCAGTGTTTTTGACCGCCTTCTGAGAGACCGGATCGTGTGGCTCGGCTCCGAGGTCCGCGACGACAACTCGAACGAGATCGCAGCCAAGCTGCTGCTGCTCGCCGCCGAGGACCCTGAGAAGGACATCTACCTCTACATCAACTCGCCCGGTGGTTCGATCACCGCCGGCATGGCGATCTACGACACGATGCAGTTCGTCCCGAACGACATCGTCACCGTGGGCATCGGCCTCGCCGCGTCGATGGGACAGTTCCTGCTGTCCTCCGGCACGCCCGGCAAGCGCTACATCACGCCGAACGCGCGCGTGCTGCTCCACCAGCCGTCCGGTGGCTTCGGCGGCACCGCTGCCGACATCCAGACGCAGGCCAAGGTCATCCTCGACATGAAGCAGCGCATGGCGGAGCTCACGGCCGAGCAGACCGGCAAGTCGGTCGAGCAGATCCTCAAGGACAACGACCGCGACAACTGGTTCACGGCGCAGGAAGCGCTCGAGTACGGCTTCGTCGACCACCTCCGCGCCTCGAGCGCCGAGGTCATCGGCGGTGGTGGCACCGTCGGCGACGGCGAGACGCCCACCAGCGCAGCCGAGCCCGACGCCCAGTCCTGATCACCACCGAAGAAAAGGAAACGAGAATGCATCTCCCCATGCTCGGTGGCGCGCAGAACGTCCCGGCTCCGTCCAATCGGTACATCCTGCCGAGCTTCGAAGAGCGCACGGCCTACGGCTACAAGCGCCAGGACCCGTACGCCAAGCTGTTCGAGGACCGCATCGTGTTCCTCGGCGTGCAGGTCGACGACGCGTCGGCTGACGACGTCATGGCCCAGCTGCTCGTGCTCGAGTCGATGGACCCCGACCGCGACATCGTGATGTACATCAACTCGCCCGGTGGCTCGTTCACCGCGATGACGGCGATCTACGACACGATGCAGTACATCCGTCCGCAGATCCAGACGGTCTGCCTCGGCCAGGCTGCCTCGGCCGCGTCGGTGCTGCTCGCCGGTGGTACCCCCGGCAAGCGCCTCGCGCTGCCGAACGCCCGTGTGCTGATCCACCAGCCCGCGACCCAGCAGGGTGGCGGTCAGGCGTCGGACATCGAGATCCAGGCGGCGGAGATCCTCCGCATGCGCACCTGGCTCGAGGAGACGCTGTCGAAGCACTCCAACAAGACGCCGGAGGAGATCAACCACGACATCGAGCGCGACAAGATCATGTCCGCGCAGGAAGCCGTGGAGTACGGCCTGATCGACCAGGTCCTCACCAGCCGCAAGAACCTGCCGGCGCTCGTCAAGTAGCACCAGCAGGAACGACGAAGGCCCCGCACCGATCGGTGCGGGGCCTTCGTCGTTGCGCGGTGGTCAGTCCTCGGTGTCGTCGGACTCCGGGGCCGGCTTGCGGCGCAGGAGCAGCAGCACCGCGACGACCACGCCGACCAGCACGACGCCACCGGCGCCGATCCAGATCGCGTCGGACGCCGCCGAGTCGCTCGATCCCGAGGCGGTGCCGGTGGTGGTGTCCGAGCCGGCGCCGTCGTCACCAGCGGTGGCGCAGGTCGGGGGCTTCGCCGCACCCGAGGCCGGGGTGAAGCCCGACGGCGCCTTCCAGGTGAAGGGGTACTCGTCGGAGACGGTGTGCCCGTCGGCGGAGACGATCTGCCACTCGACGGTGTACTTGCCCGAGTCGCCGAGTGCGGCGGTCGTGGTCATCGACGGCCCCTCGACGTCGACGCAGCCGTCCTCGTAGTACCTGCTGTCGGGTCCGACGATGCGGAACGCGAAGCCCGACCCCGAGTCGCCGATGTCGAGCAGCCTGTCGTTCGTCGTGATGTCGAACGTCTTCGGCAGCTCGGTCAGGGTGCCGCCGACCTCCGGGTCGGACGAGATCAGGTAGTTGTGCGCGCTGGCCGGACCGGCGAGCCCGAGGACCGCGCCACCGGCGATCGCGACGGCCGCGGCGGTCCCGGCCACGAGCCTCCAGGCAGAGGACCGAGGCCGGGGCCGACGCGAGCCGCGCTGTGTCACTTGGCGGAGCTCCGACGACGCGTGCCGGCGACGGCGACGACCAGGGCGACGGCGCCGAGCACCAGGCCGCCGAGGCCGAGGAAGCGGCCGACCAGGTCGGGGTCGCTCGACGCGGTCGCGCCGGTGGCCTCGGCCGACGGGGTCGCGGCGATGGGGTCACCGTCGTCGTCCGTCGCCTCGGCGGCGGTCAGCGTGATCGAGGGGGCCGGGTGCTCGGGCTCGGCTTCGCCGGCCTTCTGCTCCTGGTTCCACTCGACGCTGCCCTTCTCGCAGGTCTGGATCGCGGGGAACTCGACCAGGTCACCGGCCTTGCCGTCCGGCAGCGAGAACGAGAGCGCGAAGGTGTCGCGCTCGTCGGCGGGCAGGGGGGTCTTCGCGGTGTACGTGACGCTGGTGACGCGCTCGGCGGCCGTCTCGGCGTGGTCCTCGGCCGATGCCGAGGCCGACGGGTCGGTGTAGGGCTCGGTCGCCTTCGTGATCGTCCAGTTCGGGTTCACGGTGGGCGTGACCTCGATGACGGACTCCGGCACCTGGAACTGGATCTTCGTCGTGGGCGAGCCGTCACAGCCGTGCGGGATCGAGAAGGTCGCCGTGGTGTACGAGTTCGCTGCGGTCGACGTGGCCGTGGCGGACACGTGTGCGCTGGCCGCCGTGGCGCTGCCGAGGACGATGACGGCTGCGACACCGAGGGTGACGGCGCCGCCGGCGGCGAGACGCTTCTGCATGGGGTTCCTTCCGGGGTGGTTCTGCACCTGCTGTTCTACAAGATGTAGAGAAGTCCGGATCACCGTAGCAGGCTCGCACGCCCTGGGCGAACGCGCGGGCGGATTCCGGAGGGGCATCGCGGTCGGTGTCACCGGTTGCGGTTAGGCTCGTGTCCACGACGAGGTGCCCACCAGCAGCGGTGCACCAGCGGTGGTGCGACAGCGCGGCCGGCATGTCCAATCAGGGAGGCACGGGAATGGCACGCATCGGAGAGAGCGGCGATCTCCTCAAGTGCTCGTTCTGCGGCAAGAGCCAGAAGCAGGTCCAGCAGCTCATCGCCGGACCGGGCGTCTACATCTGCGACGAGTGCGTCGAGCTCTGCAACGAGATCATCGAGGAACGTCTGGCCGAAGCCGGCGAGGACACCTCGAGCGGGGACTTCGAACTGCCCAAGCCGCGGGAGATCTTCGACTTCCTGCAGGAGTACGTCATCGGGCAGGACCCGGCGAAGCGCGCCCTCGCCGTGGCCGTCTACAACCACTACAAGCGCATCCGGGCACAGGGGCAGATCACCGCCGCCGAAGACCGCGACGACATCGAGATCGCCAAGTCGAACATCCTGCTCATCGGCCCGACCGGCTGCGGCAAGACGTACCTGGCGCAGACGCTGGCCAAGCGCCTCAACGTACCGTTCGCCGTCGCGGACGCCACCGCCCTGACCGAGGCCGGCTACGTCGGCGAGGACGTCGAGAACATCCTCCTCAAGCTCATCCAGGCCGCCGACTACGACGTGAAGCGCGCCGAGACCGGCATCATCTACATCGACGAGGTCGACAAGATCGCCCGCAAGGCCGAGAACCCGTCGATCACCCGCGACGTCTCGGGCGAAGGCGTGCAGCAGGCGCTGCTCAAGATCCTCGAGGGCACGGTCGCCTCGGTCCCGCCGCAGGGCGGCCGCAAACACCCGCACCAGGAGTTCATCCAGATCGACACGACGAACGTGCTGTTCATCGTGGCGGGTGCGTTCGCCGGGCTCGAGGACATCGTGTCCTCGCGCGTCGGCAAGCGCGGGATCGGCTTCGGGGCACCCCTGCACAGCGCGACCGACCACCAGGACCTGTACTCCGAGGTGCTGCCGGAAGACCTGCACAAGTTCGGTCTGATCCCCGAGTTCATCGGTCGTCTGCCCGTCGTCACCACGGTGTCGCAGCTCGACCAGGCGGCGCTCATGCAGATCCTGACCGAGCCGAAGAACGCGCTGGTGAAGCAGTACCAGCGGATGTTCCAGATCGACGGCGTCGAGCTCGAGTTCGACCAGGGTGCGCTCGAGGCCATCGCGGACCTCGCGGTGCTGCGCCAGACCGGCGCCCGCGGGCTCCGGGCGATCCTCGAAGAGGTCCTCGGCCCGGTGATGTTCGACGTCCCGTCCGACGACGACGTCGCCCGCGTGGTGATCACCCGCGAGTCCGTGCTCGAGAACGCGGCGCCGACGATCGTGCCGCGGCCCCGGGCCAAGCGCGTCGAGAAGTCGGCGTAGTCCGCTTCGTCGTCCTCAGCACGAAGGCCCGCACCGTGATCGGTGCGGGCCTTCGTCGTTCGTGCGGTGCCGTGCCGTGCCGTGCCGTGCCGTGCCGTGCCGTCCGGCGCGGGAGCGCTGCGCACAACCAAAGTCACCCCGAACAACGCGGTTGCGCGGTTCGGGGTGACTTTGGTTGTGCGTACGGTGCCCGCGCCGCCGCGGCCCCCGGCCGGCGCCTGCGGCCGCGGTGGCGCCGCCGCGCCTACTCCAGCCCGCGGCGCCGCAGCAACGGGCCGACCTCGGCGTCGCGGCCGCGGAAGTCCCGGTACGCCTCGAGCGGGTCCTTCGCCCCGCCGACCCCGAGCAGGCGTTCCGCGAAGCGTCGACCAGCTGCACGGTCCAGCCCGCCGTTGTCGCGGAACCACTCCACGGTGTCGGCGTCGAGCACCTCGGACCAGATGTACCCGTAGTACCCGGCGTCGTACCCGCCCGAGAACGTGTGCGCGAAGTACGTCGACGAGTAGCGCGGCGGCACGGCCTCGACGGCGATGCCGGCGGACTCCAACGCCGAACGCTCGAAGTCCTCGACGGACGTCACCGCTGCGGCGTCGGCTGCCGAGAGCCGGTGCCACGCCTGGTCGAGCAGTGCGGCGGCGAGGTACTCGGTGGTGCCGAAGCCCTCGTTGAACCCCTCGGACTCGCTGAGCCCCAGGACGAGCTCGGGCGGCAGGGGTGCTCCGGTCTCGTGGTGCTTCGCGTAGTTCGCCAGCACGGACGGCCACGACAGCCACATCTCGTTCACCTGGCTCGGGAACTCGACGAAGTCCCGCTCGACGTTCGTGCCGGAGAACCGCGGGTAGGTGGTGCGGGCGATGAGACCGTGCAGGGCGTGGCCGAACTCGTGGAAGAGCGTCTCGACCTCGTCCTGGATGAGCAGGGTGGGGGAGCCGGCGGACGGCTTCGCGACGTTGAGGTTGTTGACCACGACGGGCAGGGTGCCGAGCAGCTCGGACTGCTCGACGACCGGGTTCATCCACGCACCGCCACGCTTGCCGTCACGCGTGTAGAGGTCGAGCAGGTACAGCCCCACCGGCTCACCGTCGTCGCCGGTGACCTCGAAGACCCGGACCTCGTCGTTGTAGCCGTGCAGGTCGGGGCGCTCGGAGAAGGTCAGACCGTACAGGGCGCCGGCGGCGTGGAAGACCCCGTCGTGCAGGACCCGGTCGGCCTCGAAGTACGGGCGGAGCGCGGTGCTGTCCGCGGCGAACTGCTCGCCTCGCAGGATCTCGGTGGCGTACGCCCAGTCCCACGACTCGATGTCGAACCCGACCGTGCGCGACCTGACCGCGCGCTCGTCGTCAGCGTTCCGTGCCGCGGCGCCGACGAGCGAGGACAGCAGCCCGTCGACGGCCTCGGGGGTCTTCGCCGTCTCGTCGGCGGTGACCACGGCGGCGTGGTTCGGGAACCCGAGCAGCTCGGCGCGCTCGGCGCGGAGCCGGACGATGCGGAGCAGCACGTCGCGGTTGTCGTACTCGTTGCCGCGACGACCGCGGGCGAGCGAGGCGCGCATGATCCGCTCGCGCAGGTCACGGTTCGCCAGTGACGACAGCCACGGGTGTCCGGTGTAGAGCGGCAGCGTGATGAGCCAGCCGTCCAGACCTCGGTCGGCGGCCGCGGCGGCCGCGGCGGACTTCGCCCCGTCGTCGAGTCCCTCGAGCTCGTCCTCGTCCGTCACGTGCACGGCGGAGTCGTTGGTGTCCTCGAGCAGGTTCCGCTCGAAGGTCGTCGTGAGGGTCGAGAGCTCCTGGTTGATCGCGGTCAGACGCTCCTTGCCCGCGTCGTCGAGGCCCGCGCCCGCCAAGGTCATCTCGGCGTGGGTCCGCTCGACCAGGCGCAGCGCCTCACCGGTCAGCCCGGCGGCTTCGGCACCGCCCCGCACCTCCTGTACGCGGGCGTACAGGCGGGAGTCGAGCGTGATCGCGTCGCGGTGGGCGGCGAGGAGCGGGGAGACTTCGGCCTCGAGGTCGTGCAACTCCGGAGTTGAGTCGGCCGACGACAGCGTGAAGAACACGTGGCTGACGCGGGCCAGCAGCTGCCCGGATCGCTCGAGTGCGACCAGGGTGTTCTCGACCGTCGGGGCGTGCGGGTCGGTGGCGATGGCCTCGACCTCGGCGCGCTGCTCGGCCATGCCGGCCTCGAACGCCGGTCGGTAGTGCTCGAGTCGCACGTCGCCGAAGGGCGGCAGGGCGTAGGGGAGGGTGCTCGGGACGTCGAACGGGGTTGCCATCTGCCCACCCTATGCACGGGTGCTGGAGTCTGTTCCTTCCCATGACACCCGGACTGGGAAGCGGAATCGGGCGTACCTGGTCGAAAGAACCGACCCGGTACGCCCGGAACGACCAGGTACGCCCGGAACGGCCCGGCGAGCGCACCCGCGCCCGGCGCGACCAGCGGACGGACGGGAGGCCCGTGGCGGCGCCGCCACGGGCCTCCCGACCGCCCCGCGTCGCGTGTCAGCGCATCGCGGCGTCGATCAGGGTCACCGCGGCACGGCGCGCGTGCGCGGCCGGCGCCGTGGTGCCGGCGATGGCCGCGGTGGTCTGCGCGCCCTCGGCGAGCAGTGCGAGCTGCGCGGCGAGTTCCTCGGCGTGCTCGGGGTCGGCGACGACCTCGGCGGTGAGCCGCTGCACGAACTGCTGGAACGAGTCCTTGTGCTCCCGCGCGATCTCGGCGACCGCGGGCGAGGTCGCGCCGAGCTCGCCGAACGCGTTGATGAACCCGCAGCCGCGGAACGTGTCGTCGCCGAACCACGACTCGAGGAAGTCGTAGACCGCCAGGAGCTTGTCGCGCGGGCCGGTCGCAGCCTCGACCGCGCCGTGCACACCCTGCTCCCACATGTCGTGGCGGCCGGCGAGCACCGCGGCGATGAGCTGCTCCTTGCCGGGGAACGCCGCGTACAGCTTCTTGAGGGACACCCCTGCGCCCGTGCGGATCTGGTCCATCCCCACGGACTGGATCCCGCGCGTGTAGAACAGCTGGTCCGCGACCTCGACGATGTGTGCTCGGACGTCCGGCTCGACGGTGCTGGTGGCCATGTGTGTACCCCGTTCCCTGAGTGTTCACCGTTCTCGACTTGCGCCGGGAACGGGCGTTCTCTACTGTAGTCCACATCGGCGGAGAACGATCGTTCTCCGCGATACTCAGGGAAGGAACGATCATGGGTGCCATCACCGTCGGAACCGAGAACAGCGTCGACATCGAACTCCACTACGAGGACAAGGGCCAGGGGCAGCCGATCGTGCTGATCCACGGCTTCCCCCTCGACGGCAACTCGTGGGAGGGGCAGGTCCCGATGCTCCTCGAGGCCGGCTACCGCGTCATCACGTACGACCGCCGCGGCTTCGGCCAGTCCTCGCAGCCGTCCACCGGCTACGACTACGACACCTTCGCCGACGACCTGCACACGGTCCTCGAGACCCTCGACCTGCGCGACGTGATCCTCGTCGGCTTCTCGATGGGCACCGGCGAGATCGCCCGCTACATCGGCCGCCACGGTGAGGACCGGATCGCGAAGGTCGCGTTCCTCGCCTCGCTCGAGCCGTTCCTCGCCATCACCGACGACAACCCCGACGGTGCCGGCCCGATGTCGTTCTTCGAGGGCATCGCCGCCGACGTGGCGAAGGACCGCTACGCGTACTTCACGAACTTCTACCAGGACTTCTTCAACCTGTCGGAGAACCTCGGCACCCGCATCTCCGAGGAGCAGGTCCGCAACGCCTGGAACATCGCGGCCGGCTCCGGCTCCATCGCGTCCGCGGCCGCACCCCTGACCTGGCCGACCGACTTCCGCCAGGACATCCCGAAGGTCACCGTCCCCGCCCTGATCGTGCACGGCACGTCGGACAACATCCTGCCCATCGACGCCACCGGCCGACGCTTCACCCAGGCACTGCCCGCGGCGAAGTACGTCGAGATCGAGGGCGCCCCGCACGGCCTGCTCACCACGCACACCGCCGAGGTGAACGAGGTCCTCGGCACCTGGCTCGCCGAGTCCTGATCCCTCGGCGATCACGCGGGAGCTCCCCGGCGGGGGCGCCCGCATCGTGAGTAGGAATGGTCGGGTCCCCACCGGGGACCCGACCATTTCTGCACTCCAAGCGAACCGCGCAGCGCGCGCCGCGAACCAGGCCGCGCGCTAGTCCTCTTCGCCCGCGTCGTCGGGGTTCGTCACCTGGGCGTGCCCGAGCGCGTCGAGGTGGATCGAGGTGCCGTCGTCGAGCTCGACGATCGGCTTGCCCTCCAGGAAGGTGAGGGTCCAGCCCCACGTCGCCGTGTCGACGGACTCCGCTGCGAGCTCGTCCTCGACCCCGCGCACGGCGACGACCATGGTCTCGGGCAGTCGCGCAGGCGGCTCCCCACCCACGTTCCAGCGTGTGCCCAACTGCATCCGTGCCTCCGATTCGGTGGTTGACGGGCCGGGTCGCCGACGCGACCCGGCCCGGAGAGCCGACGTTACGCCTGCTGCTCCGCGAGCTCGATCTCGGTGACTGCGAGCTCGTCGCCGTCGACGAACGACAGGTTCTCGATGCGGCCGACGGCCGCCAGGTCGACCGCCGCGCGCTCGATGAGCACCCGCGTCTCGGCGGGCGCCGCGACGACGGCACGCGTCACGGGCGTCTTCTGCGAGGCCTTCGCCGCCGTCTTCGCCCCGCGGATCCCGATGAGCGCATGCCCGACGGCCGCGAGCAGCCCGGTGGGGGCCGCGTCGGTCGGCAGGTCGGCCGCGGTCGGCCAGGAGGCCCGGTGCACGCTGGTGTCGTGGGTCCAGGCCCACACCTCTTCCGTCGCGTACGGGAGGAACGGTGCCAGCAGTCGGAGCAGCACGTCGATCGCGCCGCGCAGCGCCAGGACCGCGCTCGCCTGCGTCTCGTGCGTCGCGTCGGACGCGGTGCCGTACGCACGCTCCTTCACGAGCTCGAGGTAGTCGTCGCAGAACGTCCAGAAGAAGCGCTCGGTGATCTCGAGGGCACGGGCGTGGTCGAACCCGTCGAACGCCGCGGTGGCCTGCTCGACGACGGCACCGAGCTCGGCGAGCATGTCGACGTCGAGGGCCTCGGTGACGCTCGTGGCGCCCTCGGGCAGCGGGAAGCCGTAGACGAACTTCGCCGCGTTGAGCACCTTGATCGCCAGACGACGGCCGACCTTGATCTGCTTCGGGTTCTGCGGGTCGAACGCCGCGTCGGTACCGAGCTTGGACGAGGCCGCCCAGTAGCGGACCGCGTCGGCGCCGTGCTGCTCGAGGATCGACAGCGGCGTGACGACGTTGCCCTTCGACTTCGACATCTTCTTGCGGTCGGGGTCGACGATGAAGCCGGAGATGGAGGCGTGCTTCCACGGCACCACGTCGGCTTCGAGCTGGCTGCGGAGCACGGTCGTGAACAGCCAGGTGCGGATGATGTCCTGCGCCTGCGGGCGGACGTCGTACGGGTACACCAGGTCGTAGAGCGCCGGGTCGGTCTCCCACTTGCCCGCGAGCTGCGGGGTCAGCGACGAGGTGGCCCAGGTGTCCATGACGTCGAGTTCGCCCTGGAACCCGCCGGGCACGCCGCGCTGGTCCTCGGTGAAGCCGGGGGCGGGCTCGGAGGCCGGGTCGACGGGCAGCTGTGCCTCGGTCGGCACGATCGGCTGGTCGAACACCGGGTTGCCGTCGGCGTCGAGCGGGTACCAGACGGGCAGCGGCACGCCGAAGAAGCGCTGGCGCGAGATGAGCCAGTCGCCGGACAGGCCACCGACCCAGTTGTCGTAGCGGACGCGCATGAAGTCCGGGTGGAACGCGATCTCCTCGCCGCGCTGGCGGAGCGTGCTCTTCAGCTGCTCGTCGCGCGCACCGTTGACGATGTACCACTGGCGGGTCGACACGATCTCGAGGGGCTTGTCGCCCTTCTCGAAGAACTTCACCGGGTGCTGGATGGTCTTGACGTCACCGATCAGCTCGCCGGACTCGGTCAGGGCGTCGACGACGACCTTCTTCGCCGAGAACACGGTCTTGCCGGCCATCTCGGCGTAGAGCTCCCGGCCCGTCGCCGACTCGATCCAGGCGGGCTCGTCGGAACGCACACGGCCGTCGAAGCCGATGATCGCGCGGTTCGGCAGCTGCAGCTCGCGCCACCACACGACGTCGGTGGTGTCACCGAAGGTGCAGACCATCGCGATGCCGGCGCCCTTGTCCTTCTGCGCCAGGTGGTGTGCGAGCACCGGGACCTCGACGTCGAACAGGGGGGAGCGGACCGTGGTGCCGAAGAGGTCCTGGAACCGCTCGTCGTCCGGGTGGGCCACCAGGGCGACGCATGCGGGCAGGAGCTCGGGGCGGGTGGTCTGGATGACGACGTCGTCGCCGCCGTCGGTGCGGTGGAAGGCGATGCCGTGGTACGCGCCGGGCATCTCCTTGTCCTCGAGCTCGGCCTGCGCGACCGCGGTGCGGAACGTGACGTCCCACAGGGTCGGGGCGTCGGCCTGGTAGGCCTCGCCGCGCTCGAGGTTGCGCAGGAACGCGCGCTGGGCACTGGCCCGCGAGGTGTCGTCGATGGTGCGGTACGACTGGGTCCAGTCGACCGACAGGCCGAGCGTGCGGAAGAGCTCCTCGAACTGCTGCTCGTCCTGCACGGTCAGGCGCTCGCACAGCTCGATGAAGTTGCGGCGCGACACCGGCAGCTGGTCGGCGGCCTTCGAGGACTTGCCGTCCCCGCCCTCGAACGGCGGCGTGAACTCGGGGTCGTACGGCAGGGTCGGGTCGCAGCGGACGCCGTAGTAGTTCTGCACACGGCGCTCGGTGGGCAGACCGTTGTCGTCCCAGCCCATCGGGTAGAACACGTGCTTGCCGCGCATGCGCTCGAACCGGGCCTTGAGGTCGGTGTGCGTGTACGAGAACACGTGCCCGATGTGGAGCGAGCCGGAGGCGGTGGGCGGCGGGGTGTCGATCGACCAGACGGCGTCGCGGTGACCGGCGGCGTCGCGGTCGAAGCGGTAGGTGCCGTCCTGTTCCCAGACGGGCCCCCAGACCTGCTCCAGTCCGTCGACGCTCGGCTTCTCGGGCATGGGCTTGGTCATGGGTGTGCCTTCCGTACGTGTGTGCGGCACCGAGTCCGTGATGAGGTGCCTGAGTGTTCCGCGCCTGACGCGCGGTGCCCCAATCGTAGCGGCCGCGCACGCGCATGCAGCCGGACGACCGGTCGGACGCGGCCATCACCGAGCAGCGTCTAGCACACCGAACTGTCGGACACGCCCGGAGCCTGCTAGTCTTCCTGGGTTTGTCCGGCGAGCGCAGGGTTCGCAGGAGCTGCAACGTCGCCGTCCGCCGGACGCCCGAAGGAAGCACCGCACCCCGGAGGAACGACTTGGCACCGAACAACGCACCCCACCCGCACGGCGATCGGCCGTTGCGCACGAAGGGCGCCGCGAAGCGCGCTCGTCGCGATCTGACGAAGGACGACGTCACCGTCGTCGAGGAGTCGCTGCTCAAGCGTGCCGTCGCGGCTGCCGCGCTCGGCAACGCGATGGAGTGGTTCGACTTCGGCATCTTCGCGTACCTGACGGTCACCATCTCGCAGGTGTTCCTGCCGCAGGGCGACCCGGCCGCGAACATCGTCGCCACGTTCGGCTTCTTCGCCGCCGCGTTCATCGTGCGCCCGATCGGTGGCGCCGTGTTCGGCCCGATCGGCGACAAGATCGGCCGCCAGAAGGTCCTCGCGCTGACGATGATCCTGATGGCCGCCGGCACGCTCATGATCGGCCTGATCCCGTCGTACGACACGATCGGCTTCTGGGCCCCGGTCCTGCTGCTCGTCGCCCGCTTCGTGCAGGGCTTCTCGACCGGTGGTGAGTACGGCGGCGCCGCGACCTTCATCGCCGAGTACTCGCCCGACAAGCGCCGTGGCTTCATGGGCTCGTGGCTCGAGTTCGGCACCCTCGCCGGCTACGTGCTCGGTGCCTCGATCGTCACCGGCCTGCAGTTCGGCCTGTCCGAGGACGCCCTGCTCAGCTGGGGCTGGCGCATCCCGTTCATCATCGCGGGCCCCCTCGGCCTGATCGGCCTCTACCTGCGCCTCAAGCTCGAGGAGACCCCGGCGTTCCAGAAGCAGCAGGAGCAGGCCGCCGAGCGCGAGGGCCAGAAGACCCCGTTCCTCAAGCTCTTCGCCGAGAACTGGCGCTCGCTCATCATCTGCATCGGCCTGGTCCTGGTCTTCAACGTGACGGACTACATGCTGCTGTCCTACATGCCGACCTACCTCGAGCAGAACCTCGGCCAGAACGCCACGTTCGGCCTGATCCTCATCGTCATCGTGATGCTGCTCATGATGGTCGTCATCACCTTCGGCGGTCGGTTGTCCGACAGGTTCGGGCGCCGTCCGGTGCTCGCCGCCGGCTGCATCGGCTTCATCCTGCTGTCCTGGCCGGCCCTCAAGCTGGTCCAGACCGGCACCGGCGTCGGCGTCTTCGCCGGCCTGCTGATCCTCGGCGTCGTGCTGGTCACGTTCACCTCGACCATGCCGTCGACGCTGCCCGCGCTGTTCCCGACGATCATCCGCTACGGCGCCCTGGCGATCGCGTTCAACGTGTCGGTGTCGCTCTTCGGCGGGACCACCCCGCTCGCGACCGCCGCGCTCATCAACGCCGCGAAGGACGCCGGGTACGGCTGGGCCGAGGACATCCCCGCGTTCTACCTGATGCTCGCCGCCGTGATCGGCCTGGTCGCGGTGTACTTCACCAAGGAGACCGCCGCGAGCCCGCTCATGGGCTCCGGCCCGACGGTCGGCTCCGAGGACGAGATCGCCGGCGTCATCGAGGACTACAACGACCCGACGTCGGAGCTCGCGCAGTCCGACTGGGCGAAGGACTTCTCGACGAGCGAGATCCCGATCATCTCGGCCGACGCAGCGCAGAAGGAACCCTCCGGTTCCTGACCACGGGGCCGCCCCGCGGCAACCCGGCCAGGAGGCCCGGTGCACGTTCCGTCTCGGAACGCGCCCCGGGCCTCCTGGCCGTTCCAGGGCCGTCGGTGACGTCACGCGCACAGCGACAGTCCACGGGTGCGAGCGCGCGTGGACTGTCGCTCAGCCCGTGAGGCCGGCTGCGGTCCCTGCGGCGGGGCCCGCTGCCAGCCGCTCCGCGGCGTGCAGCAGCCGCGCGGTCACGGGGTGCGCCGGGCGCGCGAAGACCTCGGCGGCGGGGCCGTGCTCGACGACCGCGCCGCGGTGCACCACGAGCACGTCGTCGGCCATCCGCCGGACCGCCCGCAGGTCGTGCGACACGAACACCATCGCCACCCCGGTCTCGTCGCGGAGCCGTTCGAGCAGCCGAAGCACGGCGTCCTGCATGGTCGCGTCGAGGGCGGTCACCGGTTCGTCGAGCACGATCACCTCGGGGTCGGTCGCCAGCGCACGGGCGATCGCGAGCCGCTGTCGTTGCCCGCCGGACAGGGTGCGGGGGGAGCGGGACCGCAGCACGGGGTCGAGGTCGACCTGCCGCAGTGCCGCGTCGACCCGTTCGCCGAGCGCACCGCGTGCCCGCCGTTCGTCACCGCGCGAGAACGCGTCGGCGAGGACCCGCTCCACGCTCCACCGTTCGTCGAACGTCGCGCCCGGGTCCTGTACGACGGCCGCGACCCGGTGCCGTCGGGGGCGTCGCTCGCGCTCGGGCAGCGGGACCCAGGGGCCGTCGTCGAGCGTGACCGTGCCGGCGTCGGGCGTCTCGAGCCCGAGGAGCATCCGCGCGAGCGTCGTCTTGCCCGAGCCCGAGGCGCCGATCACCCCGAGCACCCGGCCGCGCACGAGCCCGAACGACACGTTGTCCACTGCGAGCATCCCGTCGTACTCCCGCGAGAGCCCCTGGGCCGCGAGCACCCCCCTCGCACCGTGCGAGGTCGGTTCCGAACCGTGCGAGGATCCGGCTCCCGTGCGAGCCTCGACGCCTCGCACGGCATCCGGAACCTCGCACCGAACGGCAGCGGGCGCCGCGGCAGCGCGCGACGCAGCAGCGCGCGACGCAGCAGCGGGCGACGCGGCAGCACCGGCCGCGCGCACCAGCGCCCGGGTCGCGGGGTGCGTCGGGGCCGCGAAGACCTCGGCGACCGCGCCGTGCTCGACGATCCGGCCCTCGTGCACGACGGCGACCCGGTCGGCCCACCCCGCGACGAGCCCCAGGTCGTGCGTGATGACGAGCAGCCCGGCACCCCGGGTCTGCGCCGCCCGCAGCTGTTCCATCACGGTGACGGCGACCCCGGCGTCGAGCGCCGTTGTCGGTTCGTCGGCGACCAGCAGCGCGGGGGACCCGACGGTCGCCGCGGCGATGAGGGCCCGCTGTCGCATCCCGCCCGACAGCGTTCCGGCGAGCCGGCGGTCGGTCGCGATGTCCGGGTCGAGGCCCACCGCGGCCAGGGCGTCGCGCACGGCGTCCACGCGCTCGGCCGCACGCATCTCGGTGTGCAGGCGGAGGCTGTCGGCGACCTCGCGCCCGACGGGGCGCAGCGGGTCCAACGCGCCCAGGGCCTCCTGGCCGACGTAGCCGACCCGCGATCCCCGCAGCCGGCGCCACCGCCGCTCCGTGTACCCGCCGACGTCGACGCCGTCGACCGCGAACACGTCGGCGTGCACGGCGGCGCCGGGCGCGGACAGGCCGAGCACGGCTCGGGCGGTGACGGTCTTGCCGGAACCGGACGCCCCGACCAGCGCGACGCACTCGCCGGCGTCGACGCGCAGGTCGACACCGTGCACGATCGGGGTGCCGCCGATGGCGACGGTGAGCCCGCGGACGTCGAGGACGGCGCTCACCGCGCGGCCCCGGTCCGTCGGATCGCGCGGCCGAGCACGGTGACGGCGGTCGCGAGCACCACGATCGCGAGTCCGGGGAAGGTGCTCATCCACGGCGCGGTCTGCAGGTAGGTGCGACCGTCGGCGAGCATCGCGCCCCACTCCGGCGCGGGCGGGGGCGTGCCCACCCCGAGGTAGCTCAGCGCCGAGGCCCACACGACCGCCTGCCCGACCCCGAGCGTGGCGACGGCGACGACGGGCCAGAGCGCCGTCGGCAGCACGTGCCGGACCACGGTGCGGGCGGGGGAGCGGCCGAGCAGCACCGCCGTCTCGACCACCTGCGAACTCCGGGCGGCCCGGACCAGGCCGCGCACGATCCGGGCGTAGCCGGGAGCGGTCGCGAACCCGACCGCGAGCACCGCCGGCACCGGACCCGGACCGGTCACGGCGATGACGACCAGGGCGACGAGCAGCAGCGGCAGGGCGAACGCGACCTCGGTGACGCGGCCGATGACGGCGTCGAGCAGGCGTCCGGGTCGTCCGGCCCCGGCACCGAGTCCGGCGACGACGCCGAGCAGGACGCCCACGCCGCCGCCGATCAGGGTCGCGGCGACGCCGACGACGAGCGATGCCCGGGTCCCCGCGACCACCCGTGCCAGGACGTCGCGTCCGGACTCGTCGGTGCCGAACGGGTGCGCGCCGCTGGGCGCAGCCAGGGCGTCTGCGGGGTGCACCGCGAGCGGATCCCCGCCGCCGAGCAGGGCGGGCCACGCCGCTGCCACGACGGCGACCAGGACGACCACCCCCGCCGCGATGCCGCCGGCGCCGAGCGTCCCCCCACGGACGCGCTCGGTGCCGGCGGCGGTCTGGTGGCCGGGCACTCCGGTCTGGAGGCCCGGGTCGGCGATCCCGCTCACCGCGCGCCCGCCGGACGGCCGGGTCCACGGCGTCGCGCGCCACCGGGGCGCAGGGCCGCGTTCCGTGCGGTGCTGCGCGGGTCGACGGCACGCTCGACCAGGTCGGCCACGGCCAGCACGACGACGTACGCGGCGGCCGACACCATCGCGATGCCGGCGACGAGCGGCATGTCCCGCTGGGTGACGGCGGTGACCAGGGCACGGCCGATGCCGGGCAGGGCGAACACGGACTCGACGACCACGGCTCCGGAGACGAGCGACCCGAAGGCCCACGCGGACAGCGCGATCCCGGGCAGGGCGGCGTGCCGGAGCAGGTGGCGTCCGAACAGTCCGAGGCGGGTCTCGCCCCGGCCCCGGGCGGCGAGTGCGAAGGCCGAACGCTGCGCGTCGACCACGCCGTCGCGCACGGTCTCGGCCAGGTACCCGGCGACCGGCACGGCCACGGTCAGCACCGGGAGCACCCAACCGCGCGCGGTGCCGTCACTGACCGCCGGCACCCATCCCAGGGAGGTGGCGAACACCACGATGAGCACGCTGCCGAGCCAGAAGTGCGGCATCACGCTCGCGGTGACGCTCAGGGCGCTGGTGAGCCCGGCGGCGATCCGGCCGCGCTGCGTCGAGGCCCACGCGGCGACGATCGCGAGCACCCAGGCGACGACGAGGCCGGCGACCGCGAGCGTCAGCGTGACGGGCAGCTGCTGGGCGAGGAGCGTCGCGACCGGGGTGCGGAAGGCGTACGAGTCCCCGAGCTGGCCGGTCGCCAGACGTCCGAGGAACACCGCGTACTGCACCAGGACCGGCTGGTCGAGGCCGTACTCGTGGCGGACCTGGGCGACGGCCTCGGCCGAGGCCTGCGAGCCCGGTCCACCGAGGATCGCGAGCGCCGGGTCACCGGGGATGAGCCGGATCGCGACGAAGACGATCGTCGCGACGGCCCAGAGCACGCCGATGCCCCCGGCGAGCCGCCGGACGGCCCACCAGACCCATCGCATCCGGGTCAGCGGTCGATCCAGGCGGTGCCGAACCAGGGCGTCGAGACCGGGGTGGTCCGGATGCCGTGCACGGCCGAGCGCACCAGGAAGTGGTTCTGCTGGTCGTACAGGGGGAGCACCGTTTCGCTCGCCAGGATCGCTTTCTGGGCCTGCTCGTACAGGTCGGCGCGCTCGTCGGCGTCCGAGGTGCGGGCGGCCCGCTCGAGCAGCCGGTCGAGCGCGGGGTCGTCGAGCTGGGCGAGGTTCGCGAAGTAGCCGGACGGTGCCGGTTCGATGCTCGCGCTGTCGTACAGGATGCGCAGGACGTCGGGGCCGACCTTTGTGTACGGGGCGCTGACGACGTCGTACTCGTTCGCGGCGAGGGCGGCGTACCAGCTGGACAGGTCGAGTTCGTCGAGGACGACCTTGAACCCGACGGCCTTCTCGGACGCCTGGATCTGCTGGAACAGGCTGCGCTCGGCCGGCACCGACTGGTTCGTCGAGACGGGGAACGTCACGGTGAGCTGCTGGCCGTCCTTCTCGCGGATGCCGTCCGACCCGACCTTCCACCCGGCGTCGTCGAGGAGCTGCTTCGCCTTGGTGGGGGAGTAGTCGAACCGGCTCTTCTCCGAGTACGCGAGCGGCTCGGCGCTCGAGAGCACCGAGTACGAGCGCTTCGCGGTGCCGAGGAACAGCGACTGCAGGCCGGGGTCGATCTCGGCGCCCGCGATGAAGGCCTGGCGCACCGCCTCGTCGCGGAACACCCCGTGACCGGAGTTCAGCTCGAGCCGGTTCGAGGCACCAGGGCGCGGGGCGTCGAGGTCGCGGATCGCGCCCTTCGCCGACGCGGCCTTGAGCTGGTCGGGCTGGGCGTTGTCGATCACGTCGACCTGGCCGGACTGCAGCGCGGCGTAGCGCGAGGTCGAGTCCGGCAGGAACCGCCACGTGATGCCGGACAGGCGCGGTTTCGTCGCGCCCCAGTAGTCGGTGTTCTTCGTCAGGGTGACGCGGTCGCCGTGCTTCCAGCCGGTGACCCGGAACGGGCCGGTGCCGACGGGGGACTCGCAGTTCGTCGCCTGCTCGCGCTCGAGTGCCTTCGGGGACTCCATGCCCACCCAGGGCTGCGAGAAGGACTCGAGCAGCGCGCTGTCCGGGCGGCTCAGCGTCAGCGTGACGGTGTGCTCGTCCGTGGCGGTCGCCTTCGTGATGGACTGCAGCGCCAGGTAGCCGGTGCTCGAGGCGGTGGCCGGGTCCTGCACGTGCTCGATGTTCGCCACGACCGCGGCGGCGTCGAACGGGGTGCCGTCGGTGAAGGAGACGTCGTCGCGCAGGGTGAACGCCAGGGTCTTCCCGTCGTCGCTCGTGGTCCACTTCGTCGCGAGTTCCGGCGTGGGCTTGCCGTCCTCGAGCCCGACGAGCTCCTCGATGTACTGCGTCGCCAGGAGCGCCTGCGGGTAGTTGCCGCCGACGTGCGGGTCGAGGCAGGTCGGTTCGGCGTCGCCGGAGGCGTAGGTGAGCGTGCCGCCGTCGACCGGGGTGCTGCTCCCGGTGCTCGTGCCCGGTCCGCCGCAGGCAGCCAGGACGAGCAGGACCGCCGAGGCGCCCGCGACTACGGTGAGGGTTTTCTGTACTGAGTCCAAGATCATGGCTGACCGAGTCTAGCGGTTTACTGGGGCCCATGGACGAACCGATCCGCCGCGGTGGCCGCCCCCGACGCTCGAGCGCCGAGGTGCTCGCGGACGCCGCCGCCGAGCTCTTCCTCGAGCAGGGGTACGGACGCACCACGGTCGACCAGATCGCCGCCCGCGCCGGGGTCAGCCGCGCGACGTTCTTCAACTACTTCCCGGCGAAGGCCGACGTGATGTGGCTCGAACTCGACGCCGCCGTCGCCGGGCTGCCCGGGTACCTCGCCGCGTCGACCGAGCCGAGCGTCGTCCGGGCCGTCGAGCAGGCGCTCCTCGCCGCAGCCCGTGCCCACGACCCCGAGCGGGTGCCGTGGGCCGTCGCGCAGGCCGAGGTGATGGGCATCGGGCCCGAACTGGTGGCGGGCGTCGCGGTCCGGGTGACGGCGCAGCACGAGGCCGTCGCCGCCTTCGTCGCGGGCCGCACGGGGGAGCAGCCGCGCTCGCTCTGGCCGCAGACGGTGTCCGGCGCGATGCTCGGTGCCGCCGCCGCGGCGTTCGGGGTGTGGGTCACCGACGGGGTCGGCCGCCGTGCGCTCGTCGAGTACGTCGCGGCGGCGCTCACCCCGGTGGTCGCGGGCCTCGACGCCCGCTGACGCCGTCGTCCTGCGGTCGCGCCCGGGGCGGTGGTCGTGACCGACCGTCGGTCTGGAGGCTCGTGGCGATCTGGCACCGCGCCTCCCGTCCGCCGGTCGGTCGCTCACAGAACACGCCGGCGTCTTCGCGGGACGCCGCCTCGCCGGCGAGACGCCGCCGGATTCGGCGGCGTCTCGAGCACGTGGCGGCGTCGGACGGACACGCCGGCGTCCTGCGACACCAGCCCGACACCCGCCCGCACGCCCGCACGCCCGCTGACGCTCACTCCGTGCGCAGAGTCCCCGCCCCACCGGACGCGACGTCCGAAGCCGTGCCGTCCCGGACCACCTCGGGCACGTCGCCGTCGGTCGGCACCAGCGACTCGTCGCCCGGGTAGCTCAGGGTGAGGACGGCCTCCTCGATGTACGGGCTGTCCTCGAGCGACTTCTCCACGTCGCGCAACCGCACCGCCACGTGCTCCTCGGTCTCGTTGCCCGTCAGGTCGACGGCCGCGACGAGGTACACCCGCGACGGCCCCACGAACTCCAGGTGCAGGTAGGTGACCCGCTCGACCTGCGACCGGCCCAGCAGCTCGACGAGCACCGCGTTCTCGAGTTCGGGGGACGTGCTCTGACCGAGCAGGAACCGGCGGTTGCGGTCGATCAGGACGATCGCGACGATCCCGAGCAGCACACCGATCGCGATGGAGCCGAGCGCGTCGAACACCGCCAGCCCGGTGACCTGGTGCAGGAACACCCCGAGGAACGCCACGACCAGGCCGATCAGCGCCGCCGCGTCCTCGGCGAACACCGCACGGAGCGTCGGGTTCGACGACTGCAGCACGTGCCGCAGCACCGGGACCTTGCGCTTGGTCGCGGCACCGTGCGCCTGCCGGTACGCCTGCAGGAAGCTCGTGCCCTCGAGCAGGAACGCGACCCCGAGCACGACGTAGTTGAGCACGACGTCCTCGGCCGGCCCGGTGTCCCCGAACTCCGAGATGCCGTGGTAGATCGACACGATCGCACCGGCCGTGAACAGGCCGAACGCGGCGAACATCGACCAGATGTACGTCTCGCGTCCGTACCCGAGCGGGTGCGCGGTGTCCCGCTTCTTGCCGCCCCGTCGTTCCGCGACGAGCAGGAACACCTCGTTGCCGGTGTCCGCCCAGGAGTGCGCCGCCTCGGCCACCATCGAGGCCGAACCCGAGACGAGCGAGGCGATCGTCTTCGCGATCGCGACGAGCAGGTTCGCCCCGAACGCGATCAGGACGGTGACGAGTGACTCGGGGCGTTCTTCTGCGGGCATCACTCAAGCATGCTCCCGTCCGGTAAAGTCGTGTTCCAAGAGCGTCGATCCGGCCATCACCGGGGAGCTTCCGGAAGAACGCGGAGCGCACCAGCGCCTCCGTCAGTAGAACCGGGCGGGTTCGGGACCGTCACCACCCCCGACACAGAGTGGTCGCACAGCGCACGTTGGGCGGCAAACGAGGTGGTACCGCGGAACCTGTTTTCCGTCCTCGTGGAGATCGAGCGAACCCACAAGGAGTCCCGGTGCCGTACCCGTTGAACGCCGATGCCGATGGCGTCGTCCCCTCGCCGAGCTTCCCCGCCGTCGAGCGGGGCATCCTCGCCTTCTGGAAGCGCGACGACACGTTCCAGGCGTCCATCGACGCGCGACAGGGCTGCCCGGAGTGGACCTTCTACGACGGCCCGCCGTTCGCCAACGGCCTGCCGCACTACGGGCACCTGCTGACCGGGTACGCGAAGGACGTCTTCCCGCGCTACCAGACCATGCGCGGCAAGCAGGTGCACCGCCGCTTCGGCTGGGACACCCACGGCCTGCCCGCCGAGCTCGAGGCGATGCGGCAGCTCGGCATCACCGAGAAGCACGAGATCGACGCCATGGGCATCGACGTCTTCAACGCCGCCGCCAAGAAGTCCGTGCTGCAGTACACCGACGAGTGGCAGGAGTACGTCACCCGCCAGGCGCGCTGGGTCGACTTCGAGGACGACTACAAGACCCTCGACGTCACCTTCATGGAGAGCGTGCTCTGGGCGTGGAAGCAGCTCTGGGACAAGGGTCTGGCGTACGAGGGCTTCCGGGTCCTGCCGTACTGCTGGAACGACCAGACGCCGCTGTCCAACCACGAGCTGCGCATGGACGACGACGTCTACAAGATGCGCCAGGACCAGTCCGTCACCGTCTCGTTCCCGCTGCACGGCTCGCGCGCGGACGCGCTCGAGCTCACCGGCGTGCGGGCACTCGCCTGGACGACGACCCCCTGGACCCTCCCGACGAACGCCGCCCTGGCCGTCGGTCCGGACATCGCGTACGCGGTCGTCCCGGCAGGGCCTGGAGGCGCGGCTGACGGTGGCGAAGCAGGTTCCGCCTCGTACCTCCTCGCGTCCGACACCGTGGCCGCGCACGCGAAGGAGCTCGGCTACGCCTCGGGTGACGAGGCGCTCGCCGCCGTCGCGCGCACCCTGACGGGCGCCGAGCTCGACGGCGTCGAGTACGAGCGTCTGTTCGACTTCCTGGCCGACGCCGAGGGCTACGAGAACGCGTGGCGCATCCTGGTCGCCGAGTACGTCGAGACCGGTGAGGGCACCGGCATCGTGCACCAGGCCCCGGCGTACGGTGCCGACGACCAAGAGGTCTGCGCCGCCGCCGGCATCCCCGTGGTGCTGTCCCTCGACGAGGGCGGCGTCTTCACGTCGCAGTTCGGCGAGGTCGCCGGCATGCTCTGGTCGGACGCGAACAAGCCGCTGACGAAGGCCGTCCGCGACGCCGGGCGACTGCTCCGCCAGGCGTCCTACGAGCACAGCTACCCGCACTGCTGGCGGTGCCGGAAGCCCCTCATCTACAAGGCCGTCTCGTCGTGGTTCGTCCGCGTCACCGAGCTCCGCGACCGCATGGGCCAGCTCAACCAGGACATCAACTGGGTGCCGGACAACGTCAAGGACGGCCAGTTCGGCAAGTGGGTGGGCAACGCCATCGACTGGTCGGTCTCGCGCAACCGCTACTTCGGCACGCCGATCCCGGTGTGGCAGTCCGACGACCCCGAGTACCCGCGCACCGACGTGTACGGCTCGCTCGCCGACATCGAGCGCGACTTCGGTCGCCTGCCGGTGAACGCCGAGGGTGAAGTGGACCTGCACCGGCCGTTCATCGACGACCTGACGCGGCCGAACCCCGACGACCCCACCGGCAACTCGACGATGCGCCGGATCACCGACGTGTTCGACGTGTGGTTCGACTCCGGGTCGATGCCGTACGCCCAGGTGCACTACCCGTTCGAGAACGCTGCGTGGTTCGAGTCGCACAGCCCGGCCGACTTCATCGTCGAGTACATCGGGCAGACGCGCGGCTGGTTCTACGTCATGCACGTGCTCTCCACCGCGCTGTTCGACCGGCCGGCGTTCCAGAACGTCATCAGCCACGGCATCGTCCTCGGCTCGGACGGCCAGAAGATGTCGAAGTCGCTCCGGAACTACCCGGACGTCTCCGAGGTCTTCGACCGCGACGGCGCCGACGCCATGCGCTGGTTCCTGATGTCCTCGTCGGTGATCCGCGGCGGCAACCTCGTCGTCACCGAAGAAGGCATCCGCCAGGGCGTCCGCGAGTTCATGCTGCCGCTGTGGTCGACGTACTACTTCTTCACCCTGTACGCGAACGCCTCGGGTCCCGACGGCTACCGGGCCCAGCGCCGGACCGACTCGACCGACGTGCTCGACCGGTACCTGCTCGCGAAGACCCGGGTCCTCGTCACCGACGTCCGGACGCACCTCGACGCCCTCGACACCCCGCTCGCGGCCCAGGCCGTCCGCGACTTCGCCGACGTGCTGACGAACTGGTACGTCCGCCGCTCGCGCGACAAGTTCTGGACCGGGGCCGACGCGGACGCCGGAGCCGAGACCCGTGCGGCCTTCGACACGCTGTACACCGTGCTCGAGACCCTGACCCGGGTCGCCGCCCCGCTCGCGCCGCTCGTCACCGAGGAGATCTGGAAGGGCCTGACCGGCGGGCGCAGCGTCCACCTGACGGACTTCCCGGACCCCGACGAGTTCCCCGCCGACGACGCCCTCGTCGACGCGATGGACCGTGTGCGCGACGTCGCCTCGAAGGGCCTGGCGCTCCGCAAGGCCACCGGCAAGCGCGTCCGCCTGCCCCTCGCCACCCTGACCCTGGTGGTGCCGGACCCGGCCGCGGTCGAACCGTTCGCCGACATCCTGCGCGACGAGCTCAACGTCAAGCGCGTGGTGCTCGAGGCCCAGGCCGAGGAGTCGCTGGCGCAGTACGGCATCGAGCGGAAGCTCACCGTGAACGCCCGCGTCGCCGGCCCCCGCATCGGCAAGCAGGTGCAGCAGGTGATCCCGGCCGCGAAGAAGGGCGACTGGACCGCGACCGACTCCGGTGTGACCGTCGGCGGCGTCGACCTCATCGAGGGCGAGTACTCGCTCGACCTCACGGTGGCCGACGCCTCGGTGGCCGTGGCGTTCCTCGACGAGGGCGGCTTCGTCGTGCTCGACACCGTGACCACGCCCGAGCTCGAGGCCGAGGGGCTCGCCCGCGACGTCGTCCGCGCCGTCCAGCAGGCCCGCCGCGACGCCGACCTCGACGTCAGCGACCGCATCGCCCTGACCCTCCGGGTGGACGACACGGCCGACGGCGCGGTCCGCACGCATCAGGAGCTCATCGCGGGGGAGACCCTGGCGACGAGCGTCGAGATCAAGCCCCTCGGGGCGGACGACACCACCACCGACGTCGGTGACGGTGCGAAGGTATCCGTGGAGGTAGCACGCGCATGAGTGACGACGACCAGTACGACGGCCACGAGGCGAACGAGGAGTTCGTCGGACACGACGAGTTCGACGGTCGCGACGAGGACGGCATCCGGATCCCGGTCGGCCCCTCCGGAGACGCTCCAGCCGACGCCGTGCCCTACGGCGGCGACGACGACGAGGTCCGCCGCGTCGAGGCCGCCCTGTACGCCCGCATCGGTGAACAGGCCCCCGAGCGCCGGCTGACCGCCACCCGCCGCGCCGTCGAGCTGCTCGGCGACCCGCACCTGGCGTACCCGGTGATCCACGTGACGGGCACGAACGGCAAGACGTCGACCGCGCGCACCATCGAGAGCATCGTCCGGGCACACGGTCTGCGCACCGGCCTGATGACGAGCCCGCACCTGGTGTCGATCCGGGAACGCATCGTGGTCGACGGCCAGCCGATCGCGGCGGACCGGTTCGTCGAGAACTGGGACGACATCGCCCCGGTGCTCGAGATCACCGACCGCGAGCTCGCCGACAAGGGCGAACTCCCGCTGACCTTCTTCGAGGCGCTCACCGTGCTCGCCCTGGCGTGCTTCGCCGAGGCACCGGTGGACGTCGCCGTGATCGAGGTCGGGATGGGCGGCGAGTGGGACTCCACCAACGTCGTGCAGAGCCAGGTGTCGGTGTTCACGCCGATCGCCATCGACCACGCGAAGCAGCTCGGTGCCACCGTGGCCGAGATCGCCCGCACCAAGTCGGGCATCGTCAAGCCGTCGTCCGCCGTGGTGTCGAGCCGGCAGGTCCCCGAGGCCCTCGCCGAACTCGAGCGCGCCGCCGAGCTCACCGAGTCCACCCTGGCCGTCGAGGGTACGGGCTTCAGCGTCGTCGACGTCACCCCGGCCGTGGGCGGACAGCTCATCACCGTGCAGGGCATCGCCGGCCGCTACGACGACCTGTTCCTGCCGCTGTTCGGCCGGCACCAGGCCGAGAACGCCGCCGTGGCTATCGCGGCGGTCGAGTCGTTCCTCGGCCGCGGGGCCCAGGCCCTCGACGAGGACGTCCTGTCGGAGGGCATCGCCGGCACGACCAGCCCCGGTCGCCTGCAGCCCATCGCGACCGACCCGACCGTCGTCGTCGACGCCGCGCACAACCCGCACGGTGCGAAGGCCCTGGCCGAGGCGCTGCCGGTGGCGTTCCCCTCCGAACACGTCGTCGGCGTCGTCGGGATCCTCGGCGACAAGGACGCCCGCGGGTTCGTCCGCGCGCTCAAGGACACCGTCGCGACGTTCGTCGTGACGCAGCCGCCGGGGGAGCGGGCGCTCGACGCGGACGAGTTCGCCCGTGTCGTCGTCGACGAGGTCGGCGAGGACCGCGTCGTCGTCGAGCCGTCCCTGGCCTCCGCACTGCAGGAAGCGCGCAGCCTGGCCGACGAGGCGGATGCCGAGGACGCCCTCGTGCTCGTCGCTGGCTCCATCGTGATGGTGGGCGCGGTCATGGACCTCGTGCACCGCGAAGGCGAGGCGAAGTGACGGACGCACCACGGGCCTCCCGGCCGGGCCGCGCACCGCGCACCCGGAAGCCGCGCCGCGAGCGCGGGGCGCAGGAGAGCCTGCTCTCGATCACGCTGGTGCTCGAGGCGATCATGTTCTTCTTCCCCATGCTCGTCGTCTTCGGCAAGGGCACGCTGCCGCCCGCCGCGGCCTTCGGTGGCGGCATCGGCGCGATCATCGTCCTCGCAGCTGCCTCACGTCTGACGGGCAACCGGGCCGGTGTATGGTTCGGGTGGCTGCTGCAGGCGGCCATCCTCGCCACCGGGTTCATCGAACCGTTCATGTTCGCGGTCGCCGTGGTGTTCCTGGCGCTGTGGGTCTTCTGCTTCGTCAAGGGCGGTCAACTGGACCGTCAGAACGCCGCGCGCCGAGCGGCCATGGGCGAGGACTGACCACCACATTCGACCCCGAACACAGGGAGTACTGCGTGTCCGACTTCGAAGAGACCCTCGTCCTCGTCAAGCCCGACGGCGTCGCCCGCCAGCTGACCGGTGAGATCCTCCGCCGGATCGAGGCGAAGGGCTACGAGCTCGTCGACCTGAAGATGCTCACCGCACCGCGCGACCTGCTCGACGCGCACTACGAGGAGCACCAGGGCAAGCCGTTCTTCGAGCCGCTCGTCGAGTTCATGCAGTCCGGTCCCGTCGTCGCCGTGCGCGTCGCCGGGAACGGTGCGATCGCGGGCTTCCGCTCGCTCGCCGGCACCACCGACCCGACCTCGGCCGCGCCCGGCACCATCCGTGGTGACCTGGGCCGCGACTGGGGCCTCAAGGTGCAGCAGAACCTGGTCCACGGTTCGGACAGCCCCGAGTCGGCCGCGCGCGAGCTCGCGCTCTGGTTCGCCTGAGCGGCGGGCACGACGTGACGAACAACGACCGACCCACCAAGAACGAGCGGCGTCAGCACGCCCGAGAGGTCGCACGCCAGCGCGCCGACGCCGAGAAGCGCCGCAAGCGCCGCAACAAGTGGTTCCTGCAGGGCGGCATCGGCCTGGGTATCGTGGCGATCGCCGCGATCATCGCGATCGTCGTGGTGAACGTGAACAACGCCCCCGTGGTGTCCGCAGCGGGGCCGAAGAACATGGCCACCGGCGCGATCCAGTTCACCGGCCAGGACGGCAAGGTCACGCCGGTGACCACGCCGGCCGTCTCCGCGACGGGTTCGGCCTCGCCGGTCCCGACGGCGAACAGCGACGGCGCCGTGACGGTCACCGAGTACGTCGACTGGGCCTGCCCGGTCTGCAAGCAGTTCGAGGCGGCCTACTCCGACCAGATCCTCGACAAGGTGAAGTCGGGCGACGCGACCCTGGCGATCCAGCCGGTGTCGATCCTCGACCGCAGCTACGCGGGCTCCCGCTACGCCAGCCGTGCCGCGAACGCCGCCATGTGCGTGGCGAACTACGCGCCGGACAAGTTCCTCGACGTGCAGACGCAGTTCTTCGAGAACCAGCCGGCCGAGGGCACCAAGGGCCTGACCAACTCCGAGATCGCGAAGCTCGTCAAGGCGGGCGGCGCGACCGGTTCGGACCTGTCCGAGTGCCTGTCGTCCGAGCAGTTCAAGGGCTGGGTGACGAAGTCCACGCAGGCCGTCACCACGAACGAGGCGCTCGCGGGCACGCAGGGCTTCGGCACGCCGACGATCGTCGTCGACGGCAAGCGCCTGGACGACCTGAGCACCGTCATCACCGCGATCGACGCCGCGGCGAAGTAGCACTCCCCGAACGACCGACGGCCCTCGCTCCCATCCGGGAGCGGGGGCCGTTCGTCGTGAGCGGGGAAGGCTAGGACGCTCCGCCGTGCTTCCGGACGAAGGCCGCGAACGCGTCGACGTCGGCGAGGGACGCCGCGCCGTCCGCGTTGTACTGCTCGCCGTCGACGATGATCGTCGGCGTGCTCGTGATCCCGTCGAGCGACGAGTTCGGCACCGGGTCGTTCATCGCCCGGTTCGTGGCGTCGGCGACCCACCCGGCGAAGTCCTGCCGGGCGATGCACGGTGCCACGGCCGGGTCCGTCGCCCCGGCCTGGCGCGCGAGGGAGGCCAGCTCGTCGTTCGTCAGTCCGCGCGTGCTCTCCGAGGGCTGGTGTTCGTAGAGCGAGCTGTTGAACGCCAGGAACGCGTCCGGGTCGTGGTCCGCTACGCAGGCCGCAGCCGCAGCCGACCGGGTGGAGTAGCGCGACCCGAGCGACACGCGGTCGAGCAGCCCGAGTGGATGCAGCTCGAGGGTCGCGGTGCCGTCCTCGACCCACTGTCGGATCCGGGGCATCTGGGCCGTCTCGAACTGGTTGCAGTACGGGCACATGTAGTCCGCGTAGATCGTGATCGCGGTCCTGGAGCCGTCCTGCTCGGTCGGCGTCGGAGTCCCACCGTCGGGCACCGCCCGCGTCTCGACGGGCACGATCCTGCCGTGCACCCCGGTGAGCAGGACGCCGTCGCTCGCCGCGTTCCGCGGACCCGGCCCGGCGGGCTGCACGGAGTTCGCGATCACCAGGACGACGACCGCGACCACCGCGAGGCCACCGATGACGATCCCGCTGATGCCGAGTGCGCGGCGGCGGCGTCGGCGCGACTGCTCCGCCGCCCGTGTCGCTCGCGCGCGGTCACGTGCGGCGTCCCGGCGCGCCCTGCTGCTCTCGTTCTCGCTCATCGATCCCGAGCGTAGGGGCAGCGGGGACGGCTCAGAAGCTGGTGAGCACCGCGGGGAACTTGATGATGATCGTGACGATGATGACCAGGTAGTTCGCCAGCGCGAACGCCCAGCTGAAGGGCAGGAGCGACCGCCCGACGCGCTGCGCCCCGGCGCCGAAGCGACCCTGCGCCGTGTTCCAGATCGTGAACACCCAGAACATCGGGATCGTCATCGACCAGACGAGCATGCACCACGGGCACAGGGCGCCGATGACGAAGACGGTCTGCGTGAACAGCCAGGTCACGAACACCCATGCCAGGAAGACCCCGGCGTTGAAGACGATCCAGAACCAGCGCGAACCGTTCCGGAAACCGGCGAGCAGCAGCACCGCGACGGCGATCGGGGCGACGAACCCCATGACGCCGAGCAGCGGGTTCGGGAACCCGAACAGGTGCCCCTGCCAGCTGGCCATCACGTCGGAGCAGTTGATGAACGGGTTCACGTCACAGCTCAGGACGGCCTTGGGGTTCTGGTACTTCGTGAACTCGTCGAGGACGAGCCGGAACGAGCCGAACAGGCCGACGATCCCGGTGACGAGCAGGAAGACCGCCATCGCGATCGGACGACGGGGGGCAGGGGCAGACGCGGTCACGCGGTCATCATCGCATGCGGGTTCCGGTGCTTTCCGGGTGCGGCATGCGATAATGCCTGGAGGTCGTGCGGCCAACCGCACACCGAAGAGAGCTTTCCGAGTGACGCCCCACCGGGCCGAACCCGGACGATCAGGTGCGGTGAGAGCGCACTGTGGTCGGGCAGCGTCACTCCGACGCCGAGCCGGACCGGGCCGGGTGCCCGGACCGGAACGGGCGCGGACGCAACGAGAAGTTGACGCGGACCGATCACGAGACAGCGAGCGCGGGGGCGTCGACGCCGCCCGCCACGACACAGAATTCCCGCCACCCGAAAGGGTGCGAGTGGGGCCGAGGAGTGCACCAGTCCATGGTGGAGCAGAACAACGACAACACGACCAACGACGAGAACGCGCCGAAGCGCCGGAGCCGCCTGTTCGGCGGTCGCCGCGCCCGGTCGTCCGGCCAGGAGGCTGGGCCCACGCGAGCCGGTTCCGACGCGTCGCGAAGCGACGTGGCGGCCGAGCTCGTGGGGAGGGGCGCCGAGCAGGCACCCCACGCCGACGAGACCCTCGCGCTGACGGGCGGCGCTGACGCCCGTCCCGCGGCCAGCGTCGCGTCGGCCGGTTCGCCGGACTCTCCCGATTCGCCGGACTCGCCCGACTCCCCGGCCTCGCCGGCGTCGCCCGTCGAGCCGACCGACACCGGGGCGGTCTCCGTCGCGGTCGAGGCCGTCGCCGACAGCGGTGCCGAGCCGCACGACGTGAGCACGCTGACCGGTGACCTGCCGGTCGTGACGGGCGACCAGTCGGCGACCGCGACCGACGGGGCGGACGCGGACCGCGCCTCCCGTCCGGCCGACGCCGCACCGACGGCCGAGGCGAGCGACGACGCAGCACCCGCCGACGAGCCGTTCGTGCCGAAGGCCACGAGCACGCTCAGCCTGATCTTCCACGCGCCGGTGCTGCCGGAGCTGCCGCAGCGCGCGCCCCGGTTCGAGCGCGACCGCGATCGTGACCGTGACCGTGACCGTGACCGTGACCGTGACGAGGACGACCGCTACGACCGCGAGGACCGGTTCGACCGCGATCGCGACCGTGACGACCGCGACGACCAGGGCGGCTCGCGCCGTCGCTCGCGTCGCCGTGGTTCGAGCGCTGACCGCGAGGCCCGCGAGCCGCGCGACCACCAGGAGCCGCGCCGCCGCGAGCCGGAGCTCATCACCGAGCCGCAGCGCATCAAGGGCTCGACCCGGCTCGAGGCGAAGAAGCAGCGCCGTCGTGACGGCCGTGATGCCGGACGCCGCCGTCAGGTGGTCAGCGAGGACGAGTTCCTCGCCCGCCGCGAGAGCGTCGACCGCCAGATGATCGTCCGCTCCAGCTCGTCGACGATCGAGATCGGCGTGCTCGAGGACGGCATCCTCGCCGAGCACTACATCACCAAGTCCGAGAACGTGTCGCTCATCGGAAACGTCTACCTCGGCAAGGTGCAGAACGTCCTGCCCTCGATGGAGGCGGCGTTCGTCGACATCGGTCGTGGCCGGAACGCCGTGCTCTACGCCGGTGAGGTCGACTGGAACTCCGTCGAGACCGGCAACCACGGTCGCCGCATCGAAGCAGCGCTCAAGCCGGGCGACAAGGTCCTCGTGCAGGTCACGAAGGACCCGGTCGGCCACAAGGGTGCGCGCCTCACCAGCCAGATCTCGCTGCCGGGTCGCTACCTGGTCTACGTGCCGAACGGCTCGATGAACGGGATCTCGCGCAAGCTGCCGGACACCGAGCGTGCCCGACTGAAGAAGATCCTCAAGGAGGTGCTGCCGGAGCACGCGGGCGTCATCGTGCGCACCGCTGCCGAGGGTGCGACCGAGGAGCAGCTCACCCGCGACGTGCAGCGCCTGACCAGCCAGTGGGAGGCCATCCAGAAGAAGGTCGCCGGTGGCCACGCCCCGGTGATGCTGCACTCCGAGCCCGACCTGCTCATCAAGATCGTCCGCGACGTCTTCAACGAGGACTTCACGAAGCTGATCATCGACGGTGAGGCCGCCGGCGGCACCATCGACGAGTACCTGTCGGCCGTCGCCCCGGACCTCAAGGACCGCGTCGTCCGGTACGAGGGCCCCGACTCCTTCGAGGAGTTCCGTCTCAACGAGCAGATCGACAAGGCGCTCGACCGCAAGGTCTGGCTGCCCTCCGGCGGTTCGCTCGTCATCGACCGCACCGAGGCCATGACGGTCGTCGACGTCAACACGGGCAAGTTCGTTGGCTCCGGCGGCAACCTCGAGGAGACGGTCACGAAGAACAACCTCGAGGCCGCCGAGGAGATCGTCCGGCAGCTCCGCCTGCGGGACATCGGCGGCATCATCGTCGTCGACTTCATCGACATGGTGCTCGAGGAGAACCGCGACCTCGTGCTCCGGCGCCTGGTGGAGTGCCTGAGCCGTGACCGGACGAAGCACCAGGTCGCCGAGATCACCTCGCTCGGCCTCGTGCAGATGACCCGCAAGAAGATCGGTGTCGGTCTGCGCGAGTCCCTCGACGAGGTCAACGCCAAGATCAACGACAACAACGCCGACCCGGGCCCGAGCAAGGGTCGCCGCAAGGGCCGTGGCGGGAACGGCAACGAGAACGGCCGGTCCGGCAACGGCGGGAACGGCGGCAACGGCAACGGGAACTCGGGTTCGTCGGGGCCGTCGCACGGCGCGTCCAGCCAGGCGCACCAGATCACCGACGACGTGAAGAACGCGCTGTCGCGGATCGCCGCCTCGACCCTGTCGCACGACGAGCAAGAGGCAGCGGCTGCTGCCGTGACCGCGACGGAGGCCACGGCACCGTCGTCGGCCGACGCGTCGATCGGTACGGACAGCACGGGTGGCGAACAGCCGACCGGCTCGAAGCGTCGTCGTCGTGGCCGTGGAAGCCGCGGGGGAGACCAGCAGAACGGCGACCAGCAGAACGGTGACCAGCAGGCCGCCGCGCAGGCTGGGGCCACCGAGGCCGCCGAGCAGTCGGACGCACCTGAGTCCTCGGCCACTGCCGAGCCCGCCGTGGTCGTCGAGCCCGAGGCGCGCGCGCCGAAGGCCGCTGCTCCGGCCGTCACGGAGCCCGCTGCCGCACCGAAGGCGAAGGCCCCGGCCCGTCGTCGCGTGAGCTCGAGCGCCACCGTGACCCCGACCGACAACACCGTCGCGATCCTGGACATCCCGATCGCCGCGGCGCCCAAGCGCGAGCCCCGCGCGGTCGCCCCGGACGCCGAGTCCCTGCTCGACTCGGTGCTCCAGGCGCTCCCGGAGCCGAAGCAGCCCGGACAGGGGCGCTCGCGTTCCCGCCGGGTCTCGTCGCCGAGCATCAGCGCTCCGGCCACGCCGACGGAGGAGCCGACCGACGACGCCGACGGCTCCGACGGCACAGTGATCCTGGGGAACTGACGTGACGAACCCGGGCGACCCGCAGCAGCAGCGTGGGTACTACGGTGCGGGCTGGTCCCAGCCCGCACCGCCCGGCCCGGGTGCCCAGCAGCCCGGCCCCGTGCCGCCGCAGCAGGGCGGTGTGCCGCAGTACGGGCGTCAGCCCGGTGCCGGTGCGCCGTACGCCCCGCCGCGGCCGCCCCGTGCCCCGGCAGACCCGCGTCGGGCCTTCGCGCCCGGGGCCTCGGTGACGAACACGGCCGGCGCGCTCATCGCCGTGGTGGCCCTGGTGCTCGTCGAGTTCGTGTCCGGGCTCTTCGGGCTGCTCGGCACCTCGCTCGTGGTCAGTCCGTTCCGGCACTACGGCGCCGGCACGAGCCTGCTCGGCAGCTTCACGACCGGGGTCTTCGTGGCGCCGTTCCCGTACTACGTCGGCGCGTTCCTGGCCCTGGCGTTCCTGACGCCGATCGACCGTCGCAGTCCGCTGCCGAGGCTCCTGCTCCGCGTGGTCCTCGCCGGCGCCGCTGGGACGGTGGCCCTGATGCTCGTCGGGGTCTTCACCGGGTCGCTCGGAGCGACCACCGCAGGCGCCTCCCAGCTCGTCATCGACGTGGTCACGCGGCCGCTGCAGAACGGTCTGCCGTTCACGGTGATGCTCCTGGCGACCGCCACGGCGGCCTGGCTCTGGCTCGGTCGACCGCGCCGCGGACGAGGCCCGTCGACGACCCCGGGCATGCCGGGCACCGTTCGACCCGCCGACGCGGTGCCGCCGTCGACGATCCAGCAGCCCCCGCAGCAGCAGCCCCCGGCGAACCCCTGGGGCGGTCCAGCGCCCCGCTGAGCCCGCCCGCGGCCCCTCGCACGGTGCGAGGCCCCCGCCGACCCGTGCGAGGTTCCGTACTCGGTGCGCCCGTCTCCGCGTCGCACGGAGCACGGAACCTCGCACCGTTCGCGCGGCCCTGCGAGCCGGCGGCGCGCCGTGCGAAGTGCCGCGCGGGGCGGACCCGAACCGGGCCTCCCGGCCGCCCTGACGCGCTGTCAGAGGCCGCGCTTGTCCCGCTGCGCCACGCGCAGGCCACTGCGGATCAACCGCAGCACGAGCTCGCGACCGGTCACCGCCGAGGCGCCCGCGGCGACCAGTTCGTCGTACCGCGCGAGCGGGACGTCGTAGTGGTCGTGGTCGAACGCACGGCGCGGCACACCGGCCCGCGCAGCGAACGCGTGGAGTTCCGCGTAGGATTCATCACTGACGAGGTGCGACCACAGTGTGTCGTGGGCGGGCCACGTCGGTGGGTCGATCAACACGGTCACCGTGCAATCGTACGGGTGTCGCCGTTTGACCGGACCCAGGGTGATCGAGTATTCTCGGTCCCTGGTGTCAGCGGGCCGTTCTGCCTGCGTCGCCGATCGGGCCCGGCCTACCGGGAGCCGCTCGTGCAGAAGTGGGCACCCGAGACTTCCCTCAAGCAGAGTTACGTAAGGATTTCCACGTGGTTTACGCAGTAGTGCGCGCCGGCGGCCGTCAGGAGAAGGTCGAGGTCGGCACCATCCTGACCATCGACCGTGCCAAGGCGGACGACAAGGGCAACATCGACCTCGCCCCCGTGCTCCTCGTGGACGGTGACAAGATCACGTCGGCGGCTTCCGAGCTCGCGAACGTGACCGTCACCGCCGAGGTGCTCGACGACCTCCGTGGTCCCAAGGTCATCATCCAGAAGTTCAAGAACAAGACCGGGTACAAGAAGCGCCAGGGTTTCCGCGCTGAGCTGACCCGCGTCAAGATCACCAAGATCGCGTAAGGGAGTCAACTCATGGCACACAAGAAGGGTGCGAGTTCCACTCGCAACGGTCGTGACTCGAACGCACAGCGCCTCGGCGTGAAGCGCTTCGGTGGCGAGGTCGTCAACGCCGGCGAGATCATCGTCCGCCAGCGTGGGACCCACTTCCACCCGGGCGCCAACGTCGGCCGCGGTGGCGACGACACGCTGTTCGCCCTCTCGTCCGGTTCGGTCGAGTTCGGCACCAAGGGTGGCCGCAAGGTCATCAACATCGTCAACGCGTAGTCGTTCGAACGACTGCAGCTGGAGGGGCGGGCCGAGTGCCCGCCCCTCCTTTGCTTTTCCCGCCGACGATCCCGTCGGCACAACGAAACACCAGGAGTGGACCCATGGCGACCTTCGTCGACCGCGTGACCCTGCACCTCAGCGCGGGGCACGGCGGCAACGGCTGCGTGTCGGTCCGCCGTGAGAAGTTCAAGCCCCTCGCCGGGCCCGACGGCGGCAACGGCGGTGACGGCGGCGACATCGTGCTCGTCGCCGACCCGCAGGTGACGACGCTGCTCGGCTACCACCGTTCCCCGCACCGCTCGTCGAAGAACGGGCAGCCCGGCATGGGTGACCACCGCAGCGGTGTCAGCGGCGAGGTCCTCGAGCTCCCGATGCCCGTCGGCACCGTGGTGTACGACGAGTCCGGCGACGTCATCGCCGACCTCACCGAACCCGGCATGCGCGTCGTCGTGGCCCCCGGTGGACAGGGCGGCCTCGGCAACGCGGCGCTCTCCACCACGAAGCGCAAGGCCCCCGGCTTCGCGCTGCTCGGCACCGAGGGGTGGGCGGGTGACATCAGCCTCGAGCTGAAGACCATCGCCGACGTCGCCCTCGTCGGGTTCCCGAGCGCCGGCAAGTCCTCGCTCATCGCCGCCGTCTCCGCCGCCAAGCCGAAGATCGCGGACTACCCGTTCACGACCCTCACCCCGAACCTCGGTGTCGTCGAGTCCGGTGACACCCGGTTCACCGTCGCCGACGTCCCCGGTCTGATCGAGGGCGCGTCCGAGGGCAAGGGCCTGGGCCTCGAGTTCCTGCGCCACGTCGAGCGGTGCGAGGCGCTGCTCCACGTCATCGACTGCGCCACGCTCGACCCGGGCCGCGACCCGATCAGCGACCTCGACGTCATCCTCGGCGAGCTCGAGCGCTACCCGGTCCCCGAGGGCCAGGTGCCGCTGCTCGAGCGCCCGCAGCTCGTCGCCCTGAACAAGATCGACGTGCCCGAGGCGCAGGAGCTCGCCGAGTTCGTCACCGCTGAGCTCGAGGGCCGCGGCTACCGCGTCTTCCCGATCTCCACGGCGTCCCGCAAGGGGCTCCGTGAGCTGACCTTCGCCCTGGCCGACATCGTCGAGCAGGCTCGCGCCGCCCGTGCGGCCGAGCCCGTGCCGGAGCGCATCGTGCTCCGCCCCCGCTCGGTCAACGAGAAGCCGTTCACCGTGCGCGCCGAGGGCGGCGAGGAGCACCGCTTCTACCGCGTCCGCGGCGCCAAGCCGGAGCGCTGGGTCCAGCAGACCGACTTCACCAACGAAGAGGCGATCGGCTACCTGGCCGACCGGCTCGCGAAGCTCGGCGTCGAGGACGGTCTGTTCAAGGCCGGAGCCGTCGCCGGCTCGACCGTCGTCATCGGTGGCGACGGCGGCATGGTGTTCGACTGGGAGCCCACGCTCACGTCGACCGCGGAGCTCATCACGAGCGCCCGTGGCACCGACGCCCGCATCGGTGCGACCTCGCGTCCGACCCGCAACGAGCGGCGCGAGGAGTACTTCGAGCGGATGGACGCCAAGGCGGCCGCCCGTGCCGAGCTCGAGCAGGAGCGCGTCTCCGGGCTCTGGGTGGACGACGACGTGGTGACCAGCGACCAGCTCGGCACCAGCGAGCAGGTCGAGACCAGCGACCAGAAGGACTGACCGCGGCATGACCGACACGACCGCCCGCACCGACCTCGGCCCCGTCACCCGGCGCGAGGACATCCCGCGTGCGCGGCGGATCGTGGTCAAGGTCGGTTCGAGCTCGGTCAGCGGTGACGCCGCCGGCCAGATCGGCCCCCTGGTGGACGCCCTGGCCGCCGCCTACGGCCGGGGGACCGAGGTCGTGCTCGTGTCGTCCGGTGCGATCGCGACCGGGTTCCCGTTCCTCGGACTCGAGGGCCGTCCTGACGACCTCGCCACGCAGCAGGCCGCGGCGGCCACCGGGCAGAACGTCCTGATGTTCCGGTACCAGAAGGAACTCGACCGTCACGGTGTCGTCGCGGCGCAGATCCTGCTCACCGCCGGTGACCTGCAGAACCCCACGCACCGGGTGAACGCCCAGCGCGCCATCGATCGCTTGCTCGCCCTGCGCGTGCTCCCGATCGTGAACGAGAACGACACCGTCGCCACGCACGAGATCCGCTTCGGCGACAACGACCGGCTCGCGGCCCTGGTGGCCCGGCTGCTCGGGGCCGACGCCCTCGTGCTGCTCTCCGACGTCGAGGCGCTCTACACGGCACCCCCGGAGCAGCCCGGCGCGACCCGCATCGACGAGGTGCCGTTCGGTGACGAGCTGGCCGGGGTCACCTTCGGCTCGATCGGCACCGCCGGCGTCGGCACCGGGGGAGCGGGGACCAAGGTCGCCGCCGCGCGGCTCGCGGCCGAGGCGGGCACCGCGGTGCTCGTGACCGACACGGCGCTGGTCGACCGCGCGTTGGCGGGCGAACACCTCGGCACCTGGTTCCACGCCGCGCCGCGTGCCTGAGACGGGTTGCGCCCGGAGCGGTCACGACTCGCCGTCGGCCCGGTGCCGACTGGTCGGGAACCGTCGGTGCGGGCGTCGCGGAGCGACGATCTGCGACCGTTCGCGTGGTGCGGGACGACGTGTCGTGACCGACCGACGGGGTGGATGCGACCGCCTGGAGGTCCGGTGCGGGTCCCGGGGACCGGTGGCGGGCCTCCAGGCGGTCACGACTCACCGTCGGGGCGCGGTCGTGTGGTCGGGAACCGTCGGCGCGGGCGTCGCGGAGCGACGATCTGTGACCGCTCGGCGGGCGGGGGACGACGTGTCGTGACCGGTCGACGCGGCCAGCCGCCGGGGTGGACGCGACCGCCTGGAGGCCCGGTGTGGGTCCCCGGGACCGTTGGCGGGCCTCCAGGCGGTCACGACTCCCCGTCGGGGCGCGGTCGTGTGGTCGGGAACCGTCGGCGCGGGCGTCGCGGAGCGACGATCTGCGACCGCTCGACGGGCGGGGGCGACGTGTCGTGACCGGTCGGTGCGGCGGACTGGGCTCGGAGGCACGGCGAGCGTCCGGAACGCCCGTCACAAACCGAGGGGCGGACCTACAATCGGTCCATGTCGTCGATCGCGCCCGCCCCGACCCTGGCCGACAAGCTCGTGGCCGCTCGGGCCGCCTCGTCGGCGCTCGCGACCGCGACGACCGCCGTCAAGGACGCGGCCCTCGGCGCGATCGCCGCGGCGGTGCGTGCCGCGACCGACGAGATCGTCGCCGCGAACCACGACGACCTCGTCGCCGGCGAGGACGGCGGACTCTCGTCCGGGCTGCTCGACCGGCTGCGACTCGACCCCGGCCGGATCGAAGCCCTCGCCGCCGCGGTCGAGCACGTCGTCGGGCTGACCGACCCCGTGGGGGAGCACGTGCGCGGGTCGCAGCTGCCGAACGGACTCCAGCTCACCCAGGTGCGCGTGCCGTTCGGTGTCGTCGGGGCCATCTACGAGGCGCGCCCGAACGTCACCGTCGACATCGCCTCGCTCGCGCTCAAGTCGGGCAACGCCGTCGTGCTCCGCGGCGGATCGGCGGCCCAGCACACGAACGCCGTGCTCGTCGCCCGGATCCAGGACGCGGTCGAGTCGGTCGGCCTGCCCCGCGACCTGGTGCAGACCATCGACGAGTTCGGCCGCGCCGGTGCCACCGAGCTCATGCGCGCACGCGGCCTGGTCGACGTGCTGATCCCGCGGGGGAGCGCCGCACTCATCCAGACCGTCGTCACCGAGTCGCAGGTGCCCGTCATCGAGACCGGTGCGGGCGTCGTGCACGTGTTCCTCGATGCCTCCGCGCCGGAGCAGCGAGCGGTCGACATCGTCCTGAACAGCAAGGTGCAGCGGCCGAGCGTGTGCAACGCCCTCGAGACCCTCCTGGTGCACGAGGCCTCCGCCGAACGGCTCCTGCCGGTGCTGGCCGACCGGCTGCGGGCGTCCGGTGTCACGCTGCGCGGCGACGACGCCACGCGGGCGATCGTGCCCGGGGTGCTCCGCGCCACCGACGACGACTGGGCGACCGAGTCGATGGACCTCGACCTGTCGATCCGCGTCGTGCCCGACGTCGACGCGGCGATGGCGCACATCGCACGGTGGTCGACGCACCACACGGAGTCGATCGTCACGAACGACGTCGACACCGCCGAACGGTTCCTGGCGACCGTCGACTCGGCGGTCGTGATGGTGAACGCGTCGACCCGGTTCACCGACGGCGGCGAGTTCGGTTTCGGGGCCGAGGTCGGCATCTCGACGCAGAAGCTGCACGCGCGCGGTCCGATGGGCCTGCCGGAGCTGACGAGCACGAAGTGGATCGTGCGCGGCTCCGGGCAGATCCGCGGCTAGACTGAACGGCGTCTTTCCCCGACCGAACGGAGCACGAACGATGACCCTCCTCGCAGAAGCTGCTGAGCACGCCTCCGGGGCGCCCGCGTTCGTGTTCCCCATGGTCGGCGCCCTCTTCTTCATCTTCCTCGGCTTCGTGACCTGGAGCTTCCGTGACGTGGCCTACCGCCACTCCCAGAAGTTCGAGGCCACCCGCCACCACGAGACGGGTGTCGACGAGTTCGGCCACACCAAGATCTGACCGACCACTCGATGCTCGAGACCACCGGACGGCCACGCATCGGCGTGATGGGTGGCACGTTCGACCCCATCCACCACGGGCACCTGGTCGCGGCGTCCGAGGTGGCGCGGGCCTTCGACCTCGACGAGGTCGTCTTCGTCCCCACCGGACAGCCGTACATGAAGTCCGACGTCACCGACGCCGAGCACCGGTACCTGATGACCGTGATCGCCACCGCGTCGAACCCGATGTTCACCGTCAGCCGCGTGGACATCGACCGCCCGGGGCCGACGTACACCGTCGACACCCTGCGGGATCTGCACGAACAGCGACCAGATGCCCAGCTCGTCTTCATCTCGGGCGCAGATGCCGTTCAGCAGATCGTCGACTGGAAAGACCATGATGGTCTGTGGGACCTCGCGCACTTCGTGGCCGTGACGCGTCCGGGACACGCCTTGAGCCTCACCGGATTGCCCGAGCGGGACGTAAGCTTGCTCGAAGTCCCTGCACTGGCCATATCCTCGACGGACTGCCGTGACCGGGTTCGACGGGGGTTCCCCGTCTGGTACTTGGTTCCCGACGGTGTCGTCCAGTACATCTCCAAGCACCATCTGTATCGGAGCGTTGCATGAGTTCGTCCGACGCGCACCCGCCCCTGTCGCGGCGCCAGGCGCGCGAGCGGGAGCGTGCCGCCGCGGCCGGTTCGCAGCCCGCGACGCCGGCGCGGCGCCCGCGGCCGGTGTGCCGCCGTTCCCGCCTGCTTCCGCGACCGAGATCGTCCCCGGCAGCGGTGGGCTCACCCGTCGGCCTGTCTCTTATACACATCT
>NZ_QKTF01000015.1:0-91388 GCF_003234745.1 Curtobacterium sp. MCLR17_039
CCCCGACCCCCACCCCCGAGGCGCAGCCCACGACCGACGAGGCCACGCCGAACGAGACGCCGATCAACGTGTACGTCGATGGAGCCGCGGACGCGATCGGTCAGCCGGGACAGCGGTTCGAGACGTCGATCTTCAACGTCAAGAACGTGAGTGGCTTCACGATCCCGAGCCGTTCGCTCGACTTCCACTGGACCATCACCGGCCCCGCGACCTTCACACGCGGACGACCGCCGTTCTCCGTGGCGAACTCAGGCACGGCGAACGTCGCGAACTGCACGTTCACGTCCTCCACGCAGACCGACTGCCTCGGCGGGAACCCCCAGCCACTCAACACCGGAGGAGCGAACTTCAACCACATCCGGGTGCCGATCACCGTCGACGTTTCCGCTCTGCCGGGCGACGTCATCACGGTGCACGGCTCGTTCGCCCCGAACGCCGCCACCGACTACGTGAACTCGAGCGAGCAGACGACATCGACGTGGAAGGTCACCATCCCGCTGACCGCCGCCGTCATCGACGAGCCGACCGCAGCCGTCGGGCCGAAGCCGACCATCACCGGCCAGGGCGTCCCCGGTGGCACCGTCGACGTGGCCGTCGGTGACCGGGCGCCGGTGAACGTCCCCGTCGGCGACGACGGCACCTGGTCGCTCCCCGTCACCGAGGCGCTGTCGGAGGGGTCGGTCACCGTCACCGCCGTGCAGCACCGCAACGGCTTCACCGCCGACCCGACCACGGCGACCCTCGACGTCGACGCCACCGCCCCCGACGTCCCGATCGTCGACGACCCCGGCACCCTCGCCGACCCGACCGGACCCATCACCGGCACCGCCGAGCCAGGCGCCATCGTCATCGTCCGCGACCCCGCCGGCAACGAACTCGGCCGCGATCGTGCGAACGAGGCCGGCGACTTCTCCGTCCGTCTCGACGCACCGCTGCCCGAGGGTGCGACCGACCTCGTGGTCGTCGCCGCCGATGCGGTCGGCAACGAGTCCGGCCCGGCGACCGCGACCGCGGTCGTCCCGGACACCACCGCGCCCGATGCTCCGGTCGTCGAGCGCCAGGACCTCGCGACCCCGACCGGCCCGGTGGTCGGCACCGCCGAGCCCGGCTCCATCGTGATCATCCGCGACCGGGACGGCGACGAGATCGGGCGCGGCGAAGCCAATGACGACGGCGACTTCTCGGTCGAGTTGGACGAGCCACTGACCGAGGGCGACCACGGCCTGGAGGTCGTCGCGCAGGACGACGCCGGCAACGAGTCGGCTCCCTCGCCCGTGACCGTCACCGCACCCGACGTCACCGCACCCGACGCACCGATCAGCACGACCCCCGAGTTCCTCGCCGACGGCACCGGCCCCTTCACCGGGTCGGCCGAACCCGGTTCGACAGTGATCGTGCGCGACGCCGACGGCAACGAACTCGGCCGTACCGAGGCCCGCGACGACGGGCAGTTCACCGTCGTGCTCGACGAGCCGCTCGACGACGGCGCGCACGACCTCGAGCTCGTCGCGCAGGACGAGGCCGGCAACGTCTCGTCCCCGACGCCGGTCACGGTGGACGTGGACGACGACGCTCCGAACGCACCGATCGTGACCGGTCCGACCGAACTCGCTGACGGCAAGGGACCCATCACCGGGACCGCGGAACCTGGCTCGATCGTGATCATCCGAGATGAAGACGGCAACGAGATCGGCCGCGGTGAGGCCAACGACGACGGCGACTTCTCGATCGAACTCGACGAGCCCCTCGACGACGGCGAGCACAAGCTCGAACTCATCGCCGAAGACAAGGCCGGCAACATCTCGACCCCCACCCCGGTCACCATCGACGTCGACACCGAAGCACCCGACGCACCCGTCGTCACCAGCCCCAAGGACCTCGCTGACGGCAAGGGGCCCATCACGGGTACCGCGGAGCCGGGCTCGATCGTGATCATCCGCGACGAGGACGGCAACGAGATCGGCCGCGGCGAAGCCAACGACGACGGCGACTTCTCGATCGAGCTCGACGAGCCCCTCAACGACGGCGAGCACAAGCTCGAACTCATCGCCGAAGACAAGGCCGGCAACACCTCCGAAGAGACGACGACCACCGTCGACGTCGACACGAAAGCACCGACCGCGCCCGTCGTCACCAGCCCCAAGGACCTCGACAACGGCAAGGGTCCCATCACCGGGACCTCCGAGCCCGGCTCCACCGTGATCGTCCGTGACGAGGACGGTAACGAGATCGGCCGCGGTGAGGCCAACGACGACGGCGACTTCTCGATCGAGCTCGACGAGCCGCTCGATGACGGCGAGCACAAGCTCGAGCTGATCGCCCAGGACGACGCCGGCAACAACTCCGAGGAGACGAAGACCACCGTCGACGTCGACACGAAGGCACCGACCGCACCGGTCGTGACCAGCCCCTCTGACCTCGCTGACGGCAAGGGCCCGATCACCGGGACCGCCGAGCCCGGCTCGACCGTGATCATCCGAGACGAGGACGGCAACGAGGTCGGCCGCGGCGAAGCCAACGACGACGGCGACTTCAGCATCAAGCCGGACGAGCCGCTCAACGACGGCGAGCACAAGCTCGAACTGATCGCGCAGGACAAGGCCGGTAACGAGTCCGACCCGACCGACACCACGGTTGACGTCGACACTGAAACGCCCGACGCACCCGTCGTCACCAGCCCGTCCGACCTGAGCGACGGCAAGGGCCCGATCAGCGGGACCGCCGAGCCGGGCTCCACCGTGATCATCCGAGATGAAGACGGCAACGAGATCGGCCGCGGGGAGGCCAACGACGACGGCGACTTCTCGATCGAGCTCGACGAGCCCCTCGACGACGGCGAGCACAAGCTCGAACTGATCGCGCAGGACAAGGCCGGTAACGAGTCCGACCCGACCGACACCACGGTTGACGTCGACACTGAAACGCCCGACGCGCCCGTCGTCACCAGCCCGTCCGACCTGAGCGACGGCAAGGGCCCGATCAGCGGGACCGCCGAGCCCGGCTCCACGGTCATCATCCGCGACGAGGACGGCAACGAGATCGGCCGCGGCGAAGCCAACGACGACGGCGACTTCTCCATCGAACTCGACGAGCCCCTGGATGACGGCGAGCACAAGCTCGAACTCGTCGCCCAGGACGACGCCGGCAACACCTCCGAGGAAACGAAGACCACCGTCGACGTCGACACGAAGGCACCGACGGCGCCAGTCGTCACCAGCCCGTCCGACCTGAGCGACGGCAAGGGCCCGATCAGCGGGACCGCCGAGCCCGGCTCCACGGTCATCATCCGTGACGAGGACGGCAACGAGATCGGCCGCGGTGAGGCCAACGACGACGGCGACTTCTCGATCGAACTCGACGAGCCCCTCGACGACGGCGAGCACAAGCTCGAACTCATCGCCGAAGACAAGGCCGGCAACATCTCGACCCCCACCCCGGTCACCATCGACGTCGACACCGAAGCACCCGACGCACCCGTCGTCACCAGCCCCAGCGACCTCGACAACGGCAAGGGCCCCATCACCGGAACCGCCGAGCCCGGCTCCACCGTGATCATCCGCGACGAGGACGGCAACGAACTCGGCCGCGGCGAAGCCAACGACGACGGCGACTTCTCGATCGAACTCGACGAACCGCTCGACGACGGCGACCACAAGCTCGAACTCATCTCCCAGGACGACGCCGGCAACACCTCCGAAGAGACGAAGACCACCGTCGATGTCGACACGGAAGCCCCCACGGCACCGGTCGTGACCAGCCCCAAGGACCTCGACAACGGCAAGGGACCCATCACGGGTACCGCGGAACCCGGCTCCACGGTCATCATCCGTGACGAGGACGGCAACGAGCTCGGCCGCGACGAAGCCAACGACGACGGCGACTTGTCCATCGAACTCAACGAGCCCCTCGACGACGGCGAGCACAAGCTCGAACTGATCGCTGAAGACAAGGCGGGCAACACCTCCGAAGAGACGAAGACCACCGTCGACGTCGACACGAAGGCACCGACCGCACCCGTCGTCACCAGCCCCAAGGACCTCGCTGACGGCAAGGGCCCGATCACCGGGACCGCCGAGCCGGGCTCGACGGTGATCATCCGCGACGAGGAGGGCAATGAGATCGGCCGCGGCGAAGCGAACGACGACGGCGACTTCAGCATCGAGCTGGACGAGCCCCTCGACGACGGCGAGCACAAGCTGGAACTCGTCGCCCAGGACGACGCCGGCAACAACTCCGAGGAAACGAAGACCACCGTCGACGTCGACACGAAGGCACCGACGGCGCCCGTCGTCACCAGCCCGTCCGACCTGAGCGACGGCAAGGGCCCCATCACCGGCACCGCCGAACCCGGCTCCACGGTCATCATCCGCGACGAGGACGGCAACGAACTCGGCCGCGGCGAAGCCAACGACGACGGCGACTTCTCGATCGAACTCGACGAACCGCTCAACGACGGTGGCCACAAGCTGGAACTCATCGCCGAAGACAAGGCCGGCAACGAGTCCAACCCGACCGACACCACGGTCGATGTCGACACCGAAGCCCCCACGGCCCCGGTAGTGACCAGCCCCAAGGACCTCGCTGACGGCAAGGGACCCATCACGGGTACCGCGGAACCCGGCTCGACCGTGCTCATCCGCGACGAGGACGGCAACGAGATCGGCCGCGGCGAAGCCAACGACGACGGCGACTTCAGCATCGAGCTGGACGAACCGCTGACCGACGGCGAGCACAAGCTCGAACTGATCGCCCAGGATGACGCCGGCAACAACTCCGATGAGACGAAGACCATCGTCGACGTCGACACCGAAGCGCCCACGGCCCCGGTCGTGACCAGCCCCAGCGACCTCGACAATGGCAAGGGCCCGATCACCGGCACCGCCGAGCCGGGCTCCACCGTGATCGTCCGCGACGAGGACGGCAACGAGATCGGCCGCGGGGAGGCCAACCACGACGGCGACTTCTCGATCGAACTCGATGAGCCGCTCGACGACGGCGACTACAAGCTCGAACTCATCTCCCAGGACGACGCCGGCAACACCTCCCAAGAGACGAAGACCACCGTCGACGTCGACACGAAGGCACCGACGGCGCCCGTCGTCACCAGCCCGTCCGACCTGAGCGACGGCACCGGCCCCATCACCGGCACCGCCGAGCCCGGCGCGACCGTGATCATCCGCGATGAAGACGGCACCGAGATCGGCCGCGGCGAAGCCAACGACGACGGGGACTTCAGCATCGAGCTGGACGAGCCGCTGACCGATGGCGAGCACAAGCTGGAACTCGTCGCCCAGGACGACGCCGGCAACAACTCCGAAGAGACGAAGACCACCGTCGACATCGACACGAAGGCACCGACCGCACCCGTCGTCACCAGCCCGTCCGACCTCGCTGACGGCAAGGGCCCGATCAGCGGGACCGCCGAGCCCGGCTCCACCGTGATCATCCGCGACGAGGACGGCAACGAACTCGGCCGCGACACCGCGGACGAGAACGGCGACTTCGAGATCGTCCTCGACGAGCCGCTCACGGACGGGGCGCACGACCTCGAACTGATCGCGCAGGACAAGGCCGGCAACGAGTCGGACCCGACGAAGACCACCGTCGACGTCGACACCGAGGCCCCGGCGGCACCCGTCCTCGAGGCGTTCGACGACATCGTCGACGGCACCGGCATCGTCCGGGGCTCCGCCGAGCCCGGCTCGACGGTCGTCATCCGCGACGCCGACGGCCGCGAGATCGGCCGTGGAACCGCCGACTCCGACGGGCGGTTCGCCTTCCGGACGACGGTTCCCCTGGAGCCGGGAGCACACCTGCTGTCGGTCGTCGCCGTGGACCGCTTCGGCCACGTCTCACCGGGCTCGAGCATGCTCGTCACGCTCGTCCCCGAGAGCGAAGGCGATGACGATGGCGATGCCGAGAACGACCACGGGGCCGGAACGGGAATCGCGTTCCCGGTGATCGTGACCCCGGGCACGGGCACGCAGGTCGGCACGACCGACGACCGCTCCGCACCCGCTCCGGAAACCGACGGGACCCACACCACCGGCACCGCCACCACCAACCGTGAGCTCGCCTTCACCGGTGTCGAGCTCGGCGGCTGGCTCGCCGCCGCGCTGACCGCGCTCGGGCTCGGCGCCGTCCTGCGCCTGCTCGCGCGCCGACGCCAAGGCGACGTGCGCGGCGACTGACCCCCGGACTGCGGACTGGAGGCCCGGATCACGTACCCGACGAGGGGACGCGATCCGGGCCTCCCGGCTGTCACGGCGCTGCAGCGCCCGAGCGCTCAGCCCTCGGTCTGCAACGGCTCCTTCGGCAGCTTCCGCACCTTCGCGCGCCGCTTGCGGCGCTCAGGGATCATCGACCGCATCTCCTCGAGCTTGCCGAAGCAGAGCAGGCGGTCCCCCGGCTCGAGGGCGACGCCACTGCGCGGGTTCGGGATGACGTTCGAGCCGCGGTGCAGCGTGAGGACCGTGATGTCACGGTCCCAGAGCCCGGACTCCTTGATCGTCTTGCCGACCAGGTCGGCGTTGGTGTGCACGAGGAGCTCGGCGACGCCGTAGCCGGTCGAGACGGACAGCCGCTGGCGGACGTCGATCTCGGGGAACGCGACCTGGTTCGCGATGAAGTCGACGATCGCACCGGCGATGTCGAGGCCGGTGGCGCGCTCGACGCCCTCGAGTCCTGGCGAGGAGTTGACCTCCATCACGAGCGGCCCGTCGTTGCCCTCGAGCATGTCGACGCCGGCGACCTTGAGGCCCATGATCTGCGCCGACCGCACGGCAACGGCCTCGTACTCGGGCGAGAGCGTGACCTTCTCGACGGTGCCGCCGCGGTGCACGTTCGAGCGGAACTCGTCGCCCGAGGCGGTCCGGCGCATCGCCGCCACGACCCGGTCACCGACGACGAGGGCCCGGATGTCACGACCGCGGCTCTCGGCGATGAACCGCTGGATCAGGACGTTCTGCTTGGTGGAGTGCAGGGTCTCGACGATCGACTCGGCCACCTTCGCCTCGGGTGCCAGGATCACACCGATGCCTTGCGTGCCCTCGAGGAGCTTGATGACGACGGGCGCGCCACCGACCCGTTCGATCGCCCCGCGCACGTCGTTGCGGCCGGCCACGAAGGTCGTCGCCGGCATGCCGATGTCGTGCCGCGACAGGATCTGGTTCGCCCGGAGCTTGTCGCGCGAGTTCGTGATGCCGTTCGCCGTGTTCGGCGTGTAGACGTCCATCTGCTCGAACTGCCGCACGACGGCGGTGCCGTAGTAGGTGATCGAGTTGCCGATGCGCGGCAGCACGGCGTCGTAGTCGCTCAGCAGCTTGCCGCGGTAGAGCAGGTCCGGATCATCGCCGGACAGGTCGATCGCGAAGCGCAGGGTGTTGAGCACCTTGACCTCGTGACCGCGGTCGAGTGCCGCTGCGCGGAGGCGCTGGGTCGAGTACGCCTGGGGCGCGCGCGACAGGATGGCGAGTTTCATCGAGGGGTTCTCCGCTGGGTCGGATCGACGGCGACGCTCCATCAAAGCATGCGGACGTGGCCACGGAGCATGCGACAGGATGGGCACATGGCCCGAGCTCCGAAGTCCTCCGACAGCGGGCTCGTCGTCGCCGGGTGGCGGGAGTGGGCGGGACTGCCGGACCTCGGCGTGCCGTGGATCAAGGTGAAGCTCGACACCGGCGCCCGGAGCTCCGCGTTGCACGCCTTCGACCTCGAGGAACTGCCCGGCGAGCGGGTCCGGTTCTCGCTGCACCCCTGGCAGGACACCGATGCCGACGCCTCCACCATCGAGTGCGACGTGCACGACCGCCGCATCGTCCGCAGCTCGACCGGGCACACCCAGGAGCGCATCGTCGTCCGCACGCGGATCGCGTTGGCCGGGCAGGTCGTCGAGTCCGAGGTCACCTTGAGCAACCGGGACCAGATGGGGTTCCGGATGCTCGTCGGTCGCGAAGCGCTCCGGCAGGGCTTCCTCGTCGATCCTGCACGGTCCTTCATGGCCGGGCGGGCTCCGAAGGAGATCCGGCGCCGCAACCGCGGTCGCGCCTGAGCGCGCCCGGTCACGCGGCACGGGCCGTCGCGGTGACCGGCCGACGGCCTGGAGGCGCGGTGCGGGGCCGCCACGGGCCTCCCGTCCGCCTCGACGCGCGGCCAGGGCGCGGGCCCGGTCAGTGACCGAGGTGGCGGCCGAGGAAGGCGAGCTGCTGCGGCGCCAGGCGGCGCCAGTAGCCGTGCGTGTGGGCGCCGGGTGCGAAGCCTCCGGCCGGAGGCGTGGCGAAGCCGTCGACGTAGGCGTGCACCGCCGGCGCGAACCCGTCGCCGTTGCCGCAGTCGACGCGGACGGCGACCCCGTCCAGGGCGCGCTGCCGCCCGAGGACCGTGTTCGCGCGGAAGTCCGCAGCGTCGTCGAAGGCGCCGCGAGCGGTGTCGGCGGCCGACTTCCAGAGCGCGGGGCTGATGGCCGAAACGGCCCGGACGCGCGAGGCGCCGAGGACTCCGCCGAGCCGGAGAGCGCCGAAGCCACCCATCGAGTAGCCGGTCAGGGCGAGGCGGTCCGTGTCGAAGCCGCGGCGGGCGATCAGGGGCAGGAACTCGTCGACGACCATCGCGGCGGGGTCGTCCCCGTCGGCTCGTGGGTGCCAGTAGCGGTTGCCGCCGTCGATCGAGGCGATCGCGAACGGTGCTCCTCCGTCGGCGACGTGCGCTGCGAGGAACCGGTCGTAGCCCAGGCTCCGCCCGAAGAACGAGGTGTGGTCGTCGCCGTAGCCGTGCAGGGCGACCGCCACGGGCAAGGGGGTGTCGGATGCCGGGGCCGCGATCGTCCACCCGACGGTGCGGCCGTTCCGAGCGGTCGAGACGAAGGTGCCGGAGGCGGTGGGGACCGCCTCGACGTCGGGGACCGTGCCGTCGGCGCCGTCCAGACCGAGGACCCGGTACAGGGTCGAGCGTCCGGGCAGCAGGCCGAGGTTGATCCCCTCGGCCACGGCTCCCGCGGCGACGACGCCCGTGCCACCGATCAGCAGGGAGCGGCGGGTGATCGTGGCAGCACGCGATCGGGTCATGTGGTGGGCGCCGTTCCGTCTGGGGTGTGTTCCCGGATGAGGGACGCGGCGACGGACCGTGCCGTCGTCGTGTCGAGCGCGGGGTCGCGCAACCGCATCGCAAGGTAACCGGAGACGATGAGGAGCAGCTGGTCGGCGAGGACCTCGGCACCGGGACCGACCACCGGCACCGCCCGTGCCACGAGCCGCCGGCGCAGGGTGGTGGTCTCGAGGTCCAGGACCTGCCGGACCTCGGCGGGGGCGTCGGCGTACTCGGCGGCGGTGCCGAGGAAGGCGCACCAGCGGGAGCCCGTGGGCGTCGAGCGGTAGTCGTCGAGGGCGTCGAACACCGCCAGGAGTCGGCCCAGGTCGTCCCGTTCGGCGGCGACCGCACGGTCCCAGGTGGCGATCCAGTCCTCGTGACGACGGGTGAGGGCCGCGGCGACCAGGGACTCCTTGCTCGCGTAGCCGCGGTACAGGGTGGCCGTCGAGACCCCGGCCCGTTCGAGGACCGCGTCGATCGGGGTGGCGGCGATGCCCTGTGAGAAGAAGAGCTCCTCGGCGGCGTCGAGCAGCCGTTGCTCGGTCCCTGGGCGCATCACCATGAGAGCACCCTAGGCTCTGAAAAGTGAAACGATCGTTTTCGTTACGACATCGACTGCTCCTGGTGAGCGGACTCGGCCTGATCGCCGCCACCTACGGCCTGGTGCGCCTGGCGTACGGACTGTTCCTGCCCGACGTGCAGCGGGACCTGGGGCTCCGGGCAGACGCCGCCGGGTGGGTCTCATCGGGTGCCTCGGCGCTGTACTGCGTCGGTGCGGTGGCCGGGTTCCTGCTCGCCGCACGGATGCCCCGCGTGCTCGTCACGGTCGCGACCCTGGTGGCGGGAGCCGGTGCGATCGCCATGGCGACGGCCGGCGGGGCGCCGGCGTTCGGCATCAGCGCCGTGGTCGCGTCGGCGGGCGCCGGACTCGCGTCGCCCGCCCTCGTCCGGATCGTCGCGGCGCAGGTGCCCCAGGCGCTGCAGGGCCGCGCGCAGGCGATCGTGAACGCCGGCACCGGCCCCGGGCTGGTGGGCGCCGGCGTGCTCGCACTCGTGCTGCTGCCCGACTGGCGGGCGGCCTGGGCGGTGTCCGGGGCGTTCGCCCTGGCCGTCGGAGCGTTGCTGCTCGTGGTGTCCCGCGGCGGGACTGCCGCGTCCCGGTCACCGCTGCCCGGCGCTCCCTGGTTCGCGGCGCACCGAGGGGTGCTCGTGCTGGCCCTGCTGTTCGGGGCCGGGTCCGCCGTCGTCTGGACCTACGGACGTTCGGCGCTGGTGGAGGCCGGCGCGTCGGTCGTCGTCTCGGTGTCGGCCTGGATCGCGCTCGGGATCGGCGGAGCGGCCGTCGTGGTCACCGCGCGTTGGACGAACGGACTGCGCGCCCGGACGCTCTGGGCGGTCACGGCGGGGTCGGTCGCCGTCGCCGTCGTGGTGCTGGGGGCAGCGCCGCAGTCGACGGTCGCGGCACTGCTGGCGTGTGCCGTGTTCGGCTGGGGCTACACGGCGGCGACCGGGGCGCTGATCGCGTGGACGACCGAGATCGATGCCGAGCGGTCGTCGGCCGGCACGTCGATGCTGTTCGTCGCACTCGTGCTCGGGCAGGCCGTCGGCGCCGCGGCTGCCGGAGCGCTCGTCGGTGCGACCGGGTTCGTCGCGACGTTCGTGGTCGGGGCGGTCGTCACCGCGGCGAGCGCCGTCCCCGCGGTGGCCCGTCGGCCGGGTGGGGTCCGCGCCGTCAGAGCAGCGGGCGGAGCTCGATCTTCCGGTTGCACGCCTGCGACGCCTGGTGCGCCACCCGGGCAGCCGTCTCGGCGTCCGGGAGGTCCATGACCCAGAACCCGGCGACGTACTCGTCGGGGTCGGGCCGGTTCGTCGTGTCGACCGCGCCCCCGCGGGCGTCGACCACGGTGGCGTCTGCCGGTGCGGAGACCCCGGCGGCGAACACGATCGCGTCGGCCATCCGTTCGTTGAAGGCATCGACCGCGGCGACTTCGGCGTCGGTCGCGGAGTACGTGTTGCCGACGGCGGCGGCCTGGCCGTCGTCGATGACGTTGACGAGGAACTGCATGGCGTCTCCCCTGCTCGTTGGCGGGAGGCTACTCCAGGTCGAGCGCACCCAGTAGCGTTTCCTGCATGGGGACGACGGCGGAGTGGTCGCGACTGCCGGTGGGGCGGCACGAGTACCGGCAGGACACGGTGCTCGCCGTGGTGCTAGCCGGCGGGCTCGCCGTCACGACGTTCCTGTACGGGTCGGCCGGTACGTACGGTGACGACCAGGCCGAGTGGTGGGTCTCCGCGCTGATGATCGTCGCGAACGCGGCACCGATCGCGTTCCGCCGACGGTTCCCGATGTCGGTGGCCCTGGTGTCGGCGGTGGCGTTCGCCGCGACGCAGCTGCTCCAGGTGCCCGAGGTCTTCCTCGTCAACTTCACGCTCTTCATCGCGCTGTACACGGTGGGTGCGTGGTGTTCCGACCGGGTGCGGGCCGAAGCGGTGCGCTGGGTCGTCATCGGCGGCATGTTCGCGTGGTTGTTCGTCGCGATCTCGTTCGGGTGGGCGTCACCGAACGCTCTGCCGAACGACACCGACTCCCCCGTGGCGCCCTACGTCGCGATCTCGCTGCTCAACATCGTCATCAACGTGATCTACTTCGGCGCCGCCTGGTACGCCGGCAACCGCGCCTGGGCCTCCGCGGTCGCACGACACGAGCTCGCGGAACGCACCGCCGAACTCGCCGCCGAGCGGGAGCGGTCCGCGGCACAGGCCGTCACGATCGAGCGGGTGCGGATCGCCCGCGAGCTGCACGACGTGGTCGCCCACCACGTCTCGCTGATGGGCGTGCAGGCGGGTGCTGCACGGCGCGTGATCGACCGCGACCCCGCGCAGGCCACCGCCTCGCTCGGGGTGGTCGAGGAGAGCGCCCGCACCGCGGTGGAGGAACTCCGGCGCATGCTCGGCACCCTGCGCTCCGACGACGACGCGGACGGCCTCGGGGCGGCCGGTGGCGACGGCCCGAGCACCGAGGGCATCACGCGGATCGCCGAACTTGCCGAGTCCGCCCGGGTGGCGGGCCACCCCGCCGAGTACGTCGTCGTGGGCGACGAGCGCCCGGTGCCGCCGACGGTGGCCGCGGTGGCGTACCGAATCGTGCAGGAAGCGGTGACGAACATCCTCAAGCACGCCGGCCCGACCGCCCGCGCCGACGTCCGGGTGCGGTACCTGGACGACGGCGTCGAGGTGGAGGTCACGGACGACGGGCTCGGTGCCCGTGCCGCCCGGAGCACCTCCGGCAGCGGCCTCGGACACGTCGGGATGCGGGAACGCGTCGCCGCCGTGGACGGACGGATCGAGATCGGGCCACGAGCCCGAGGAGGCTACCTGGTGCGGGCATGGCTGCCGACGACGTGAACGGGACGACCGACCTGACGATCGTGCTCGCGGACGACCAGGAGCTCGTCCGCGCCGGGTTCCGCGTGATCCTGGAGTCCGAGCCGGGGTTCCGGGTCGTGGGCGAGGCCGCGGACGGCGCCGGGGCGGTCGAGGCCGTGCAGGAGCTCCGTCCCGACGTGGTCTGCCTCGACGTGCAGATGCCCGGTGTCGACGGGCTCGAGGCCGCGCGACGGATCGCGGCGCTGCCGCACCCGCCGGCGGTGCTCATCCTCACGACGTTCGACAGCGACGACGCACTGTTCCAGGCGCTCGAGGCGGGAGCGAGCGGGTTCCTGCTGAAGAACGCCTCCCCCGAGCGGCTGATCGACGCGGTCCGGACCGTCGCAGCCGGGGACGCCCTGCTCGCGCCGGACGTCACGCGCCGGGTGATCAGCCGGGCGACGGCGTCGGCTGCGGCGCAGCCCTCGGCGACCACCACGACCGCGACACCTTCGACGACGGGCGACGACGCGCTCGCCGCGGCTGGGCTCACCGAGCGGGAGACCGAGGTGCTGCGACTCCTCGCCCGAGGCCTGAGCAACGCGGAGATCGCCGCCGAGCTCTACGTCGGCGACGCCACCGTGAAGACCCACGTGTCGAACGTGCTGCAGAAGCTCGCACTGCGCGACCGCATCCAGGCCGTCGTGTGGGCGTTCGAGCACGGCGTCGCCGGCTGACCGAGCCGGGCCGACGCGCGGTCCTCCCCCGCGCGGTGGAGCCGACCACCTGACCAAGTCCCGCCTGGCGGCGGAGGCGGGGCGTGCCTCCCGGCCAATAGCGTCGGACGCAGCGACGACCAGCGTCGCGACGAAGGGGAACGACATGCTCACCATCGAAGGGGTGACCAAGCACTTCGGCGACCGCCGGGTGCTCGACGACGTGGGGTTCACGGTCGGCAGCGGCCGCCTCACCGGCTTCGTCGGCGGCAACGGTGCCGGCAAGACCACCACCATGCGCATCATGCTCGGCGTGCTCCAGGCCGACGCCGGCACGGTCTCGATCGACGGCACCGCTGTCCGCCCCGCCGACCGCCGCCGCTTCGGCTACATGCCCGAGGAACGCGGCCTGTACCCGAAGATGCCGGTGGCCGAGCAGATCACCTACCTGGCCCGGTTGCACGGCGTCGACAAGCGCGCGGCGACGACCCGCACCGGCGAGCTGCTCGAACGCCTCGAACTCACAGCACATGCCGGCGACCCCGTCGAGAAGCTCTCGCTCGGCAACCAGCAGCGCGTGCAGATCGCCGCGGCGCTGGCACACGACCCCGAGGTGCTCGTGCTCGACGAGCCGTTCTCGGGCCTCGACCCGATGGCTGTCGACACCGTGCTCGGCGTCCTGCGCGAGACCGCGGCCCGGGGCGTCCCGGTGCTGTTCTCGAGCCACCAGCTCGACGTGGTCGAGCGGCTCTGCGACGACGTCGTCGTCATCGCCGGTGGCACGATCCGCGCCGCCGGTCCGCAGGAGGAACTCCGCAAGCAGGCCGGGCCCGCCGCGTGGGAGCTGCTGGTCGACGGGGACGTCGCCTGGCTCCGCGACGAGCCGGGTGTGGCCGTACGGGAGTTCGACGGCGGGTACGCGGTCTTCGAGGCCGACGCCGCCACCGCCCAGCGTGTCCTGCAGCGTGCCGTCCAGCACGGCACCGTCGGGTCGTTCTCGCCGCGGGTGCCGCGGCTCAGCGAGGTCTTCCGGGAGGTCGTCCGATGAACAACTCCTTCGTGCAGGCCGTGCGGCTCGTCTCCGCACGTGAGATCCAGGCACGCATCCGCAGCAAGGCCTTCGTGGTCTCGGCGCTCATCCTGATCGGCATGGTCGTCGCATCGATCGTCGTCGGCGGGATCGTGAGCAAGGCCACCGCCGACGACACCACCCCGGTCGCGGTCGTCGACGGCGTCTCGCTGCCGACCACCGGTGGGCTCGACGTCACGGAGTCGGCATCGGTCGCCGACGCCGAACGGCTCGTGACCAAGGGCGACGTCGACGCGGCGATCGTGCCGTCGGACGACCCGCTCGGCTACAAGGTCGTCGGACTCGACGAGGCCCCGTCCGAGGTCGTCTCGGCGTTGAGCGTCACCCCGCGCATCGAGTTGCTCGACCCGGACGCGTTGCCGGGTGGGCTGGTGTACCTCATCGCCATCGCGTTCGGCGTCGTGTACTTCGCGTCGGCGGTGACGTTCGGCCAGTCGATCGCGCAGAGCGTCGTCGAGGAGAAGTCGACCCGGGTGGTCGAGATCCTGATGTCCGCGATCCCGGCCCGAGCACTGCTCGCGGGCAAGGTCCTCGGCAACAGCATCATGGCCTTCGCCCAGATCGTCGCGGTGGCCGTCGCCGCCATCGTCACGTTGGCGGTGACCGGGCAGGACAACATGTTCGCGATGCTCGGCCCGAGCATCCTGTGGTTCATCGGCTTCTTCGCGATCGGGTTCGTGCTCCTCGCGTCGCTGTTCGCCGCGGCGGCCGTGCTGGTGTCACGCCAGGAGGACGTCGGCAGCGTCACCACCCCGGTGATGATGCTCGTGATGATCCCGTACTTCCTGATCATCGTCGCGTACGACAACCCGACGATCCTCGGCATCATGTCGTACGTGCCGTTCAGCGCCCCGATCGGCATGCCCATGCGGATCTTCCTGGGGACCGCCGAGTGGTGGGAGCCGATCCTGTCGCTCGTCATCGTCGCCGCTTCGGTCGTCGCGGTCGTGGTCATCGGCGCCCGCGTCTACGAGAACGCGCTGCTCCGCACCGGCAGTCGCGTGAAGCTGTCCGAGGCGCTGCGCGGCTGACGCCGCCGGCCCGTCAGGTACGGCCAGGAGGCCCGCCCAGCGTGAGCAGATCAGCTCACATCGGGCGGGCCTTCTTCAGAGCAGACCGAAGGCCGCCTGCATGCCCAGGCTCGTCCCCGCCACCAGGACCCACAGCGCGATGCCGAGCAGCATCGGCCGGAACCCGGCACGGCGGAGCGCGGCGAAGTCCGTCGAGCAGCCGATCGCGGCGAGCGCCACCGTGATGAGGAACGAGGCGGCCGTCGCGAACCCCGGCGCCACGGACGCGGGCAGGACCCCGACGGTCCGGAGCAGCACCACCACGAGGAACCCGATCAGGAACCACGGCACCAACCGGAACACCCGGAACCCGCGACCCGGCCCCGAGGCGGGGGCGAGCTGCTCGCGGGAGGCGCGGCGGGCCTCCAGTCCGGCCAGCCCGATGACGATCGGGATGATCATCAGGGTGCGCACCAGCTTCACGACGACCGCGGTGTCGGTCGCCTGGCGGCCGTAGACCGTCGCTGTGGCGACGACGGACGACGTGTCGTTCACGGCGGTGCCCGCGAAGACGCCGAAGGCGTGCTGGCTGAGGCCCAGGGCGTGTCCGAGCAGCGGGAAGGCGAAGACGGCCGCGATGTTGCAGAGGAAGATCGTCGACATCGCGTAGGCGACGTCCGCACTGACCGCGCCGATGACGGGTGTCACGGCGGCGATCGCCGAGGCACCGCAGATGCCGGTCCCGACCCCGATCAGGGTGCGGAGTGCGCCCGAGACCCGGAGCAGTCGGCCGATCCCCCACGCGGCCACCAGGCAGACGACGAGCGTCGCGAGCATCACCGGCAGGGTCTCACCGCCGATGCGCAGGACCTCGCCGATGGACAGCTGCGCGCCGAGCAGGACCACCGCGAACTGCAGGACCCGGCTGGACGAGAACTTCACGCCGGGAGCCAGCGCGGCGAGCGTGCCACCGGTGCGACGCCGGACGATCCACCCCACGACGGCACCGATCAGGACGGCGGGGACGGGACCGCCGACCACCGGGACGACCCGCCCGACGAGGGTGGCGATGATGCCGATCGCCACGGCGAGGGCGACACCGGGTGCGGCGGCACGGACGGACTGCATGGGAACAGCATGTCGCGCCCGCGGCGGATCGGTGGCCGCGACGGGCAGGATGGCACGGTGGAGTACTCCGGGGAACGGTGGGTGCAGCAGCTGCGCGACGGGGAGATGCCGAAGCGGGGGCCGGTGCTGCTCGCGGCGGTCGTCACCACGGCGGTGGGGCTCGCCGCGCTCGTCGCCGAGTTCGCGTTCCCGGACTTCCTGCGCGGCATCGACAGTGCCCGGACGCAGGGGTCGTTCGTGCTGTGGCCGATCGTGGTCACGGGGTTCGGGCTGCTGCTGGCCGTTTCGACGCTGTCCGCCGGGCGAGGCGACCGCCGAACGCTCGCGCGCATCGGAGCGAGGCGGGCACCCCGGTTCCACCTGCCCGTGCTGACGTCCGGCCTGCGCACCTCCGACGACTTCCCGAAGCCCCGCCCCGAGGTCTGGACCGTCGACGAGTTCGGCCTGCACGCGTGGGCACCGTCACGGGACGCGCCGGTGTTCGACCTGCCGTGGGCGCGCATCCGGCGGTTCTCCGTCGCGACGAGGGAGTCCCGCGGCCAGCGTGCCGACTTCGGCGTCTGGATCAGCACGACCGACGGCGACGACGTGGTCGTGCAGCCGCGGTCTGCCCTCGGACGTGGGTTCGAGGCCGGACCGGACAAGCTCGACACCCTCGTACGGGTCCTCCGCACCCTGCAGCGGGAGCTCGGTGTGGCTTCCGCGCCAGCTGACCGTCACTGAGCGGGGGGTGTCGCCCGTCATCTCGACCCGGCCGGTCTCGTCGTTCCAGGTGAAGGTTGCGGTGGTGCGGCGTGCTGCGACACTGCTCCCATGCGGGGGAAGCACCAGGACACGATCGACGTCGCCGATGAACGGATCGACGGACCACACGGGCCGGTCCCCATCAGGCGTTACCGACCCCTGGAACGGAGCGGCGGCACGGGGACCCCGACCCTGGTCTGGGTGCACGGCGGCGGCTTCTTCCGCGGCGACCTCGAGCTGCCCGAGTCCGACGCCGTCGCACGCGCACTCGCCGAGCGCGGGCTGCCGGTCGTGACCGTCGACTACCGCCTCGGACCGCTGCCCGGGCTGCCGTGGCTCGGCCGGCGTGGACCACGTGGGCGACGACGGGCACCGTACGCGCGGGACGAGATCGTCGCCGTGCTCCGCCACCTGCACGACGAGGCACCGTCCGGCCTGCTGCTCGGCGGGGCGAGCGCCGGTGCGTGCCTGGCGGCGTCCGCGGTCGCGGCCGCCCCGCCGCTGGCCGGCCTCGTGCTGACCTACGGGTTCTTCCACGCCCGGCTCCCCCGTGACCGGGCGGTGCAGCGACTCGTCCGAGGGCACCGGCGTCTCACGCACGCGCCGCTGCTGCTCGACCTGAGCAACCGGGCGTACGCGGGTGGCCACCCCACGGCGGTCTACCCGGCGTCCGACGACCTCGACAGGTTCCCCCGAACCCTGGTGATCGACGCCGAGCGGGACGTGATGCGCGCCTCGGGCGAACGCTTCGCGGACGAGCTCGAGGCCGCGGGCAGCGAGGTCGAACGACACGTCCTGCCGGACAGCCGTCACGCGTTCCTCAACCGACCCGGCACGCGGGACTTCGACGACACGATCGAACGCATCGCGGAGTGGGCCACCGGGACCGCCATCCGCTGAACGCTCATCCGCCTGCGAACGGCGGACATCCGGGAACGGCACGCCCACCGCGGACGTACTCTGGAAACGGAAGCAACGGCGGTTCCGAATCCCCTTCGCCACGCTCCCTGCCGTGGCGCCTCACCACCGTGACGAAGAGTTCCATCGTGACCGAACACCTCATCGAGTACGTCGCCCGCGACCGCACGGGCATCACCGCCGTCGTGACACCGACCGGTGTCATCGACGTGGACACCGTGATCCAGCACATCCGCGCCGGCCACGCGGGCTACTACGTGGCTGCCGACTCGTGGAAGCGCACGCCGGTCCGGAGCATGTCCTTCATCGGCGGGACCTACCTGTTCGCCAACTGGGACGGATCGAAGCGGAACATGCTGCACGACCTGGCGTTCCGCTCCCCGACCCGCTCGATCGAGACGCCCCACGAACCGGAGTCGCGGTTCTCGCGGTTCCTCGACGCGCTGTTCGGCAGGCGCACACCGCAGCTCTGACCCCCGGCAACCCGCCCGTGACACGATGGCAGGGCCACGAGAGGCGCCAGCAGAAGGGGGAGGACATGCTCGCACGAGAGGTGGCGGACAAGCGGTTCCGGCCGACGAAGTTCCGCGAGGGGTACGACCAGAGCGAGGTCGACGCGTTCCTCGACCGGATCCAGACCACCCTGGCCGGGTACGAGCAGCGACGCCCCGTCGACCCGCTCACACCGGAGCAGGTCGCAGCGGTCCGGTTCCAGCCGACGAAGTTCCGCGAGGGGTACGACCAGGGGCAGGTCGACGACTTCCTCGACGAGGTCGTCGTCGCACTGCGCCAGCACGGCGCCCGCTGAAGCGGTCACCTGCGGTGCAGGTGACTGCCTGGAGGCGCGGCGTGCGTTGCGGACGCAGGTCGCGCCTCCAGGCGGTCGCGTCGGTCACCGGACCGACTTGATGGGCAGGATCACGAGGGCACCGAGGATGACGGCGACGCCGGCACCCCAGAGCATGAGCGTGTAGTTCTGGCCGCCTCCGATGCCGAGCAGGAACAGGCCGACGGCGGGGGCGAGCGACTGCGGCAGGGCGTTCGCGATGTTGATGACACCGAGGTCCTTGCCGGGGCGCTCCGGGTCGGGCAGCACGTCGACGATCAGGGCGGTGTCGATGGCGGCGTAGATGCCGAAGGCGAAACCGAGGACGATCTCGGCGAAGTAGAACCCGCCGACGCTGTCGACGTGGGCCAGGATCACCAGGCCGACGGCGGTCATGGCCGTCGAACCCCAGACGAAGACCTTGCGACGCTGGATCCGGTCGGACACCCAGCCGGAGACGGCCGCACTGACGAGCAGGGCGATCGTGTACAGGAGCACACCGAACGCCACGGCGCCGACCGCTTCGGCCTGCGGGAGTCCGATGCGGTCCTGCATGTAGAGGAGTCGGTACGTCGTGAACATGAACGTGCCGAAGGTGATGAGGAAGCGGCCCCACCAGGCGAGCCCGAAGTCGCGGTGCTTGATCGGGTTCGTCCAGAACGAGCTGATCAGGTTGATCCAGCTGAAGGGCTTGACCGGCGTCGTCGGCAGGTCGTCACGGGCGACGAACGAGTAGACGAGGACCGCGATGATCGCCAGGACGCCCGGTGCGATGAACAGGACCGGCAGGTTGCCGACCAGGTACACGGCCAGGTAGAGCCCGGCGAGGATCGCGATGTTCTGGGCCAGGGCGATGACGCTCGACGCCTTGCCGCGCTGGAACTCCGGCACGTTGTCAGCGAAGCTCGCCGTGAGCGTGGACAGGACGGCGTTGGCGGAGACCTGCGCCAGCACCCAGGCCAGGGTGAGCTGGAGCACGTCGGGCGAGAACGCGAGCCAGGCGAGGGAACCGACGAAGACGACGACACCGCCGACCATCCAGGGGCGGCGACGTCCCCACCGCGTGCGGGTGCGGTCGGAGAGCGCGCCGAACAGCGGGTTGGCGAACAGAGCGCCGAGCGCGCCGAACGGCAGGACCGAGCCGACGACGGTCTCAGGGCTCGTCGGGTTCAGCTCCGTCGCCTTGATCGACATGCTCACGAAGACGGGCGTGAGCAGGGCGACGAACAGGCCGAACTGGGCGAAGCTGAGGCCCCAGAGGTAGCCGCGGCCCACCCGGACGGTGCTGACGGACTGCGTGATGCCCTCGACCGAGAACGCTCGGGACGCCGCGGCGTCCGTGGCAGTGGCTCCGGCGGCTGCGGTGACCGCTGGGGACGCGGTCCCGGCGATGCCCCGCGTGGGTTCTTCCTTCGACGTCGGTGTCGACATGACTCCTCCTTGAGTCACAGGGGGCTTCGGCGCCCGCTGAATCCCTAGTGCTGCTAGGTGATCGGGACTGTAGCACCGGAAACCTCGTGCCGGAAGGTTTTGTGACGCATGTTTCGTCGGGGGCGGACGGATGCGTGCCGACACAGAACGACACCGCCGTTGTCGGAGGACAACGACGGTGTCGTTCTGCATCGACCCGCAGGCCGGAAAGGAGCCGCTAGTGCTCGCCGTCCTCTTCCGGGTTGAAGTGCGAGTCGTCACCCGTGTGGCCCGCGGCCAGGCCGTCCGGGTTGTTCGGGATGGTGTTGTCGTCGCCGAGGCCGCCCGGCTTCTCGGTGCCCTCGGAGTCGTTCTTCGGGGCGTCCTGCGTGTTGTCACTGTCGGTCATGAGCTGCTCCAGTGCAGAGATCGATCCGGCAGCACTGCCGCCGGTGGTACTGAGGACTCGGACAGTACGTGGCGCACCTCGGAAACCGCCGTCCACCCGGAGGCAACGGATGACAGGGACCGGGACGATCGGTAGATTGTTCAACAACCCGCGAGGACAGGGAGCACCCGTGACCACGATCGACCTGAACAGCGACCTGGGCGAGGGCTTCGGCGCCTGGGCCATGGGCGACGACGCCGCGATGCTCGACGTCGTCTCGAGCGCCAACGTCGCGTGCGGGTTCCACGCCGGCGACCCGACGATCATGCTCACCACCGCCCGCGCCGCCGCCGAGCGTGGTGTGGCGGTCGGGGCACACGTGGCCTACCGCGACCTGATCGGGTTCGGCCGCCGACCCGTGCACGTCACCCCCGACGAGCTGTACGCCGACGTCGTCCACCAGCTCGGCGCGATGGCCGCCACGGCGCACGTCGCCCGCACGGCCGTCACCTACGTCAAGCCGCACGGCGCCCTGTACAACACCGCCTGCGCCGACCCGGTGCAGGCCGAGGCCGTCGTCCGCGCCGTGGCCGACGTCGACCCGTCCCTCGCGGTGCTCGCGCTGCCCGGTTCGGAGCTGCTGCTGGCGGCCGAGCGGCACGGGCTCCGGGCGGTGAGCGAGTCCTTCGCCGACCGCGCCTACGAACCCGACGGCTCGCTGGTGTCACGGAAGCAGCCGGGGTCGGTGCTGCACGACCCGGACGAGGTCGCAGCCCGGGTGCTCCGCATGGTCACCGACGGGCTCGCGACCGCTGTCGACGGGTCCGAGATCGCCGTGCGTGCCGACTCGGTCTGCGTCCACGGCGACTCCCCGGACGCGGTCGCGATGGCCCGTGCCATCCGAGCGCTGCTGACCGAGCACGGCGTGACGATCGCGCCCTTCGCACCGTGACTGGTCCGGAGGTCCGCTCCGCGGGCGGCACCGCACTCCTCGCCACGTTCGACTCCCTCGCCGACGTCGTCGCCTTCCGCGCCGGACTCGCGCAGGCCGCCCTGCCGGGGCTGACCGAGGTCGTCTCCGGCGCCCGGACACTGCTGCTCCGGTTCGACCCGACCACGACGGACGCCGGGCGGCTCCGCGCGGAACTCACGCAGGTCAGCCCGGTCAGCCCGGTCAGCCCGGTCAGCCCGGTCAGCGCCACGCGCGAAGCGCACGACGCCGACCCGCTCGTCATCCCCGTCACCTACGACGGCGAGGACCTCGACACCGTCACCGAGCTGACCGGCATGCGGCGGGACGAGCTCGTGGCGTGGCACACCGGGCAGCTCTGGACGAGCGCGTTCTGCGGCTTCGCACCCGGCTTCAGCTACCTCACCGGCAGCGATCGGCCGCTCGACCTGCCCCGCCGCAGCACCGCCCGCACGGCCGTCCCGAGCGGGGCCGTCGCGGTGGCCGGCGAGTTCAGCGCCGTCTACCCGAGGACCTCCCCCGGCGGCTGGCAGCTCATCGGCCGCACCGACGTCCCGATGTGGTCGCTCGACCGCACGCTCCCGGCGCTCGCCCCCGCCGGCACGCTCGTCCGCTTCGTCGTGGCGGGTGCGGCATGACCGCGCTGACCGTCGTGCAGGTCGGCTACGGCGCGACCACGCAGGACCTCGGGCGCCCGGGCTTCAGCGACATGGGCCTCGGCGCGGCCGGAGCCGCCGACCGCGGGTCCGCAGCGCTCGCCAACCGGCTGGTCGGCAACCGTCCCGACGCGGCCGTCCTGGAGGCCCTGCTCGGCTCCGTCACGCTGCGCGCCGACGCGTACGTGGTCGCGGCCACCACCGGCGCGGCCTGCCCCGTCGAGGTCGAGCGGGCGGACGGGTCGGTCCGCGGGGCGGCGTCACACGAGGTGCTGCTGCTGGCTCCGGGCGACATGCTCCGGGTCGGCACCGCGACCGTCGGCCTGCGCGCCTACGTCGCGGTCCTCGGTGGCTTCGCGGTCGACCCGGTGCTCGGCAGTCGCTCGTGGGACTCCCTCGCGCGCCTCGGTCCGCCGCCGCTGTCCGCCGGTGACGTCCTGCCCGTCGGTGACGCCCGGGTGTCGTGGCCGATCGTCGACGCGGTGCCGCAGCCCGAGCCACGGTGGCCCGACGAGCCGGTCGTGCTCGACGTGGTGCCCGGACCGCGCGACGACTGGTTCACCCCGGATTGGCGTGCGACCCTGACCGGTCAGGACTTCTCCGTCAGCGCGGACAGCGACCGCGTGGGGGTCCGCACCACGGCCGAGACGCCGCTCGCCCGCTCCGTGGCACGCGAGCTGCCGAGCGAGGGCGTGGAGACCGGTTCACTGCAGGTGCCGCCCGAGGGCTTCCCCGTGCTGTTCCTCGCCGACCACCCGGTGACCGGCGGCTACCCGGTCGTCGCGGTCCTGACACCGTCGTCGATCGACCTCGCTGCGCAACTCCGTCCGGGCGATCCGCTCCGGTTCCGCATCGTCGACTGACCGACCCGGAACAAGCGCAGGGGGTCAGGGGTTGGCTTGGACACCGCTGACGAAAGGTTCCCCATGTCGATGACCGTCCTGCTCGAGGTCCAGTTCCAGAGCGATGCCCCCGACGACGCACTCCGGGGTGCGATCCGCGAGACGCTCGAACAGACCGCGTCGTTCCACGGCCTGGAGTCGCTCGAGGTCCTGGTCGACGACGAGGACCCGGCGCGCATGGTCGTCGTCGAGTCGTGGACGACCGCCGAGGACCACGACACCTACGTGGCCTGGCGTGCGACGCCGGAGGGCGCTCCGGCGATGGCACCGTTCCTCGCCGCCACTCCGGTCACCCGCACCTTCGCGCGGACCCTCCCGCTCGATTGAGCGGATACCGACACCGAAGCTGACGCCAACGCCGGTGCTGACGCCGCGGCACGACGCCGGCGCGATCGCTCAGATCGTGTCGTCGTCGGTGTCGAGCGGCACCGGTCGGTCGTCGTCCGGGAGCAGTTCGTCGTCCGCGTCGTCGACCATCGGCAGGTCGTCGGGGTCGAGCACGGTCGGCTCCGGTTCGTAGTCGGTCTCCTGCGCCTCGCGGAAGTCGTCGAGGGTCTCGTCGTCCTTCGGATCGCTCATGGGCCCGAAGGTACCTCCGGATCCTCGACGTGTCCGGAGACGACCAGCGCTCCCGACGAACGATCAGCGGGCGGCGTGCTCCCGGGCCTCCATCGCGTCCCAGGCGAAGCTCGCCAGCCAGTGGGTGGAGTAGTACTCCTCGCCCACGCTCGCCGCGAGCCCGGAGGCCAGCAGCCGATCGGCCGCGTCGTCGAGCAGGTCGGCGATCCCGGTGCCGGAGTCGTCCGTACCGTCGGCGCGGAGTGCGTCCGCGATGCGCCGGGCCGAGCCCGCCCGCGACAGGTCGAGCCCGAACAGGTGCACCTGCTGCGGGTCGTTCTCGTCACGGACCACCGTCGACCGCAGGATCGCGTCGCCCGGCTGCACCGCGGCGAAGAAGCCGCGCGCCCACGTGGTGAACTCCGGGGCGGGCAGCACCGCTCGCATCAGGTCGGCTTCGGCGAGGCCCGCGGACAGGAAGTCGTGCCCGCTCCGCTCCCAGGCGAACGGCCACCCGGCGTCCGCGCCGAACCAGTCCTTCGCAGCCCCCTCGACCGCCGCCGCCAGGGCCGGACGGTCGAGCGACCGGGCGGCCTCGAGCACGAGCAGCAGCCCGAACGCCGAGTTCGAGTGCACGCCGTGCCGGACCGGGTGCGCGGCGCCGTCGATCCACCGGACGACCAGGTCTTCGAGGACGTCGACGACGGGCGCGAAGCCCGGCGCCAGTGCCCGGACGGCGGGCGCCTCGGACGCCGACACCTCGGCGGCGAGCCGCGCGAGCCAGGCCCAGCCGTAGGGGCGCTCGTAGTGCGGCGTCCCACGCAGGTAGGCCGCCTCGGTCGCCAGGTGATCCGTCGTGAGGTGCGCCTGCAGGATCGAGGTGAGCCGGGCCTCCAGGTCGGTGGGCAGGCCGTGCGCGACCAGGCGTGCCGCGAGCCAGTGCATGTGCACCGACGAGTGCCAGTCGTACGACGTGGCGAAGGCCGGGTGGAGCTCGACGGGCAGTGCCCGGTCGTCCGGCCCGGACGTCGCGTGGTGCGCGGCGTAGGGGTACTCGCGGGTCGTGTTGTCCGCGGCGACGGCCGCGAAGCGATCGGCCCACGCGGCCCGGGTCAGGTCGATCGGGGCGGCATCAGAATGCGACAAGGTACATGACTCCCATGTTGACGACGAGCAGGATGGCGGCGGTGGGGATCTGCGCCTTGATCGGGCCGTACTTGTCCCGCATCTCGAGCAGGGCGGCCGGCACCAGGTTGAAGTTCGCGGCCATCGGGGTGACGAGCGTGCCGCAGAAGCCGGCGAGCATGCCGATCGCGAAGATCGCCGCAGGGTTGCCGTCGAAGCCCTGCACCAGCACCGGCCAGCCGATCGCGGCCGTCATGATCGGGAAGGCGGCGAAGGCGTTGCCCATGATGATCGTGAACAGGGCCATGCCCAGGCAGTAGATGACCACGGCGGCGAGCAGCGAGCCGTCGGGCAGGACCGACTTGATGATCGTGCCGACGGCGTCACCGACCCCGGCCTGGGTGAAGACGATGCCGAGCGTCGAGAGCATCTGCGGCAGCAGCGCCGCCCAGCCGATCGCCTGCAGCAGGCGACCGCCCTCGCGGATCGGGGTGGCGATCTTCGGCGGGCGCAGGACGAACACGGCCACGACCACGGCGAGCACCGAACCGATGCCCAGACCGGTCAGGGTCGCACTGCCCTCGGCGAGGAGCGGTTCGACACCGAACGAGACGAGCGGGCCGAGCGTCGCGACCAGCACCGCGACCACCGGCACCACGAGGGCCGGGATGAAGAGCCGGTTGCCGTACTTCGTCGCGAAGGCGGCGCGCTCGTCCGGACTGGTGGTGGCGAGCACACTCGTGCTTCCGCTGCCGGCGTTCGTGATCTTCTGCGTCACGCCGGTGGGTTCGGCGGGGCCGGTCTCGGCACCCGTGCCCGCGCCGGGGATGCTCGCGACCCGGGTGCGGCTCGTCGTGCCGGTGAAGCCGAGTCCGGCGAGCGCGACCATCACGAGGACGGCGATCCCGAGCGTCCAGGCCGGGACGGTGCCGGCGGCGACGAAGGTGCCGTAGAAGAACGACAGCCCGAGGATGCCCCAGAACGCCGCGTTGCCCAGGCGCTTCGCGTGCGCGGTGTCGGTGACGATCAGGACGGCGACGGCGATGAAGAACGCGCCGATGAGCCAGTAGAGCCATTCGCTGGTGATCACGCTGCTGCCCCCAGGGTCGGGGCGTCGGCACGGGCGTCCGCCGCCATCTTGTCGAGTCGGCGGTCGAACAGCAGCAGGCGTCCGCCGTGCACGATGAGCGCCGCGATGCCCGTCGGGATCGCCCACAGGGCCAGGTCGATCGGTTCGAGCGACAGCCCGTAGGTCGAGTCGACGAACGTCGTGATGAGCAGGATCGAGCCGACCGCGACGAAGACGTCCTCGCCGAAGAACACACCAACGGTGTCGGACGACGCCGAGTAGCCCTTGATCTTCTCGCGCATGCGGTCGTCGATCCGCCCGTACTTCTTGGTCGCCGCGCCCTCGGCCATCGGGTAGACCAGCGGGCGCACCGTCTGCGCCGGCCCACCGATGCTGGTCAGGCCGACCGCAGCGGTGACCTGCCGGATCACCAGGTATCCGGCGAGCAGGCGACCGGTCGTGAGCTTGTCGAGCTTCGCGATCAGGCGCTTCGCCTGGTCCTGCAGGCCGTAGCGCTCGATCAGACCGATGACGGGCAGGACGAGCGCGAAGGTCGTGACGGACCGGCTCGAGGCGAACCCGTTGCCGAACGCGTCGAGGATGCCGACGGGACCGATCCCGCCGATGGCCGCGGTCACGATGCCCGCGACCGTGACGACGAGGAGCGCGTTGATGCGCAACGCGAAGCCGACGATGACGACGGCGACGCCGATGAGGACGAACATGCGGGACAGTCTGGACCGCATTGTTCAACAATCGCAAGAGCCGGTTCCGCTCTGTAACACGCCCTTCACAAACGCCACCCGTGCCAGGATCGGTGCCATGACCCGAACCGTCGGCGGCGCTGACTCCACGGCCACGCGGTTGCGCACCATGATCGCGTCGGGTGGGTTCTCCCCTGGGGCGCAGCTGTCCGAGGAGCGGTTGAGCGACCAGCTCGGGGTGTCACGGAACACCCTGCGCGAGGCCTTCCGGCTGCTCGCCCGCGACCGTCTGGTCGAGCACGTGTTCAACCGCGGGGTCTTCGTCCGCCGGCTCTCCGCCGCCGACGTCACCGATCTCTACGCGGCTCGGCGGGTGCTCGAGGAGGCAGCCGTCCGCGCCTGCACCCCCGACGCACCGGCACTCGCCGAGGCCGCCGCAGCGGTCGCCGACGCCCGGGCAGCAGCGTCCGCGGGCGACTGGGGTGCGGTCGGGACCGCCGACATCCGGTTCCACTCCGAGCTCGTGCGCGCGGTGCCGAGCGAGCGGATCCACGCCCTGATGGACGGCCTGCTCGCCGAGATGCGACTCGCCTTCCTGACCACCGCGGACCCGGCCTCGTTCCACGCCGACTTCGTCGAACGCAACGACGCGATCGTGTCCGCGTTGCGCGGTGGCGACCAGGACGCCGCCTCGGCGCTGCTCGCCGACTACCTCGACGACGCGGAGCGGACGCTGCGGGTCGCCGCCGGCGCAGCCGACTGAGGGGCGGCCAGGAGGCCCGGTGCGGCCCCGTCCCGCACGCTCGGCCCCAGCGCCCTCACGCTGGTGCTCGCGGCCCCTTCGGTCAGGACTTCCCGCCGAGCAGGGCGGCGACCGCGTCCACCACGACCTGGCGACGCCGCGGCGGCGTCACGGCCTGCACCAGCGGCTCGTACTCCGGAGCGGTCGCGCTCCAGAACGCCGCGGTGTGCAGCACGAGCCCGAGCAGCACCGCCGGACGGAACGCCCGCGGCAGGACCCCGGCACGCTGGGCGTGCTCGACCTCGGCCACCGCGTCGGCGTAGCTCGTCGTGACGGACTCGAGCGGGACGTCGGCGCGCTCGAGCCGGTGCCACGTCGCGAGCCGCTGGGCCCAGGGGCGACGGACGTACGAGTCGTGCACCCGGCCGGCCCATGCGGTGAGGTCGGCGGTGTCGAGCGGGGCCTCGGCGAACGTCTCGGTCACGGTGTCGGCGACGAGGGCGTCGAACAGCCCCTCCTTGCTGCCGAAGTAGTGGAAGACCTGCGCCTTGTTGCTCGACGCTGCGGCACCGATCCGTTCGACCCTGCCGGCGGCCAGTCCGACCGCGGCGAACTCGTCCCGCGCGGCGAGCAGGAGCCGGGCGCGCATCGCGTCAGCGGCTGGGGGCGTGAATCGGGCCATGGCCACCACCGTACCGATCACACGGCAGCCGAGCCGTCGATGCGGACCAGCGCGCGCAGCAGCCCTGCCCCGAGGCCAGTCGACAGCACTCCTCGGTCCCTTCCGGAGATCCCAGCCACGCGGAGCGACGGTTCCGTGCGCGGCTCGCGTGGATGCCCGCGCGAGCGCCGTGACGACGCACGATTCCACCGGAGATGGGCAACTTTGCGTCCCCCGAACTTCCCTAGGCTCGAGACGATCCGGTAACGCGCACCACTCGTCCGCAGATCCGCGGCCGACCCCAATGACGGGAGGTTCGACATGTCCCAGTTCGTCCAGAAGATCTCGCAGGACGCCATCGTCGGAGAGCCCGAGGTCGTCGAGGACCACCTGTCGGTGCGCGAGATCGCCGCCCATCCCGCCTGGCTCCGGCTCAAGCGTGCAGTCGTCGCCCTGCAGGCCCTGCAGACGCGGGACGGCTCCGTCCCCGAACCGTCCGACCACGCCGCTGCCGCCGGTCACGTCGCGGTGATCGTGCCGGCCGTCGCCGAGCTCGCACCGCACTTCCCGCACGATGCCGCGTTCCTGCAGGTGCTGCAGCACGACTTCGCTCGCTGGCAGGAGCAGGGCTTCGGCGTCCCCGACTTCCTCGACTCCCTCACCGCGTTCCAGCCGCAGCAGCACCGCGTCGACGGGCTCGGCCACCTGGTCGTGTTCCCGATGGTCACGCAGAACGGCAGCACCTCGCGGTTCGTCGAGGCGGTCCTGGTCGAGGTCATCTGGCCGGAGTTCATCGCCGAGCTCGAGGCCGGCGACCACGGCAACGCGTTGTTCGTCGCGCTGCGGTTCGTCGACTTCACCCCGGGGTACGACACGAACTCGGCGGTGTTGTTCCCCGAGACCGTCGCGATGCGCACGATCCCCGCCTTCACGTGGGGCGCGATCTTCCAGGACCGCGAGGCCGCCCGCTACCGCAGGGTCGTCCGTGCCGCCGCCGACGTCACCAAGCTCGAGCTGCCGGCCGAGGCCGCTGCGATGCTCGACGACCAGCAGCTGACCGAGCGGGTCTTCGTGATGTGGGACATCATCCACGACCGTTCGCACATGCGCGGGGACCTGCCCTTCGACCCGTTCATGATCAAGCAGCGGATGCCGTTCTTCCTCTACTCGCTCGAGGAGCTCCGCTGCGACCTGACCGCGTTCCGCGAGTCCGTGCGTCTGGAACGCGAGCTGTCCGCCGGACCCGACGCGGGCCTCCAGGACGCGCAGCGCGCCATCCGCGACCACGCGCGCCTGGTGCAGTACGCGGTCGTCTTCGACCGCATCTTCCGTTTCGCGATCACCGGCAGCCGCGTCCGCAACTACGACGGGCTCGGCGGCCAGCTGCTGTTCGCCTGGATGCACCAGCACGGCGTCCTGCACTGGACGGACACGCAGCTGACGATCGACTGGCCCGAGGTGCCGGACGTGATCATCGCCCTGAGTGACGAGATCAACGAGCTCTACCGGCGCTCGATCGACCGACCGAAGTCGGCGCACTGGCTCGCCGCGTACGGGATGCTGACCCGCACGCTCACGCCGCACCCGGCGTCGAAGTGGGCGCGTGGCCTTCCCGACGAGACGCTCGCCGGACCGCCACGCGGCTACACCGACGCGGTGCTCGACGACGAGTTCCCGCTGTCGATGTTCTACGAGGCCCTCGACAAGAAGATGGCGACCGTCATCGCGTCCACCGCCGGCATCACCGGCACCACGGACGCCGAGCTCGTCGGCGAGGCCGCCGCGTGACCGACGGCTCGGTGGCCGGTCGCCTGGTGCTGATCGCCGGTGCGACCAGTGCCAGCGGCGCGGCTGTCGCGCGCGCACTCACCGCCGCCGGTGCGGCCGTCGTCGCGGTCGGCACCAGACCCGACGCCCTGGAGGCCCTGCGCGCGTCCGTCCCGGGCGTCACGACCCGCACGTGCGACCTGTCGGACCTCGGTGCGGTCACCGCGTTGGCCGACGACGTCCACGCGGACGCCGGCCGCGTCGACGGACTGGTCCACCTGGTCGGCGGGTGGCGCGGCGGTGGCAGCATCGTCGGCCAGTCCGACGCGGACTGGGACTTCTTCGACCGCGCCTTCCGGACCCTGCGGAACACGACCAGGGTCTTCCACGACGACCTGGTGGCGTCCCCTGCCGGACGGCTCGCGTTCGTGTCGTCCACCGCGGTCGACTCCCCCACCGCCGGCGCCGCGAACTACGCGGCGGCGAAGGCGGCGTCCGACGCCTGGGTCCGGGCCGTCGCGCAGGGGTTCCGGAAGGAGGCGCCGGAGACCGCCGCGGCCGCCGTGTTCGTCGTCGGCGCGTTGTCCGGCCTCGAAGCGCAGCTCGGCGCCGAGGTCGTCCGGCTCTGGGACACGCCACCGGCCGACGTCAACGGTGCCCGCATCCCGCTCACGGCTCCTGATCCCTCGAACCTAGGATGAACGAGTGACCCTCCGACTGCACGACCTGGACCTGCGGGGCTTCGCCTCGGACAACTACGCCGGCGTCCACCCCGAGATCCTCGCCGCCATCGCCGCGGCCAACGACGGCCACCAGATCGCCTACGGCGAGGACGTCTACACCGCACGTCTCAACGAGGTGATCCGCGAGCACTTCGGGTCGCAGGCCGAGGCGTTCCCGGTCTTCAACGGCACCGGCGCGAACGTCGTCGGCCTGCAGTCGATGCTGCCGCGGTGGGGAGCCGTCGTGTGCACCGCGACCGCGCACATCCACACCGACGAAGCCGGTGCGCCCGAACGCGTCGCCGGCATCAAGCTCCTGCCGGTCGAGGCGCCCGACGGCAAGCTGACGCCCGAGCTCATCGACCGCGAGGCCTGGGGCTGGGGCGACGAGCACCGCGCCCAGCCGCTCGTCGTGTCGATCACACAGACCACGGAGCTCGGCACCGCCTACACGGTGGACGAGGTCCGGACGATCGCCGACCACGTCCACTCGCTCGGCATGAAGCTGCACATGGACGGCGCCCGCATCTCGAACGCCGCGGCGTCCCTCGGGGTGCCCCTGCGCGACTTCACCACCGACGCCGGTGTCGACGTGCTGAGCTTCGGCGGCACGAAGAACGGCATGCTCTACGGCGAAGCGATCGTCGTGCTGAACCCCTCGGCGTCCGAGGGATTGCACTACCTGCGCAAGATGAACATGCAGCTCTCGTCGAAGATGCGGTTCGTCTCCGCCCAGCTGATCGCCCTGCTCAGCGACGACCTGTACCTGCGCTCCGCCGGGCACGCCAACGCCATGGCCGCCCGACTGCGCGGTGCGCTGGAGGCCGGCATCGCCGACGGCAGCATCCGCGGTGTCGGCTTCAGCCAGCAGACCCAGGCGAACGGGGTCTTCGCGACCCTGCCCGCCGGGGTGGCTGACCGGCTGCGGAAGCACTTCCGGTTCTACGACTGGGACGCCAGCCGCAACGAGGTGCGGTGGATGTGCGCCTACGACACCTCGGAGCAGGACATCGACGACTTCGTCGCGGCGCTGACGCGGGAGCTCGACGCCGCCTGAGCCGGTCGGCCCCGGCCCGGTCGGGCGCGCGCCGAGTCGGCACCGGCGGTCGGTTCAGCCGAACGGGATGACCCGCACGACGATCGCCACCACGAGCATCGCCATCGCGACCACGGCCGCCCGCCACAGCACCTTCCGGTGGTGGTCGCCGAGGTTCACGTTGGCCAGCGACACCAGCAGCAGGATCGCGGGGACCAGCGGGCTCTGCATGTGCACCGGCTGCCCGACGACCGAGGCCCGCGCCATCTCGGCTGGCGTGATCCCGTACGCCGCGGCGCTCTCGGACAGCACCGGCAGGATCCCGAAGTAGAACGCGTCGTTGCTCATGAAGAACGTCAGCGGCATGCTCAGCACACCGGTGATGCCCGCCAGGTACGGGCCCATCGAGTCCGGGATCACCGCGACGAGCCAGTCGGCCATCGCCGCGACCATCCCGGTGCCGTCGAGCACCCCGATCAGCACCCCGGCGGCGAACACCATCGACACGACACCGACGATGCTCGGGGCGTGCGCCACGATCTGCGCGGTCTGCTGCTTGAGCTGCGGGAAGTTCACGAGCAGGGCGATCGCCGTGCCGATCATGAACACGAAGTGCAGCGGCAGGAGCCCGAGCACGAGCGCCACCATCACCGCGACGGTCAGCGCCAGGTTGAACCAGATCCGCTTCGGTCGCAGGCTCGGACGGTTCGGGTCGAGCATCGTCTCGGCCATGGTGCCGGTCCCCGTGCTGTCGTCCCCCGCCCCGGTGCCGTCCACGCCCTCGCCGTCCGCACGCCGGCCGTCGGCCTTCCCACCGCGCAGTCCGAGCGCGACCGTGGGGCTCGTGAACATCCCGCCGCCGGTCCCGCCGACCGCCGCGAGCACCCGTGACCCCGCTCGGGCGTTCGCCCGCTCCGGCACCCGCGCGCCCCGTGAGGCCTCGGTGAACTCGATCATGCCGAGGCGCTTGCGCTCCCGCAGGCCCATCGTCCACGCGAACGTGAAGCACAGCAGGAGCCCCACCACGAGCGACGGCACGAGGGGCACGAAGATGTCCGTCGGGTCGATCTTCAGCGCGGCCGCGGCACGGGCGGTGGGACCGCCCCACGGCACGATGTTGAGCGTGCCGTTCGTCAGCCCGGCCACGCACGTCATCACGACCGGGCTCATGCCGAGCTTCAGGTAGATCGGCAGCATCGCCGCCGTGACCACGATGAACGTCGTCGAGCCGTCCCCGTCGAGCGAGACCGCACCGGCCAGCAGAGCAGTGCCGAGCACGATCTTCGCCGGGTCGTTGCCGGTCACCCGCAGGATGAACCGGACGAGCGGGTCGAACAGGCCGACGTCGATCATCAGCCCGAAGTACATGATCGCGAACATCAGGAGCGCGGCCGTCGGTGCCAGCGTGCCGATCGCCTCGGTCACCATGTCGCCGAGTCCCAGACCTGCCCCGGCGAACAGTCCGAACACGGTCGGCACGATGATCAGCGCGAGCATGGGCGACATGCGCTTGGTCATGATCAGGACCATGAAGGTCAGGACCATCGCGTACCCGAGGATGACGAGCATCAGGACTCCTTCGTCCGTGTCTGGCAGTCCGGGCACGCTACGACCCGGCCTGGAGGCGCGGCGCGCTTCTGCACATTGGCGCACCATCGCGCGTTGACCGCTTTCTGCGCATTGTGCGCAGGCAGGTCGGCTCGCCCTCCGTACGCTGGGGTCGTGACCGACGACCGTTCACGGCGCCCCAGGCTCCGCTTCGCCACCGAGGTGCTCGTACTGCAGCTCGCCGTGGTGGTCGCCGTCGTCGCCCTGACCAGTGCCGTGTTCGTCCGGATCGAGGTCACCCGGCTCGAGCGCGCTGCCGAGGGGACCGCCCTCGCGATCGCACAGAGCGTCGCCGCGCAGTCCGACGTCCGGGCAGCGGTCGCCCGGCTCAGCGTCGACGGCACCGACCTCGACCCCGCGGTCCTCGCCGACGGGCCCGTCCAGCGTGCGGCACTCGCGGCCCAGCGTCGGACCGGGGCACTCTTCGTCGTGGTCACCGACGACCGGGGCATCCGGCTGGCCCACCCCGACACCGACCGGATCGGCGAGATGGTGAGCACCTCCCCCGACGCCGCACTCGCCGGCCGCGAGACCGTGTCCTGGGCGCGCGGCACCCTCGGTGAGTCGGCGCGGGCGAAGGTGCCCGTCTCCGCGCCCGCAGCCGGCGGGGCGGAGACGAGCCGGACCTCCCGGCAGTCCGCCGTCGTCGGTGAGGTGAGCGTCGGGTTCAACCGGGCACGCGTCTACGACACCCTGGTCGAGGACAGCATGCCGGTGATCGGTGCCGGGCTGGCGGCGGTCCTGCTCGCGGTGATCGCCTCGGTGCTGATCCGGCGGCGACTGGTGCGGCTGACGCTCGGGCTGCAGCCGGAGGAGCTCGTGACGCTCGTGCAGAACCACCAGGCCGTGCTGGGCGGCGTCGGTGAAGGCGTCATCGCGATCGGCCCGTCGGGGGTCGTCACCGTCTGCAACCCCGAAGCCGTGCGACTGCTCGGGCTGACCGACCCGGTCGGCCGTCCGGTGGCCTCCCTCGACCTGCCCGCGCCGCTCGGGTCGATGCTCGCCGTGGCCACCGCGGCTCCGGCGAGCGCCACGATCGTCGCCGGGCACCGGGTGCTGCTCGTCGACGTCCGCACGGTGTTCCGCGACGGACGCGACCTGGGCCGGGTCGCCGTCCTGCGCGACCGCACCGACGTCGAGGCCCTGACCCGACGGCTCGACGCCGTCGGGGCGATGAGCACGGCGCTCCGCGCACAGCGCCACGAGTTCGCGAACCGGCTGCACGCGATCTCGGGGCTGCTCGACATCGGCGAGACGACGCGGGCACGCGCCTACCTGGCGGACGTGCAGGAGCGCGGGCCGCTGCGCTACCCGGTGCAGCACGCCGACCGGTTGACCGAGCCGTACCTGCAGGCGTTCCTCGGAGCGAAGGGCGTCGAGGCCGCCGAGCGCGGGGTGCTGCTGCGGATCGGGGCGGAGACGCTCGTTCAGGGGACGATCACCGAACCGGGCGACGTGACGACCGTGCTCGGCAACCTGGTCGACAACGCGGTCTCGGCGGCGCTCGGCGGCGACGAGCGAACGCGCGACGGCGGATCCCCGTGGGTGGAGGTCGAGGTGCTCGACGACGGCGCGACCCTGCACCTGTCGGTGATGGACTCCGGGCCGGGGGTGCCGGTCGACGCCGCGGACTCGCTGTTCGTCCGCGGGCCGGCGGCTGCTCCTGCGTCGGAGGACGTCTCGCAGGTGCACGGGCTCGGGATCGGGCTGCCGTTGTCGCGGGAGATCGCCCGACGGCACGGTGGCGACGTGTGGCTCGCCTCCCCCGGCGGTGACGACCACGGCGCGGTCTTCTGCGCCCGACTGGAAGGAGTGGTGTCGTGAGTTCCGTCTTCACCGTGCTGGTGGTCGACGACGACTTCCACGTCGCCGACCTGCACCGGCGGCAGGTCGACGAGGTACCGGGGTTCCGGGCGCTCGAACCCGTCGGGACCCTCGCGGCCGCCCGCGCCGCGCTGTCGAGCGGGACCGTGGACCTGGTGCTCGTCGACGTGTACCTGCCCGACGGCAGCGGGCTCGACCTGCTGCGGTCGATCGACACCGACGCCGACGCCTTCGTGCTGAGTGCTGCGTCGGACTCGGGCACCGTTCGGCGGGCGATGCGCAGCGGGGCACTCGCCTACCTGATCAAGCCGTTCACGGCCGGGGTGCTGGCCGAGCGGCTGCAGGCGTACGCACGGTCGCGGAACGTGCTCGACGAGCGGTCGACCCTCGATCAAGAGGCCGTCGAGCGGGCGTTCCGGATCCTGCACGCCGGCGACAGCGCTGGGGCGTCGCCGTCCCGGGCGGCCACGGCGGCGCTGGTGCTCGAGCAGCTCGTCGCCGGTGAGGAACGATCCGCCGCCGAGGTGGCTGCGACGATCGGGGTGTCGCGGGCGACGGCGCAGCGGTACCTGGCGCAGCTCACGGCGGACGGGACGGTGGCGATGCAGTTGCGGTACGGGGCTGCGGGGCGGCCGGAGCACCGGTACGTGCGGCGGTAGCGGGCCCTGTTGCCCTTGCGTATTTCACCGGATACCGGCAGGTTCGGTCTGACACGCTCCGCGCAGCCTCACTGCGCGCACGAGCGCGATGACCGACCCAGAAGGAGACCACGTGATCGCGATCGAGACGGCGGCCGCCGTCCTGACCATCGTCCTCGTCGCACTGCCGGCGCGGGGCCTCATCGGCAGGAACGGACTCGTGGGCATCCGCACCCGGGCGACGATGCGCAGTGACGAGAACTGGATCCTCGGCCACCGAGCAGCGGTCGTCCCGACGAGCATCGCCGGCGGCGCGACGGTGGTCGTGAGCCTGGTCTACATCGCACTCGGACGCGCCGACGACGTTCCCGCGTTCGTCGCGTGCGCCGCGATCCTCGTCGGTGGAGCCCTCTGGGGCGTGGAGGCCGCACGACGCGCGACCAGGTGACGGACGGGAGGGGCGGGGCCGCACCGGGCCTCCAGTCCGTCAGGTGGTCACGCGACGATCTGCACCTGCGTGGGCACGTCGGTGACGGCGATCGCCGTGGACGCGCCACGCACGTCGACGCGGTAGTCGCCACGGAAGCCGCGGATCTGCACCTGACCGCGGTCGTCGGTGCGCAGCACCGTCGGGCCGAGCCACCACTCCTCCTTGACCAGGTGGCGGAGCGCGTCGTACGACGGCTTCGGGGCGCCGTCGGCGCGGACGAGTCCGATCGGGGCGCCGAGCCAGGCGCCGGCGTCGGTGATCCCCCAGTAGGTGATCGCCTCGACGGAGGGGTGCCCCACGAGGCTCCGGTAGTGCCGTTCGAGGTCGTCGGCCTGGCGCGCCTCGCCCTCGGGCGTCGACGGCCACGAGGCCACCTGGTGGTCGTTGAGGTCGACGATGTGCGCGGGCATGAGGTCACCGGAGACGAGCGAGGTCTCGGTCAGGTGCAGCGGCAGGCCGTAGCGGGCGAACCGGTCGACCATCGCGAGCATCGTGTCCTCGCCCCAGTAGCCCTGGTGCATGTGGGTCTGCAGCCCGATGGCGTCGATCTGCACGCCGGCCTCGAGCACGCCCTCGATCAGGCACTCGTACGCACTCGACAGGTCGAAGTCGTTGAGCAGCAGGGTGGCGTGCGGGTTGGCGGCGCGGGCCTCCTCGAAGGCCATCCGGATCGTCGGGATGCGGCCCTTGGCCCGGGCGAGCGGGGTGATCGCGTTGTCGCCGTTGTCGAACACCGGCATGATGACGACCTCGTTGATGGCGTCCCAGGTGTCGATCGTGCCGGCGAAGGCGGATACCTCGCGTCGGATGCGCTCCCGTTGGAGCCGCTCGACCTCGTCCAGCGGGAGCCCCAGCAGCCAATCGGGCTGCACGGTGTGCCAGACGAGCGGGTGGCCCTTGAGGGCGATGCCCCGGTCGCGGAACCACTGCGCCGTCGTCAGGAGTCTGGCGGTGTCCGGGGCTCCGCGCTCGGGCTCGAAGCGGCCCCAGTAGAACGGGAGCGTCGCGGTGTTGAAGACGTCGGCGTAGAGGTCGGCGAGGTGCTCGGTGCCTGCTTCGTCCTGCGCATCGGCGTTGGCTTCGCCGGTCGGTTCGCCGTTGGCCACACCGGTCGCTTCGCCGTTGGCGAGTCCGATGAAGTCGAAGGCGATGTTGCCGAAGGCGAAGGCATGGCGGGTCTGCTCGACGGTGATGTCGGCATCGCGGATGGGATTGCCTTCGGCATCGACGACCGTCAGGGTCGTCTCACCGAAGCGGTGCTCTGTTGCGTGCGTCATCGCGCGTCCTCCGACATCGTCGTCTGGGATTTGTTGTGCGCGCAAACATAGCAGCGCGGATCACCGCCGTCACCCCTGGGTCGGCCCTGCGGCGTCGCCTGTGGGTCAGGCGGACTGACCTCCGTGACCGGCGAGGACCCGGTCGAGCAGGTGGATGAGGTCGTTCCGCTCGTTCGTCGACAACGCAATGAGCAGTTCGTCCTGTACGGCATCCGCGAGCACCTGGATCTCGGCGAGCCTGCGCCGTCCGGCGGGCGTGATCGTGACGACGTTCCGCCGGCGGTCAGACAGGTCAGGCTCCCGAGTCACGGCCTCGTCCCCCTCGAGCCGGACGACGATGCCGTTGACGTTGTTGCGGTCCAGACCCAGCACCCGGCCGATCTCGGCCTGACTCAGTGCGCCGTTCTCGTCGAGCAACGCCAGGACCGCGAAGTCGGACCGCGCTTCGAGCGGCATCCGGGCGCCGGTCAAGCGTGCGCCGATCGTCGCGAGTCGCCCGACCTGCCAGCTCACGAGCGTCCGGAGCGCCTTGGGCGGAGTGGGTTCGTCGGACATGTCGAAAGCTTATCAGTTGGCACGACCAACCATTTATGCGTATCGTTGGTTAAACCAACATTGGTCCCACCAAGGAGTCGAACATGTCCGCAGATCCCATCACCCCTGACCTCTCAGGCCGTCGAGTCCTCGTGCCGGGCGGCACGGGCGGTGTCGGGGAAGGCGTCGTGCGCGCCTGGCTCGACGCTGGTGCCGACGTCGTCGTCCCCACGCGTTCCGACGAGCGCGGGTCGGAACTCCGCGCCGCGCTCGGCACGATCGGCACGTCCCAGCTGCTGCACCTGCCGACGCACGACTACACGTCCTTCGCCGGGGCGGAAGCACTCGGTGCCGAGATGACCGAGCGGCTCGGCGGCATCGACGACGTGGTCGTCCCCGTTGGCGGATGGTGGCAGGGCGGGCCCCTGACCACCATCGGTGAGGACGACTGGGCGGCAGCGTTCACCGGGCTCGCCACGGCGCACATGGCGCTGGCGCGGGCGATCGTCCCGAGGCTCAGTGGCGCCGGCGCCTACACGGTGATCGTCGGGCAGTCGGCCGAGTTCCCGGTGCCGGGCAGCGGGCTCGTGAGCATGGAGCAGGCCGCAGTGCTCATGATGCAGCGGGTCCTCTCGGCGGAGTCGCCGGACAACCGTGTCCACGCGCTCGTGCTCGGGCCGGTGCGGACTCGGTTCGTCGGCGGCAAGCCGGAGTGGGTCTCGGCATCCGAGGTCGGTGCCGCCGCCGTCGCACTGTCCCTGGCGACGGGCATCGGCAGCCACTCCGTCTCGCTCGCCTCGTCGGCGGAGGCCCGAGCGGCGACGGAGGCGTTCCGGGCCGCGGCCTGACCGCTGTCCGGGTGCCACCGTTGCACAGAAGGAGCAGGCGGACCGTCCGACCCGACGGCCCGCCTGCTCCGGTCTCGCTACGCGACGACGACGACCCGGACGTCCCACGGCCCGAGCTCGAGCACGGCGTCCGCGTCGAGTGCCGTGCCCTCGAACAGGTCCTCCGCGGCGACCGGCACCACGTACGTGCTCGGTTCCCACGACCAGTTGTGGATGACGTGCACCGTTTCTCCGCGACCGTTGACCGAGCTCGCGACCGACTGCGTGTCGGCCTGCGGCTGCCAGCTCGGCGACCCGCTGCCCTGCGCGACCGCCCACTCCGTGATCGCTGCGGCGAGCGCCGGATCCGGGACGGTCCCGACGTAGGTGACCCGACCGGCTCCGTGCGACCGTGTGGTCACCGCTGCGAACCGACCGTGGTGCGGGTGGTCGTACCCGACGAGCACGTCGGCGTCGTCGACGAGCAGGCCGTCCGCCCACCGGGTGGCCGTCGCCCCGGCCGGCACGGTGAACCCGTGCTCAGCGGCAGCGGCCCCGGCGGACACCGGGATGCGTCGGCCGAGGTTGCTGAACTCGTCGTAGTGCACGCCGGCGGGCACGTCGAGGAACGCGGGCTTCCGTTCGAGCCGCGCACGGGCTTCTTCGTCCTCGTACCCGGTGCGGATGCCGACGACCAGGTGTCCGCCTGCCTCGGCGTAGGCGGCGAGCCACTGCAGCTGGGCGTCGGTCGCGATGGTGAACGCGGCAGCGACGAGCACCGGACGCTCCGCGGCGAAGGACGCCGGATCACGGTCGGAGACCTGCGACGGATGCACCGTGTTCGCCTGCAGTCCGGCATCGAAGACGCCTCGGGCGTAGGCGTCGTAGATCGTCTGCCACGAGCGCCGGTCGGGCTCCATGCCGTCGCCGAGCGCCGGGTGCTCGTTCAGCGCCCACTTCGACTCGTTCGAGAACAGCAGGGCGACGTCGGCGTGCGGGCGGAGGCCGGCGACCCGGTCCCCGGCGTGCGCGAACTCCGCTCCGATCCGGGCGATCTCCTCGTAGGTGCGACCGGGCTGCTGCGAGTGCGGCAGGACGCCACCCCAGTACGTCTCGACGCCGTAGTGCAGCGTGTGCCAGTGCCAGTACTCGATCATCGACGCGCCTCGGGACACGAGGGCCCAGGCGGCCTGTCGCCACTGCCCTTCGTAGGCCGGTTCGTTCATCCACGAGAACCCGATGGCCTGCGCGTTGGTCTCGGTGACCAGGAACGGTGCCTGCTTCGACCCGTACATGCGGTCGCCCGAGGCGAAGATCGACCAGGCACCGGACGAGGTCCAGAACTGTGCGGGCTCCTCGGCGCTCGGCAGCTCGAGGGCGTCCTGCATCCGGTAGTACGGGTTGCCAGCGGTGACGTCGAGCGTCCGGGTGAGCACCTCGTCCTCGACGGTCGGCCGCTCGTAGGCGATGCACGTGGTCACGAACTGGTCCGGACGCGAGTACTCCCGCACGACCGATGCCTGCCAGGCGATGAAGTCCGTCGTGATCGAGGCCTGGAACCGGCGCCAAGCCAGGTCGTACTGCGGCTGCGCGTTGCCGTCCGGCGTCCACAGGTCTGCCCAGGTGGACAGCCGGTGGGACCAGTAGGTCAGGCCCCACTCCTCGTTCAACCGCTCGACGCTGCCGTAGGTGTGACGCAGGTGGTCGACGAAGCGCTGGAACACCTCGGGGTTCGCGATGAGCTCGTTGCCCGGCTCGTTGTCGACCTGGTAGCCGATCACGGCGGGGTGCTCGGCGTAGCGGGCGACGATCTTCCGGATGACCCGCTCGGCGTGGAACAGGAACGCCGGGTGGGCGTAGTCGATCTCCTGCCGGGCACCCCAGCCCATCGCCTCGCCGCCGGTACGGCGGCGGACGTTGATCTCCGGCACGATGCGGGCGAGCCACATCGGCACGGCGTACGTGGGTGTGCCGAGGATCACCCGGATTCCGTGTTCGTGGGCGGCGTCGAGCACCGGTGCGAGCCACTCCAGGTCGAAGCGGCCGTTCTCCGGCTCCCAGGTGCTCCAGACGGACTCACCGACGCGGATGACCGAGAAGCCGGCCTCCTGCATCAGGCGCATGTCCTCGTCGAGTCGAGGGGTCGGCTGGTACTCGTGGTAGTAGGCGGCGCCGAAAAGGACGCGGTCGTGCTGCATGGTGCTGGGTGCTCCGTTCGAGAAGGATCGGTGGTGGGTGCGGGTGTCGGTCATCCCTTGACCGCCCCCGCGGTCAGCCCGTCGAGCAGCTGCTTGCGGAGGAGCAGGAACACGAGGATCGTCGGCACGCTCGCCAGCACGGCGCCGGCGAGCACCAGGTCGTACGACCGGTTCTCCGACGCGAAGATCGCGTTGAGGCCGAGGGGCAGCGTGTACTGGCTCGAGTCGGACAGCAGGACCAACGGCCACTGGAACGAGTTGTAGCTCTGCAGGAAGCTCCACACCGCCAGGGCGCCGAGCGACGGCCGGAGCAGCGGGAGCACGACCCGGCGGAACGTTCCGAACTCGGAGTTGCCGTCGATGCGGGCCGCCTCGATGAGTTCGTCGGGGATCGCCTGCACGATGAACTGCTGCATCATGAAGATGCCGAACGCCGGCGCCACCCACGGGACGACGAGCGAGAACCACGGGTTCGTCAGCCCGGACTTCACCACCAGGATGAAGAGCGGTACGAGGATCACCGCGAACGGCACCGAGAGCGACGAGAACATCACCGCGAACAGGATCCGCTTGCCCCGGAACCGGAACTTCGCGAACCCGTACCCGGCCATCGCGCAGACGAACACGGACACGACGGTCGCGATCAGGGCGGTGCCGACACTGATGCCGAACCAGGCCCAGAACGGCTGGGTGGCGAGCAGGTTCGTGTAGTTCTCCCCCGTCGCCGGGCTCGGGATGAGCGTGGGCGGTGTCGCGAAGATGTCGCCACGCTGCTTGAACGAGCCGGACAGCGCCCAGAGCAGCGGGAACACGAACACCAGCAGCAGCGCCACGAGTGTGGCGTAGAGCAGGCCGCGGCGAGCGATCCAGCCCCTGGTGCGGGGCGGGCCGGACCGGGGCGCCCGGCTTCCGGCGGTCGTGACGGCCCGGGTGTCCGGGCGGTCGGTGGTGGCGGTCATGCGTCCCTCCCGATGGCGAGTGCGCGGTTGAGGATCTGGCTGACGCCGAACACGACGACGAACAGCACGACACCGGCGGCTGCCGCGTACCCGAACTGCTGCCGTTCGAAGGCGGCGCGGTAGATGAACATGGCGACGGAGAGCGTGGCTTCGCCCGGACCGCCCTTGGTGAGCAGGTAGGGCTCGTCGAACAGCTGCGCGGCACTGATGAAGCTCGTCACCACGACGAACGCCGTGACCGGTCGGATCGCCGGGAGCGTCACGTTGGTGAACTTCCGGAAGGTTCCTGCCCCGTCGAGCGACGCGGCCTCGTACTGCTCGGGCGAAACGTTCTGCAGTGCTGCCAGGAAGAAGATCGTCAGGTACCCGACCGTGCGCCACAGGAGCACGAAGCCGATGGCGACCTTCGCGAGCGTCGGGTCGCCGAGCCAGTCGGTGTTCGGCAGGCCGAACAGCGCCTTGAGCGTGGCGTTGAGCAGGCCGTAGTTGGTGTCGAACACCAGGCTGTAGATGAGCGCGATGACGATCGGCGACAGCACCATCGGGATGAAGAACGTCACCCGGAACAGGTCTCGGGCGCGGAGTCCCTTGGCGTTGAGTGCCTGCGCGACCAGGAGCGAGCACGGCACGATGACGAACACGGCGATGAGTGTGTAGATCAACGAGTTGACCAGGGCTGTGCCGAAGCTGGTGTCCCGGAACAGGTTCGCGTAGTTGGACAGGCCGATCCAGTTCGGTGTGCCGAGGCCGACCCACTCGGTGAGTGACAGGTACACGGCGGCGAGCACCGGCACGATCATGAACAGGCCGTACAGCACGTAGAACGGCGCGATGAAGAGGTACGGCGCGCTGCCACCGTTCGTGTTCAGGCGGCGGCGACGGCGATCGGGTGGATCGGTGGTGGTCGTGGTGGCGGACACCGGGATGCCGGTGGCGGTTGATGTGGACAACGTCGTCCTCCTCAGGCGCGGGTCTGGCCGCGGAAGTCGGCCGCAGCGGCGTCGAGCGCCTGCTTCGGGGAGATCTGGCCCTTGTAGGCCTTGATGAGGTAGCCGCTCAGGACGGTCTGCAGGATCGAGGCATCGGCGCTCTGGTGCTGCGAGGGCACGTCGTCGACGACCGACTTGTAGACGCCGAACAGCTGCTGTCCGCCGAAGTACGGGTCGCTCAGCGCCGCGAGCCGCGGGTCGTCGTAGACCGAGCGGAGCGTCGGCAGGTAACCGAGGTCCTGGTAGCGCTTCACCTGCTGGTCCGGGTCGAGGTACGCGGCGAGCACCAGGTCGATCCCGGCCTTCGTGAGCGGCTTGTCGCGGAGCACCGAGAACCCGGTGCCGCCGCCGACGCTCGTCGTGCTGCCACCACCCGCGAACCGGGGCAGGTTCCGCACCTTCCACTTGCCCTTCTGCTCGGGCACGTTCGGCTTGATGCCGTAGCTGGCGTACCAGGAGGGCATGTCGACGGCCAGGATCGTGCCGCCCTTCAGCCCGGACTGCAGGCTCGGTCCGTACATGTCGGCGACCGTGGCGATGGCCCCGGACTGCACACCGTCGACCAGGAACTGCAGGGTGCGTTCGGCCTCCGGCGTCTGGATGGCGATGCCGCCGTCCTCGTCGTACAGGTCGCCGCCCCGCTGGAGCAGCAGGATCTGGTAGCTCTGCAGCGTGCCGCCCGGATCGGTGACCGCCACGGCGTGCAGCGAGACACCCTTGCTCTTGTTGAGCTTCGCGCCGACGTCCATGTACTCCTCCCACGTCGTCAGGTCGTCGGGGATGCCGAGGGCCTCGAACTGGTCCGCGCGGTGGTAGTAGACGCACAACGGGGTGTCCGAGTCGAGCGCGTAGAGGTGCCCGTCCTTCGAGAACGGCGTGAGTCGTGCAGCGATCAGGTCGTCCTTGCGCGACGCCACCGACGGCGACAGGTCGCTCAGCAGCTCGGCAGCGATGTCCCCGCGGAGCATCCGGCAGAACGCCCCGATCTCGAGCCCGGCGACGTCCGGCGTCCCCGTGCCGGCGACGGCCTGCGCGATGAGCTTGGTCGGGATGTCCGCCGCTGCGATCGTGGTGATGTCGAGCGCGAAGTCGAAGTCCGACTTCCGGTCGGCGACCGGCAACGCCTCGGTGAAGAACTTCTCGTAGCCGGGGTCGTGGGTCCAGAAGGACAGGTCGGCGCGTCCGGAACGGACGGCGGCCGTCGACTGCGGGGAGCAGCCGGCGAGCAGCGCGCCGAGGGCGATGCTGCCGCCAGCGGCGGCGCCCCACCGGAGCAGGTCGCGTCGGCTCGGCCCACGGCCTGGAGGCACGGGTGGCGCAGGTGGGGAAAGTCGCCTGGGTACTGGGGTCACGGAGGTCTCCTGACGTCGTCGTCGAGGTGCGTGCGGAAGTGGCGGCGAGCGCGCGTGAGCGCTCACTCACGGGACGGACGCACACCGCGCCTCCCGTTCGGGGGTTCAGTCGGCGGGGCGGAGGTGACGCCGCTCAGCGGACGGCGGCGCGCTGGTGGCGCGCGTGATCAGCTGGCCGGGCAGCATCCGGTGGCGCTCGGCGGGCGGGTGGCCGTCGAGGGTGCGGAAGAGGCGGTGCATCGCGAGGCGGGTGGCCTCGTCGAAGTCCTGACGGATGGTCGTGAGCGGCGTCGGCAGGTACGCCGAGATCGGCATGTCGTCGAAGCCGACGATGCTGACGTCACCCGGCACGGACAACCCGTGCTGCTGGATGGCGGACATCGCGCCGATCGCCATCTGGTCGTTCGCGACGAAGACCGCCGTCAGGTCCGGGCGGCCGAGCAACGAGCGCATGGCCTCGTAGCCGCTCTGCGGCGACCAGTCCCCCTCGGCCGGTGCGTGCTCGGCGACGCCGGCGTCCTGCAGCGCCGCCCGCCACCCCGCCAGCCGGCGCGAACTCGAGGTCCAGTCCGCCGGACCCGCGATGTGCCACACGGTCTCGTGCCCGAGGGCCAGCAGGTGATCGGTGGCCGCGAACGCAGCGCCGCTCTCGTCCAGGCCGACCGCCAGGGTGTTCTCTCGGTCGGCGACGTCCGGCGGCCCGAGCGTCAGCACCGTCACGCCCTGGGGCAGGCGGAGCTGGTCCATCTGGTTCTCGACCGGTTCGGAGAAGACGATCGCCTCGACGTCCTGGCCGACGAGCGAGTCGACCGCCGGCTGGAGCTCGGATGCGGTCGCAGCGACGGTCCGGACGATGGCCAGGCTGTACCCGTTCGTGCGGCACGCCTGCTCGACGCCGGTGAGCATGGCGGTCGGGCCGTACAGGTTCGTGCCGATGGTGATGAGACCGATCCGGCGGGAGCGCTGCGACTTGAGGGAGCGGGCAGCGGCGTTCGGGCGGAAACCCAGTTCGTCGATCGCTTCGAGGACCCGGGCGCGGACCGCCTCGGTGACGTGCGGTTCGTCGTTCACCACGCGGGAGACGGTCTTCTGGGAGACGCCGGCCAGGCTCGCGACGTCGGTCATGGAGGCCGGACGGAGGCGATGAACCGATGCGTTGCCGCTCATCGTCAGCTCCTTCGCTGCTCCGTGGGACCGGCCGGGGCCGGGTGTGGGAGCAAGACAACCACGGGATTGTCTACGTAGTCAAGAGTGATTCCGCGGTGTCATCGCAGCCTTCCTACCCGAGCGGTTCGACGCCGTAACTGCTGACCACCGCGCGCAACTCGTCCAGGTACGTCTGCGCCTGCACGGTGAGGGGAACCGAAGCGTGCGCGATCCAGCCGATCTCGATGCGCTCGTCGACGTCGAGGGGGATGGCGACGATCTCGGGGTCGAGGTCGTCGCTGATCAGCCCGGTCGAGATCGTGTACCCACCCAGGCCGATCATGAGGTTGAAGATCGTCGCCCGGTCCGACACCCGGATCTCCCGCTTGCTCGACATCGTCGACAGGATCTCCTCGGCCAGGTAGAAGGAGTTGTTCGCACCCTGGTCGAACGTGAGCCGAGGCAGGTCCGCGAGGTCCTCGAGGGTCGCACGCTCCCGTGACGCGAGCGGGTTCCGCTTCGCCACGAAGATGTGCGGCTGTGCGACGAACAGCGGTGTGAACACGACGCCGGCGTCCCGCAGCAGCTTGCCGAGCACCTGCTTGTTGAAGTCGTTGCGGTAGAGGATGCCCACCTCGCTGCGCAGGGTGCGGACGTCCTCGATGATGTCCCAGGTGCGCGTCTCGCGCAGCGAGAACTCGTACTCGTCCGCAGCTGCCGCTTCGACCATCCGGACGAAGGCCTCCACCGCGAACGAGTAGTGCTGCGCGGACACCCCGAGCAGCCGACGCGACCGCTGGCCGCCGACGTACCGCTGCTCGAGGAGGGAGACCTGCTCGACGACCTGCCGGGCGTACCCGAGGAACTCGACGCCGTCGACGGTGGGCACGACGCCTCGGGCCGAGCGGGTGAACAGCGGGCGCCCGATCCGCGTCTCCAGGTCCTTCATCGCCGCGGACATCGTCGGCTGGGACACGTAGAGCAGATCGGCCGCTGCGCTGATCGAGCCCTCCGTCGCCACCTCGATGAAGTACCGGAGTTGCTGCAGGGTGATGTCGTTCGAGACCCGGGCCATAGGCCGAGGCTATACCGGTGCATAGCGTCTCGGTATTACCTGATGGCTCACCATTCCCGCCATGATCGATGCATCCCGCCCATCGTGCCCACGGGCCGCTCGACGAACAGATTGCCGACCATGGCGAACGACCTCACCTTCAGCATCACCCGGACCCGGTTCGACGAGGACTACTCCCCCGCCGACAGCTCCCGGCTGACCACGAACTTCGCCAACCTGGCGCGCGGCGAGCACCGTCAGCAGAACCTCTGTGCTGCGCTGGCGATGATCGACGGGCGCGCGAACGAGCTGGCCGCGGCACACGACCGCTACCGTCTGCAGCTCGACATCGTCTCGGTCGCGCTGGAGTTCTCCGACGGTGGTTCGGACGCCGAGTTCCCGTTGCTCGAGATGCTCGACGTCACGATCCTCGACGAGCACACCGGCGAGCGCCACCAGGGGATCCTCGGCAACAACTTCTCGTCGTACCTGCGCGACTACGACTTCTCCGTCCTGCTGCCCTCGGCGTCGTCCGGCGTCCCATCCGACTTCGGACAGCTGCACGGGGCGCTCTTCCAGCGCTTCCTGGAGTCATCCGCGTTCCACTCGAGTTTCAGTGCCGAGCCCGTCGTCTGCATCAGCGTCTCGACGAGCCAGACCTACCGCCGCACCGGGTACGTCCACCCGGTCCTCGGCGCCGAGTACGAGCACGAGCACTCCTCGCTCACCGACGACTACTTCGGCCGGATGGGCATGCGGGTCCGGTACTTCCAGCCCGCCGGAGCGGCTGCCCCGCTCGCGTTCTACACGCGCGGCGACCTGACCGGCGACTACACGGACCTCCAGCTCATCGGCACGATCGCCACCATGGAGACCTTCCAGAAGATCTACCGCCCGGAGGTCTACGCCGCGAACACCCCGGCCGGCAGCACCTACCGCCCCACCCTCGACCACACCGACTTCACGCCCACCCCGGTGACCTACGACCGCGAGGAGCGAAGCCGCCTCGGGATCACGCAGGGCCGGTGGACCGAGGAGCACCTGGTGCGGCCGCACCACGCACTCCTCGCCCGGTGGGCTGACCCCGCCCTCGCGCGCTGACTTCCTCTGCCCTTCGACTGACTGGACCGTCACACCCATGCGTTCTCTCCTCCCCACCTCGATCGTCGGCAGCCTGCCGAAGCCGTCCTGGCTCGCCGAGCCCGAGCGACTCTGGTCCCCCTGGCTGCTCGAGGGTGCCGCCCTGACCGAGGGCAAGCAGGACGCCCTGCGCTCCGCCGTGCACGAGCAGGAGCGCCGCGGCATCGACATCGTCAGCGACGGCGAGCAGACCCGCCAGCACTTCGTCACGACGTTCATCGAGCACCTGGACGGGGTCGACCTCGACCGCAAGGAGACCGTCCGCATCCGCGACCGGTACGACGCGGCCGTCCCGACCGTCGTCGGTGCCGTGAGCCGTCGGAAGCCGGTCTTCGTCGAGGACGCTGCGTTCCTGAGGGCTCAGACCGATCGCCCCATCAAGTGGGCGCTCCCCGGCCCGATGACCATGATCGACACCCTCTCGGATCAGCACTACAAGAGCCGCGAGAAGCTGGCGTGGGAGTTCGCCACCATCCTCAACCAAGAGGCACGCGAACTGCAGGACGCCGGCGTCGACATCATCCAGTTCGACGAGCCCGCCTTCACGGTCTTCCACGACGAGGTGCAGGACTGGGGCGTGGCCGCGCTCGAACGCGCGGCCGAGGGCCTGCACGCTGAGACCGCCGTGCACATCTGTTACGGCTACGGCATCGAGGCGAACAACAAGTGGAAGGAGACGCTCGGCGCGGAGTGGCGGCAGTACGAGCAGTCCTTCCCCCTGCTGCAGCAGTCCTCGATCGACATCGTCTCGCTCGAGTGCATCCACTCCCACGTTCCCCTCGAGCTCGTCGAGCTGATCCGCGGCAAGAAGGTCATGCTCGGGGCGATCGACGTCGCGACCGAGACCGTGGAGACCCCGGAGGAGGTCGCGGAGGTGCTCCGTCGGGCGCTCGAGTTCGTCGATGCCGACAAGCTCATTCCCAGCTCCAACTGCGGGATGGCTCCCCTGGCGCGGGGTGCGGCGCTGGACAAGCTCGGTGCGCTGTCGGCTGGTGCGGACATCGTGCGGGCCGAGCTCGCCAGCGTCGCCGTGCCGGTATCGCGCTAGCGGCTCGGCTGCACAGGACGGCTCGCCTCGACAACGGGGCGGGCCGTCCTTGGTGTCGCGTCCGGCAGGCGCCCTGGTCGCGGGCCGGGCTGGAGGCGCGGCTCGGTTCCGGTGGTCAGGTCGCGGTCGTCACTCCTGACTGTCGAGGCTCATCTTCTCGAAGTCCCCCGCGACGCACTGCGAGCTGCCGTCGATCGTGTAGCCGCGGGGATCCGCGCGGAAGTCGGACGAGCTCACCGGGCCGCCCCTGCCGCGGACGCCGAGGATGGGGTCGTCGCCGCCGGTCTGGTAGCGCTCGGTCGTGACCCCGAGCTCCTTCCAGTGCTGTTCCACCGCCTCGACGTCGGCCTTCGGGTCAGCGCTCGCGGAGCGGACCATGGCGTAGACGTACTGGATGCCGCCCGTCCCGAGGCCGAGTCCACACTTCCCCAGCCGTGGACCGTCGTTGGGTTCCCAACCGTCACCGACAACGTCCGTCGAACCCTCGACGAACGTGACGATCGACTGCTTCGCTTCTTTCGTGTTCATGCCAGACCCTTCGCTGCAACCAGTGAGAACGGCGACCGCGAGCAGGACTGCTCCCGTCGACCGGAGAACGGAGGCGGCTTTCCGCCAGGGTTTCTTCATCTGGGAGTTCCTTCCAGACCACTTCGCTTCTGCGAAATCGGCATGATCAGTTCGTCAATCGTTCGGGCTGGCCGGTCGTGGCGTACGCGACGTTCTGCAGCGACTGTGTGTCCTCGTCGAGGTAACCGCCGCCGTACGAGGTGTGCACGCCATGATCGCGAACGGGCTTGAGGCCTGGCGCTCCGTCGGCGCCGAAGCTCGTCGCACCGAATCCAGGTGCGGTCGGGTCCTGATGATGGTCCGAACTGAAGTCCCGGCCGACTGCGGCCCATTCGTCGCCGCCCCAGTGTTCGATGATCGGCTTCGCCACTTCCGCTTGTCCGGCGTACACCGCATCGGCGTGGATCTCGTCCGCTCCGTGAATGCTGTCCGGAATCCCGGCCGACGCGATGGTGGTGAACGAATCCACGTGCACGCCCTCGGACGTGAGCGCGTAGGACGCGGTCGTGGTGCCGTACGAGTGTCCGAGGACGTTGACCGTCGGCATCGTACCGGCTCTCGTCGCATCGAGGCCCTTGATCGACGCGGCCAGCTTCTCGCCGCCGGCCTTCGCGTAATCGCTGCCGAACACGGCGGTGCTCGCCGGCGGGACGGGCGGTGCTTCGTACCCCATCCACGCCACGACAGCGTTGGTCGTGCCGCGCCCAGAGGGGACCGTCTTCGCCTGCTCGCTGTAGACGTTCTGCGCGGCATCCGTCCAGTCGACCATGCTGCCCGTGCTCGACCCCATCCCGGGCACCGCCCACGTGACGTTGGTCGCTTCGTCGAGATCACCGATGGACACCGCAGCCAGGGGCGGGTGGTCAGCGCTGAGCACGGTGAGCGTGCGCGGTGCACTCGGACCGCCGGCGCTGAGAGAAGCCTTGATCGATTCGAGTGCGGAGAGGTCCTCCGCGTTCTTGCGCCCTTCGGCGCTGTAGACGCGGTCCGGACGACCGAGGTCGTCGAGGAACTGCTCAGCGGACGCGATCCGGCGGTCGAGTACAGCGACGTTCGCAGCTCCGCGCGCCCAGTACGGCGCCCCTTCGAGATTCCCCAGAGCGGTCAGCACCGAGGTCGGGAGGAGTGCGAGGTCCGCAGCGTCCGCCCTCGTCAGACCGAGATCCGCCCACATCGCCGCGACCTGGGTCGGGGTCAAGTCGTCGGCGAAGAGCCGCTGAACATCGCGGACGAGCTCGTCGTCGGTCGCCGTGTCGATCCTGGCGTTCGCCAGCGATCCGCCGCTCCCGGCTTGCTCGAACGCGTCCGCGATGCGGTCGATCCATGCGGCATCGGCTCGGTTCTCCTCGAGGAAGCGATCGAACCCAGTCACGAAGGTGCACCCCTCGATCAGCACCCAGGAACACGAAGCGGTGAACGCCGTCCATGCGCTGGCGAGCATTGTGGCCTTCGCCTCCGCAGTCTCGTCGTTCGCCCGGCTGACGGTGCTGAAGTCGCGCAGCCTTGCCGGGTCTGCCGAGCTTCGACCGTGTCCTGTGCCCTCTCCGGACCGCCTGCGATCCCGGGGCGTGAACGCCGCATGGATCGACGGTGGTCGGATCGCGACCTCCGACGGTTTTGGTGCACGGATTGCGATTGGGGGCAGGGTGGTCGTCGTGAGCAGGGACGTCGCCGCGGCATGCTGGCGTTCGTGTTCGGCTTCGTTCCAAGCGTCGAGTGCGTTCAGCCGTTCCTCCTCAGCCTGCGCAGAGGACTTGGCGTCGCGCACCTGACCGACGAGGTCATCCAGGACGGACGCCAACTTGCCCCGGTCGGTCGACTCCGTCGAGGCGGACTCGGTGAACCGGTCCGCGTAGGCTCCGGAAAAGTCAGCCGCTGCTTCCTCGACGGCGGACCGACGAGCCCCAGACTGAGCCCGGAGCTCGTCCTTCGCCGACGTGGCCGCTCTGACGACGGCGTCTGCCGCCGCCGCGTCGAACTCGATCTTCCCCATGACGTCCCCCTCAGGCCCACCCCGGTCCGAATGCTGACTCTACCCGAAGCAGCGCCGAAGCGTGTATTTCACACAACAGTGGGACCTCGAGGGCATCGTTGCAACACCAGGTGCACCCGCGCCATCTGCGGAAGAAGACATCGTGCGAGCTGAAATCGTCGACACGGCGCTCCCGTCGACCCATGGTCATCGCGGTACACCCCGGCGACTCTCTTCCGAGTGAAAGAGAGCCCTCGGTCACGTTGCGCCCTCCGCGTGCGCGGCCCTCGACCCCGCCGTTGACGCCAGGGGACGGATAACGACACCGCGTCTCGCACCACCCTCAGGGGCGTCCGAAGCTTGATATGTTGCCTTCCAGGTGATTGTTTCAGTAGGTTGATCCGCAGGCACTCAGGTTCCTCCGCCTAGGCAAGGGAGCCGATTGCCGTGATGCGCGGCCCACTCAAGCGAACGGGGGGGAGAACATGTTGGGAAGCCCGCGGGGTGTCCGCTGGAGTGCGGTCGGCATGTTCGTCCTGCTGGCGTACGGTGCGGCGTGGGCGCTGCTCTGGCCAGCGATCCAGGTGAACGCGGACCTCTCAGACCCAGCCGGGAACCCCGGTGCGTACATCGCAACCGTGGCCATGATGTTCACACCGGGCTTGGCTGCGTTGCTGGTCGCGATCACGCTCGAAGGCCGCCGCGGGAAGGCGATCCTGGTTGCACTCGGGCTGACGGGGTTCTTCACGCGTCAAGGCTGGCGCTTCGCTCTCGCAGGCATCGCCGGAGCTGCTCTGCTGATCTCCGGCAGCTGGGGCCTCGGGATGCTGTTCGGGTGGGTGCAGCTCGACCCCGAACACTCCGTCGCGAAAGAACTCATCGTTCGAGTCACGGGCGAGCAACCGCCGATGCCGATGGCACTCCTGGCGCTGCTGCAGCTGCTGAACCTCCCGATCGGGATTGCCATCACCGCGATCGCTGCGACCGGCGAAGAAGTCGGTTGGCGCGGCTGGCTCCTCCCGAAACTGCTGCCACTCGGCACCGGATGGGCGCTGAGCGTCAGCGGCGCGATCTGGGGTCTCTGGCACGCTCCCGCGATCCTGCTCGGCCTGAACTACGAGGAACGCAATCCCCTCGGGGTCATCATGATGATGATCGGCTGTGTCGGCGCGGGCGTGCTGATCGGCTGGCTCCGGCTTGCGAGTGGATCGCTTCTGCCCTGCGTGCTCGCCCATGCGGCACTCAACAGCTTCGCCTCGTACCAGTCCATCCTCTTCCCGCCTTTCGACGAACGCCTTGTCGGGCCGCTCGCCATCACCGGATGGGTCGTCATGGCGCTCTTGATCGCGGCGTGCGTTTTGCGGGCAACTCGACTTCGCCAGCGACACGGGTCGCAACTGGGCAGCCCCGAGGTCCGCAACACCGAGCTTTCCCAGTAGCCGGCCGAACGCCCAAGGGAACTGACCGGACCACCGCGGCCTCGGACCCCGAAGGACAAGTCCTCACCCCGGCCTGGAGGACGGCGTCTGCGAAGCGTCTAACTCGAGGGCGTTGACTACGTTCATGATCACCAAGGGCGTCATCCACCAGGTCGAGAGTGCGACTGTCCGGGATCGCAACGGCGTATCAGTCGGCAAGGTCGTGCAGGTGTTCCCCTCCGACGAGGACGGCAGTGCGGCCTACGTCTGTGTCGCAACCGGCCTGCTCGGGCGACTCCAGGCGCTCGTCCCCGCCGACGACGCCACGTTCGACGGTACGGACGTGCACGTCGGGTACACGAAGGACGCGATCAAGGACGCGCCGTCCCTCGGAGCCGGACGTACCCTGTCCCCCGCCGAGGCGAACGCCGTCCGCAAACACTTCGGGCTGTCCCGCACCGGTGCTGCAACCGGGGACATGGGCGACCCACACGAGAACCTCGACCAGGCTGGGACAGGTCTTGCGGGCGCGGACGACACCGAAGGCGCAGGGACGACCCCGCCGGCCTGAACGTCACCGGAGCGAACGACGCCGAGACCACGGCTTTCGCCCACACCAAGCCAGGCAGTGGCCAGTCCTCTGGCGGGTGCGCGCTCCCTCGATGATTCGCGCTCCTGTGAGCGTGGCCGACGCGGGTTTCTCGGAGGAGCATGCCTGTCTTCGTCCGACGGGCTCCGCGGCCACCGCACACGCGCAGCACCGCGAAAGGGCTGCTGCGAACCCCCACCTCATCGCAGCGTGGTCACGTGTCATGGGAAGTCACCCTCCGACACACATCGACACAACCCTTCTCGCGGGCGTTCGGCGATGCCACAGTCTCGCGATGGCGCACATCTGGTCGGGTTGTCCGCCCACATCGGACGAATCGACACCAGACGACGCCACACCACGCGACACCACGCGACAGGTAGCAGCCCAGACCACGAAGGAGTCCTCGTGACCATCAGCAACCAGACCGCCGACAGCACGATCGACGAGGGCGCCGACGACGAGCTCCTCGCCCGTTTCCGTCCGATCTTCGACCGCATCGCTGCCGGCGCCTCTGAGCGCGAACGCGACCACCGCCTCCCGTTCGAGGAGATCGGCGAACTCGCCGCCGCCGGATTCGGCGCCGTCCGCGTCCCCGTCGCCCACGGCGGAGCCGGGGCGACCCTGCCCCAGCTGTTCCGCCTGCTGACCGAACTCGCCGCCGCTGACAGCAACATCCCCCAGGCGCTCCGCGGCCACTTCGCACTGGTGGAGGACCGCTTGGTCGCCCGGTCCGGGGAACGTGAGGGGTGGTTGGACCGCTTCGGCCGCGGTGAGATCGCCGGCAACTTGTGGACCGAGGTCGGATCGGTGCAGATGGGCGATGTGATCACGAAGGTGACCCCGCAGCCGGACGGGACGTTCCGGATCACCGGGCAGAAGTACTACTCGACCGGCAGCATCTTCGCCGACTGGATCGACACCTACGCCGAACGCACGGACACCGGCGAGCGGGTCATCGCGATCGTCGACGCGCACCAGCCCGGGGTCACCCACACCGACGACTGGGACGGGTTCGGGCAGCGCACCACCGGGTCCGGCACCAGCACCTTCGACGACGCCGTCGTGCAGGCCGACGCGGTGATCCCCTTCGACGAGCGGTTCAAGTACCAGACGGCGTTCTACCAGGGCGTGCTGTTGAGCGTCCTCGCCGGGTCCGTCCTCGCAGCCGAGCGGGAGATCGCGCGCGAGGTCCGCAACCGCACCCGCGTCTTCTCCCACGGCAACGCCGACACGTTCGCGGCAGACCCGCAGATCCTGCAGGTCGTCGGCGAGGTGTCGGCGGCCGGGTTCGCCGCCACGGCGATCGTCGACCGGGCCGCCGCGGCCCTGCAGGGCGCGTACGAGGGAGCCGGGCTCGACACAGCCGAAGACGAGCGCCGCAACGACCGCGCCGAACTCGCGACCGCGCAGGCCCAGGTGGCGCTGACCACCCTGGCGACGACGGCGACCTCGCACCTGTTCGACGCGCTCGCGGCGTCCGGGGTGAGCACGACGAAGAACCTCGACCGGCACTGGCGGAACGCTCGCACCGCCGGCAGCCACAACCCGTGGGTGTTCAAGGCGCGGATCATCGGTGACCACGCGGTCAACGGTGCCGAACCGCCCCGCGTCTGGGCGATCGGTGCGACCCGCACCTCGTGACGCCTGTCGAAGCCGAGACGGCTTCCGCGTGACCGCTGCTGCGATGTGCCTGCCCCACCGCTCGCCCGCCGTGCGCGTACAGTCCCTGGCAACGCACGGCTGGCCAACCATCGGGGAACGCGATGCGACTGATCACGAGGATGACGCTGGCCGTTGCGCTGGCAACAGGTGCGCTGATCGGCCTCGCGCCACCAGCGACTGCGGCCGGATCCGGAACGATCACCGTGCAGCTCACAACGCCCGACGGCACCGCGATCCGGCTGGCGGACGTCGAACTCGCAGCGATCGGCACCGACGTCGTCGTCGGGAACGCCACTACCGACGATGACGGCACCGCGACGTTCACCGGCATCCCCGCACCGGACACCGTCACGGTGACGACGCGGCAGCTCCCACCGCACGGAACGGAGACCTACGCCCCCGGACTCCGCTCGGGCATCGCCGTCCGTGGCGGTTCCACAGTCGCGGTCACCGTGCCGCTCGTGATCGGCGCCACCGTGCAGGGCGGTGTGGTCGGCCCCACGGGACCCGCCGCTGGGCGCCTGATGTACGCCTGGAACGAGGACACCTCGCAGGTGTTCCGGACGACCTCGGACAGCGCCGGCCAGTACCGGTTCGTCGGGTTGAGCACCGGGAAGTACCGTATCGAGGCCTACGCCAGCGGAACGGCGTCTCCCGCCGTCTGGAAGACCCGGGTGTACCAGCAGCGAGGAACGCTCCCGGCTTCCCGAGTCACCTTGTCACGGCACTACGCACACAGCGACTACGACCTGGTCGTCTACGCGGCCTCGGCGTCCCGCAGCCCGTCGGTGCAACTGAGCGGCGCGACCGTCACGGTGACGAACGCGACGACCGGTGCGTCGTTCTCGACCCGGTTCTCGACGCTGCTCGACAGCGAGCAGACGGCGCAGTTCCAGATCCCCTCCGGGCAGTACGTGGTGGAGCTCCGGACCGTCGCGACGACCACAACGACCGCGCAGGTGCTGTGGCTCGGACGTCCGGGCGGCGCGTACCGGTACGTGACCGACCGAGCGCAGGCCGTGCCGGTGAAGGTCGTGTTCGGCGGTGGCAACTTCTGGGGCGGCGCCCTCGGGTGATCCGGCCCCAACACCATCCCCAGCCCAGGGCTGGCCGGACGCGGTTGGCTGCGTGACTGCACGCGGTCACGTGAGCAGCAACGGACAGGAGGCGCGGTGCCAGCTGGCACCGCGCCTCCTGTCCGGAACACGGTCGCGGACACGCGACGGTGGCGTCGCCACCTTCTCCATGTCGTCTATGAGACGGAGTTCGGTGAGGTCGTGGTCACGGCCGACGATGGAGAAGCGGTACTCGCCGTCGTCCTCGCGGCGGCGCAGCTCCACGCTCATCTTCTCCGCGGTACCACCGGCCTGCAGGTACGAACCCCCGTACTGCTCCTCAGCCTTGTCGGGGTTGAACATCGAGTCAGCGTCGTCGGGACACCACCAGATCCTCTGACCGAGGTGATCTTGATGCGTTGTCAACCGCAAGTCGGCCACATCGGCGACGGTGCCCTTCAACTGAGAACGCCCCGCCAGCCGAAGCCAGCGGGGCGTCCCCATGAGTCAGAGCAGGATCAGAAGTCCCAGTCCTCGTCCTCAGTGTTCACGGCCTTGCCGATGACGTACGACGACCCGGACCCCGAGAAGAAGTCGTGGTTCTCGTCCGCGTTCGGCGACAGGGCGGAGAGGATGGCCGGGTTCACGTCCGTGATGTTCTTCGGGAACATCGGCTCGTAGCCCAGGTTCATCAGCGCCTTGTTGGCGTTGTAGTGCAGGAACTTCTTGACGTCCTCGGTCAGACCGACCTCGTCGTAGAGGTCCTGCGTGTACTGCACCTCGTTCTCGTACATCTCGAACAGCAGCGAGAACGTGTAGTCCTTGAGCTCGTCGCGCTCGGCCTGCGTGAGCGTCTCGAGGCCCTTCTGGTACTTGTACCCGATGTAGTACCCGTGGACGGCTTCGTCACGGATGATCAGGCGGATCAGGTCGGCGGTGTTCGTGAGCTTCGCGCGCGACGACCAGTGCATCGGCAGGTAGAAGCCCGAGTAGAACAGGAACGACTCGAGCAGCGTCGAGGCGACCTTGCGCTTCAGCGGGTTGTCGCCCTGGTAGTAGTCCATCACGATGGACGCCTTCTTCTGCAGGTTCGGGTTCTCCTCGGACCAGCGGAAGGCCTCGTCGATCTCACGCGTCGACGCGAGGGTCGAGAAGATCGACGAGTAGGACTTGGCGTGCACCGACTCCATGAACGCGATGTTCGTGTAGACGGCTTCCTCGTGCGGGGTGATCGCGTCGGGGATGAGCGACACGGCGCCGACGGTGCCCTGGATGGTGTCGAGCAGGGTCAGACCGGTGAACACACGCATGGTCAGGGTCTGCTCGGCCGGCGTCAGCGTGTTCCACGACTGCACGTCGTTCGACAGCGGCACCTTCTCGGGCAGCCAGAAGTTGTTGACGAGACGGTTCCAGACCTCGACGTCCTTGTCGTCCTGGATGCGGTTCCAGTTGATGGCCTGGACCCGATCAATGAGCTTCAGCTTCTCGACCAACGTGTGTTCCTTACAGAGATGGTGACTAAGTGACGGACTGGAGGCGCGGTGCGGGTTGGCACCGCGCCTCCAGGGAGCAGAGCGACAGCTCTACAGCATGCAGCTGACGCAGCCCTCGACCTCCGTGCCCTCCAGCGCGAGCTGGCGGAGACGGATGTAGTAGATCGTCTTGATGCCCTTGCGCCATGCGTAGATCTGCGCCTTGTTGATGTCACGCGTGGTGGCGGTGTCCTTGAAGAACAGCGTCAGGGACAGGCCCTGGTCCACGTGCTGCGTCGCCGCGGCGTACGTGTCGATGATCTTCTCGGCACCGATCTCGTACGCGTCCTGGTAGTAGTCCAGGTTGTCGTTCGTCATGAACGGCGCCGGGTAGTAGACGCGGCCGAGCTTGCCTTCCTTGCGGATCTCGATCTTCGACGCGATCGGGTGGATCGACGACGTCGAGTGGTTGATGTACGAGATCGAACCGGTGGGCGGGACGGCCTGCAGGTTCTGGTTGTAGATGCCGTGCTCCTGGACGGACGCCTTCAGCGCCTTCCAGTCGTCCTGCGTCGGGATCGTGATGTTCGCGTTGTCGAAGAGCGAGGCAACACGAGCGGTCGCGGGGGTCCACGTCTGGTCGGTGTACTTGTCGAAGAACTCACCCGACGCGTACTTCGAGTCGCGGAAGCCGTCGAAGGTCTCGCCGGTCTCGATCGCGATCTTGTTCGACGCACGAAGGGCGTGGAACAGCACCGTGTAGAAGTAGATGTTCGTGAAGTCGATGCCCTCTTCGGAGCCGTAGTAGACGCGCTCACGAGCGAGGTAGCCGTGCAGGTTCATCTGGCCGAGGCCGATGGCGTGCGACTTGTCGTTGCCGTCCTCGACGGAACGCACCGAGGTGATGTGCGACATCTGCGAGACCGAGGTCAGGCCGCGGATGGCGGTCTCGATGGTCTTGCCGAAGTCGGGCGAGTCCATCGTCAGCGCGATGTTCAGCGAGCCGAGGTTGCAGGAGATGTCCTTGCCGATCTCCTTGTAGGAGAGGTCCTCGTTGAAGGTCGTCGGGGTGTTGACCTGCAGGATCTCCGAGCACAGGTTGGACATGTTGATCCGACCCTTGATCGGGTTGGCCTTGTTCACCGTGTCCTCGAACACGATGTACGGGTAGCCCGACTCGAACTGGATCTCGGCGATGGTCGTGAAGAAGTCACGCGCCTTGATCTTCGTCTTCTTGATGCGCGAGTCGTCGACCATCGCGCGGTAGTTCTCGGAGATCGGGACGTCGCCGAAGGGGACGCCGTAGACCTTCTCGACGTCGTACGGCGAGAACAGGTACATGTCCTCGTTGTTCTTCGCGAGCTCGAACGTGATGTCCGGCACGACGACGCCGAGGGACAGCGTCTTGATGCGGATCTTCTCGTCGGCGTTCTCGCGCTTGGTGTCGAGGAACTTCATGATGTCCGGGTGGTGGGCGCTGAGGTAGACCGCGCCGGCACCCTGACGCGCACCGAGCTGGTTCGCGTAGGAGAAGGAGTCTTCCAGCAGCTTCATCACGGGGATGATGCCCGAGGACTGGTTCTCGATCTGCTTGATCGGGGCGCCGGCCTCGCGGATGTTGGAGAGGAGCAGGGCCACGCCGCCGCCGCGCTTCGAGAGCTGCAGCGAGGAGTTGATGCCGCGAGAGATCGACTCCATGTTGTCCTCGATGCGGAGCAGGAAGCAGGAGACGAGCTCGCCGCGCTGTGCCTTCGCCGTGTTGAGGAACGTGGGGGTCGCGGGCTGGAAGCGGCCGGCGACGATCTCTTCGACCAGGTCGATGGCGAGCTGCTCGTTGCCCTGGGCCAGGCCGAGGGCGGTCATGACGACGCGGTCCTCGAAGCGCTCCAGGTAACGCTTGCCGTCGAACGTCTTGAGTGTGTAGCTCGTGTAGTACTTGAACGCGCCGAGGAACGTCTGGAACCGGAACTTCTTCGAGTACGCCAGGTCGTTGAGTCGCTGGATGAAGTCCAGCGAGTACATGTCGATCGTGGCTTTTTCGTAGTACTCGTTCTCGACCAGGTAGTCGAGCCGCTCCTTCAGGTTGTGGAAGAAGACGGTGTTCTGGTTGACGTGCTGCAGGAAGAACTGCTTGGCGGCCTCACGATCCTTGTCGAACTGGATGTTCCCGTCCGCGTCGTAGAGGTTGAGCATCGCGTTGAGGGAGTGGTAGTCCATCCCCGTCTGCGGCGACGTCAGATCGACGTCTGCAACTGCTGCGTCCAAAATGCATCCAATCCTGAGTTGACCGCCGACACGTCGTCAGGGGTCCCGAAGAGTTCAAACCTGTACAGAAGGGGGACGTTGCACTTCTGCGCGATGACGTCCCCTGCGAGGCCGTACGCCTCGCCGAAGTTCGTGTTGCCACCCACCACCACGCCGCGGATGAGCGAGCGGTTGTGGGCGTCGTTGAGGAACTTGATGACCTGCTTGGGGACTGCACCCTCGCCGTTGCCGCCACCGTAGGTGGGCAGGACCAGGACGTAGGGCTCGTCGACGTGCAGGAACGGTTCGCTCGGGTAGAGCGGGATCCGGTCCGCGTCGCGGCCGAGCTTCTCGACGAAGCGCGCGGTGTACCCGGACACGCTCGAGAAGTAGACCAATCGGCTCATGGTGCGCTCCTCTGGAGAAGGTGCGGAACAGGCGGACCGGGGGTGTCCTGCGGGCGATCGCCGGGCCTCCTGAACGGGACCGGGGTGACCGTCCGCAGGACGGAAGACGACTACGCCAGTTCGGCGCTGAGGGTCGCGATCTTGTCGGGGCGGAAGCCCGACCAGTGGTCGTCGTCCGTGACGACGACGGGGGCCTGCATGTAGCCGAGGCTCTTGACGTGCTCGAGCGCTGCCTCGTCCGTGGAGACGTCGTGCACTTCGTACTCGATGCCCTTGTTGTCGAGGGCCCGGTACGTCGCGGTGCACTGGACGCAGGACGGCTTGGTGTAGACGGTGACGGCCATGTTCTCCCCTGGTTCCTACTGGTTTCTGCTGTGCTGTGGAGGTGGTGCTGATGTCTGTCCGCAGTCGTGTCCGGGAGGGGCCGCTGCGATGCCTCCACACTACATCTAGTGGCTAGCCGCAGCACCGACCACAAGAGGAAGTGTTACAGCCATGTAGTTCTCCACAACGTCCTCCACAGTCTGTGGATTCCCGGGAGGCCCGAGTTTCCGCCAGTCTGCGGCCGACCACCGACACTTCCCCACACCCGTGGACAGTCCCGATCCACAAGTGTGGAATCAGCGCATCGGCGTGTCGCGAACCGCCCCTCCCCAGGACGGGGGACAGACCCGTCCGGCCGGTCCGTACACTCGTCTCGTGAGTACGTACGGGCCCCTCCTGAAGACCCCTGGCGTGGGTCGTGTCATCGCCGCACAGCTCACCGCGCGGTTCCCATTCGGCATGCTGTCGCTGGCCTACCTGCTGCACGTCGAGCACGTGTTCGGCTCCTACGGCGCGGCCGGTCTGGTGCTGGCGACGACGAGCATCGGGCAGGCGCTGGCCGGTCCCCTGACGAGCCGGTGGATGGGCAGCTGGGGCATGCGCCCCGTCCTCATCCTGACGAGCATCGTCGCGCTGATCAGCATGGTGGTCATCGCGTTCGTGGTCATGCCGCTCTGGGGCTACGTGGTGGTCGGGTTCCTCGGCGGTCTGGCGGTCCCGCCCGTGCAGCCGGCGGTGCGCACCATCTACCCGAAGATGGTGACGTCGGCGCAGCTCACACCCCTCTTCTCACTCGACGCCAGCGCGCAGGAGCTCATCTGGGTCGCCGGCCCGGTCATCACCACCTTCGTCGCCACCCAGGTCGGCACGGTCGAGGCGATCGTCGTCGCGATGGTCTTCCTGGTCGTCGGCGGCGCGTGGTTCATCGCCTCCCCCGAGCTCGGTCGAGTCCGCATCCCCCGCTCCAAGCGCGCCTTCGGTGTCGTGCTGAAGCGCCCCGCGGTCGTCGTCGCCACCCTGACCGGTCTGCTCCTCATCGGGGCCTGCGCAGCGGTCGAGGCGAGCGTCACGAGCGTCTTCGGCGAGGGCAGCCCGAACGCCGGCATCGTCCTCGCGGTGTTCGCGGTCGGTTCGCTCGTCGGCGGCCTGGCGTTCGGCCACCGCCCGATCTCCCGCAACACCCTGTGGACGCGCATGGCCGTCGTCTTCGTCGGCCTCACCCTGGCCCTCGGCGGCACCGGCTTCTGGTGGCTCTGCCTCGCCCTGGTCATCGCGGGTGTGGGCATCGCGCCGGCCCTCGCGGTGATGTTCGGTTCGGTCTCCGCCACCGTCAAGTTCTCCGACACGGCCGAGGCCTACGGCTGGATGGGCACCGGCCAGCTGATCGGTGCCGCCGGCGGTTCGGCGATCGCCGGCTTCCTGATCGACGGCAGCGGCCCCGTCGGCGGCTTCACCGTCGGCGCCGTGATGGCCGGCCTGGGCGTGCTGCTCCCCCTGGCGATGCGCAGCTGGCTGCCCGACCTGCGCGGCCGTGACGCCAGCCCCCTCCCCGACACCGAGCCGGTGCACCTGCCGACCTGAGCGTGCGGTTTCGGGCGTACCTGGTCGAAACGGGCGTACCTGGTCGGGAGTTCTGACCAGGTACGCCCGTTTCCACTTGCCATCGCGGCCGATGTGGGAAGGAACGTGCGCCCGGCGTACGGGTCGCGTTCTCCACAGATGGCCTGGAGGCCCGACACGCGCCCGCCAGGCACCGGCAGGATGGGTGCATGGTCACCTCAGTCCCCCTGCGCGACGGCCGCGCGATCCCCGCGATCGGCTTCGGCGTCTACAAGGTCGACGATGCCGAAGCGGAGACGGCGGTCGGTCTCGCGCTCGACGCCGGCTACCGGCACGTCGACACCGCCGAGATGTACGGCAACGAGACCGGCGTCGGCAGGGCGATCCGGGCCTCCGCGCTCGATCGTGACGACGTCTTCGTGACGACCAAGGTGTGGAACGACCACCAGGGGCGCGACGCGACCCTGCGGGCGTTCGACGGCAGCCTCGAGCGGCTTGGGCTCGACGCCGTCGACCTCTACCTGATCCACTGGCCGGCCGCCGCGAACGACCGTTACGTCGAGACCTGGCGGGCGCTGGTGGAACTGCGCGAGTCGGGGCGGGCGCGGAGCATCGGTGTCTCGAACTTCCAGGTGCCGCACCTGCAGCGACTCATCGACGAGACCGGCGAGGTGCCGGCACTGAACCAGGTCGAACGGCATCCGTGGCTGCCGCAGCGCGAACTCATCGCGTTCCACGAGCAGCACGACATCGTGACCGGGGCGTGGTCGCCGCTCGGTCGCGGGCGCCTGATCGACGAGCCGGTGCTGACGAGCATCGCGGACGCGCACAGCGTGAGCGTGGCGCAGGTGCTCGTGCGGTGGAACGTGCAGCAGGGCGTGGTGGTGCTGCCGAAGTCGGTCACGCCGTCACGGATCCGGTCGAACCTCGACGTCGACGGCTTCGAGCTCACCGCCGTCGAGCTCGCGGCGATCGGGACGCTCGAGTCCGGGCAGCGGACCGGCTCCCACCCGGACTCGGTGTCGTAGCCGAGCTAGCCCCGGCGGTCCTCCTCGGACTGCCACGGCAGGTGCAGGTCACCCGGTTCGGGCTCGACGTCGCCGGCATCGTCCGCGCCGCCCGTCCCGGGAGCCGCGATGACCTTGGACGGGTCGATGCCGTCCGCACGCAGGTCGGCGTCGTCGCGCTGCTTCGTCTGGGACGCGTCCATCTCGCGCTCACTCGACGGGCTGTACGACGTGTCCGCTGCTCGCTGCTCGCGTCCGCTGACCCCGTCGACGTCGTCGCTGTGCGCGGCGTCGCGGAGCGCGTCGTTGCGTGCGCGGTCGTCGGACGGCTCGGGGCCGGGGGCGTTCGGGATGCTGTCGCTCATGGTGTTTCCTCCTGCAGCGGACGGTAGTCCTCGGCCCCGTGTAACGAGTCTGGCTCGGTCCGCGCCCCGCACTCGATGACGTCCCTGGCCCCGCTACGCTGCCGACGAGGGGGAACGATGGGACGAACACGGACCGCGACGACCGCGGTGATCGGCTCGGCACTGGTGGGGCTGCTGCTCACGGGGTGCACGGCGTTCGGCGGCGACGACACCATCCCGACGCCGACGCGACAGGCGGCCGAACGCACGGCGGAACCCACCCCGGACCCGACGCAGGCGGCCGATGCGGTCGAGGTGGAGCAGGCCCTGCCGACCGACACCGTGGCGGCCGAGACCGACGTCGTCTCGCCGAGCGGTGACACGAGCATCCACGTCCGCGTCGTGGCGAACGACCGCGGCACCTTCGACGCCCAGCTCTCCGGGTACCGGACGACCAATCCGCAGCCGATGCGTCTGGAGTTCCGACACCGGCACGCGCAGCCGCTCGACGGTGCGGACGGCGCGGTACGCGAAACGGTCGAGTGGGCCGCCGCGGTTGCTCCTCCGACCTCGTTCACGATGGGTCAGGCGGGTCCACGCCCCGACTACCTGCGCAGTGTCGTCCTCGTGCCGGCGACGGTGGCGGACGAGGACTCGTCGGCGCGCCCGTGGGCCGGATCGGTGCTCGCCGCCGCTGACCTCACGTGGAGGATCCCGAACCCCTACCCCGACCTCCGGGTCACCGTCGGCAAGGACCGACCGGGCGCCTACGGCATCGTCACCGACCTCGACGGCCGACCGGCGAACTACCTGGTCGCCCACGGCGACGAGCTCTCGACCGTCGCGGAGCGGTTCGGCGTCACGCCGGCGCAGGTGCAGTGGATGAACCCCTACACGGAGCAGCGCGACGACGACTGGCTACTCGAGGGCAGCACGCTCAACATCGACCCCGCTCGGCGTTGAGCCGAGGGGCCGGGCCGGTCCGTTACGGTTGACCAGCACTCGGCACCACCAGGAGGTCCCATCGTGACGATCGTCGCCGCCGCAGACGGCTCAGCCCTCGGCAACCCCGGCCCCGCTGGCTGGGCCTGGTACGTCGACGACGACCGGTGGGCAGCCGGCGGCTGGCCCCGCGCGACGAACAACATCGGCGAGCTCACCGCCGTGCTGCAGTTGCTCCGTGCCACGAAGGACACCGGCGAGCCGCTGCACATCCTGTGCGACAGCCAGTACGCCATCAAGGCCTGCACCGAGTGGCTCGCCGGCTGGAAGCGCAAGGGCTGGCGGAAGGCCGACGGCAAGCCGGTCCTCAACGTCGAGATCATCAAGGAACTCGACGCGGAACTGCAGGGCCGCAAGGTCACGTTCGAGTGGGTGCGCGGTCACGTCGGTCACGAGATGAACGAGGCCGCCGATGTGCGAGCCCGCGGTGCTGCCACCGCGTTCCAGAACGGCACCGACGTGCCGCACGGTCCCGGCTGGCCAGGCGCCGAGGTCCCCGAGCCGTCTGCGCTGCCCGAAACGACCCCGCCCGCGACCCTCTTCTGACGGCGGAGCGGCACGCAGCGACTTCGGCGGAAGCGGAACCGCCCGACGAACCTCCACTCGAACCGGAAGCAGATCTGATGCCCGACAGCACCGTCCCCTGCAATGCCGAGGTACAACGGGCTCAGTCGCATGCCGTCGAGCGAATCATCGCTCGCGCATCGGCTCTGTGGGCAGACGAACCAAAGCCGACTGACGGGACGACCGAGCTGGGCGGTCAGTAGGTCCCGTCGCGCCGGTCCTGGCGGGTGATCTGCTCCCCCGACGCCGGGTCGACGCCCGAGCGCGTGGTGGTCGTCGTGCGGCGACCACCGAAGGCCACGGCGAGGCTGATGATGAGCAGCACGACACCGGCTGCCATCAGGATGTAGCCGATCAGGCGGAGGTCGATACCGGCGAGCTGGATGTTCAGCGCGAAGGCGACGATCGCGCCGATGACGATCAGGGCGATGCTGGATCCGATGCGCATGACGCAGTCCTCTCGGGTGGGGGTGGTGCCGGAGACGGTACACGTCCGACAACCCCAGCGCCGATCAGTCGACGTCCACCTCGGCCCACCCGTCGAACCGTCCGATCTCGGTGACGCGCACGACGGCCTCGCCGACCTCGTCCGAGGCGTCCAGGTCGATCGTCGCCGAGAACCCGAAGTCCTTGTCGCCCTCGGGGTCGGCGAAGATCTGCCGCGCCTTCCAGACCCGGGGTGATGCGGTGGCACCGCTCTCGTCGAGCACCAGGTACTGCATCGAGCGCGCGTCGGCATCGGTGCCGATGCTGTCGTGCTCCTCGTAGTACTCCTCGAGCACGTTGTCCCACGCCGACCGGTCGAAGCCGACGGTCGCGTCGAGTTCCCCGAGCCCGTCGATGTCGTCGGCCGCGGCGAGCAGCACCCGCTGGAACAGGGCGTTGCGCACGAGCACCCGGAACGCCCGCGGGTTGCCGGTGAGTCGTGCGGGCTGCGGCGGCGCGATCTCCTCGTGTTCCTCGGAGGCCAGCAGGACGTCGCCGTTGAGCAGCGCCTCCCACTCGTCGACGAGCGAGGAGTCGGTCTGCCGGACGACCTCGCCCAGCCACTCGATCAGGTCGTCGAGCTCCTGGGTCCGCTGTTCCTCGGCGATGGTCTGCCGCATGGTCCGGTACGCGTCGGACAGGTAGCGGAGCACGAGCCCCTCGGAGCGGGTGATCTGGTAGAAGCGCACGAAGTCGCCGAAGGTCATCGCGCGTTCGTACATGTCACGGACGACGGCCTTCGGGGACAGCTGGAAGTCGAGGACCCAGGGCTGTTCGGCGGCGTACGCCTCGTAGGCGGCGGTCAGCAGCTCGTCGAGCGGCTTCGGCCAGGTGACCTCCTCGAGCAGTTCCATCCGCTCCTCGTACTCGATCCCCTCCTGCTTCATCCGGGCGACGGCCTCGCCACGCTCCTTGAACTGCTGCTGCGACAGGATCGCCCGCGGGTCGTCGAGCGTGGCTTCGACGACCGAGACCATGTCCAGCGCATAGGTGGGAGAAGCAGGGTCGAGCAACTCGAACGCGGCGAGCGCGAACGGTGACAGCGGCTGGTTGAGCGCGAAGTTCGGCGCGATGTCGACGGTGAGGCGGTAGGCGCCGTCGACCTTCTCGATCACCCGCGCGTTGATGAGGGTCCGGGCGATGACGAGTGCCCGCCGGGCCATCGCGAGCTGCCGCGGGCGCGGTTCGTGGTTGTCGTAGACCAGCGACCGGACGTCCGCGAAGGCGTCCCCTCCGCGGGCGACGACGGACAGCACCATCGCGTGCGTGATCCGCATGCGCGAGACCATCGGCTCCGGCTCGGCTGCGATCAGCCGCTCGAACGAGGCCTGGCCCCAGGACACGAAGCCCTCGGGCGCCTTCTTCCGCTTGATCTTGTTCTTCTTCTTCGGGTCGTCGCCGGCCTTGGCGACGGCGCGGGCGTTCTCGATGTCGTGCTCGGGTGCCTCGGCGACGACGTCGCCCTCGGTGTCGTAGCCGGCACGTCCGGCGCGGCCGGCGATCTGGTGGAACTCCCGCGCGGACAGCTGGCGCATCTTCGTGCCGTCGAACTTCGTCAGCCCGGTGAACAGCACGGACCGGATCGGCACGTTGATCCCGACGCCCAGGGTGTCGGTGCCGCAGATGACGGGCAGCAGGCCGCGCTGGGCGAGCTGCTCGACGAGTCGTCGGTACTTCGGCAGCATGCCGGCGTGGTGCACGCCGATGCCGGCCCGGATCAGGCGCGACAGGGTCTGTCCGAACCCGGCGCTGAAGCGGAAGCCGGCGATGGCGTCGGCGATCTGGTCGCGGCGTTCGCGCGAGGCGACCTTCGCCGACATCAGCGACTGCGCCCGTTCGAGTGCGGCGGCCTGGGCGAAGTGCACGATGTAGATCGGCGCCTTGCCCTCCTCGAGGAGCCGTTCCACCGTCTCCTGCACGGGCGTCATCACGTACTGGTACTCGAGCGGCACGGGTCGCGAGACACCGGTCACGCGGGCGGTGGGCCGACCGGTCCGGCGGGACAGGTCGTCGGCGATGGTGGTGACGTCGCCGAGGGTCGCGGACATGAGCAGGAACTGCGCCCGCTCGAGCACGAGCAGCGGCACCTGCCACGCCCAGCCTCGGTCGGGGTCGCCGTAGAAGTGGAACTCGTCCATCACGACGACGTCCACGTCGGCGTCCGGCCCCTGCCGCAGGGCCAGGTTCGCCAGGATCTCGGCGGTGCAGCAGACGATCGGGGCGTCGGCGTTGACGCTCGAGTCACCGGTGACCATGCCGACGTTCTGCGCACCGAACAGCTCGACGAGCTGGAAGAACTTCTCGGACACCAGCGCCTTGATCGGTGCCGTGTAGTAGCTCCGCTTGCCCTCGGCGAGCGCGGCGAAGTGCGCGCCGGCCGCGACGAGCGACTTCCCGGTGCCGGTCGGCGTGCTCAGCACGACGTTCGCGCCGGACACGAGCTCGATGACCGCTTCGTCCTGCGCCGGGTACAGCGGTCGGCCGCCCTCGGCAGCCCAGGCCGCGAAGGCCTCGTAGACCTCGTCGGGGTCGACGACGCCGTCCACCGCCGCCGGGATCGCGGCGACGAGCGGGGGCACGGTGGTGACGTCGGTCATGTACACATCCTCCCAGGTGCGCATGTGCCGGACGGGAGGCCCGTGGCGGCGCCGCCACGGGCCTCCCGTCCGCCCCGTCGCCGACTCAGGCGCATTTCGATACGTGCGCATAGACTCGCGACATGCGCGAACTCGGCTTCCTCTCCTTCGTCCCGAACCACGGCGGCACCGACGGCGCCGCCGGCGCCCTGGAGGACGGCCTGCGCCTGTTCGAGACCGCCGAGTCGCTCGGCTACGGGACGGGCTGGGTGCGCGGACGGCACTTCGAGCCGTACCTGACGAGCCCGATGACCTTCTTCGCGGCCGCCGCACAGCGCACCAGCACCATCGCGTTCGGCACCGCCGTGCTCGGCATGCGCTACGAGGACCCGGTGCGCCTGGCCGAGGACGCCAGCACGGTCGACCTGCTCAGCGGTGGCCGGGTGCAGCTCGGCATCAGCACGGGCATCGCCGGGTACGGCCCGATCCTCGACCCGGTGTTCGGCACGGTCGACCGCAGCTTCCGCGACGAGGCCGAGGCCCGCGCCGCACGGCTGCTCGAGGTGCTGCAGGGTGAGCCCCTGGGCAGTGCCGGCAAGGGCTACGAGAGCATCCCCGCCGGGGCCGACCTGACCCTGCAGCCGCTCAGCCCGGGCCTGCGCGACCGCGTGTGGTGGGGCGGCGGCAGCATGGGCACGGCGGTCCGCACGGCCGAGAAGGGCCTCCTGCTGCACTGCTCGACCCTGAACACCGAGGACACCGGCGCCCCGTTCGCCCAGGCGCAGGCCGACCAGATCGCCGCCTACCGCGAGCGGTTCGCCGAGCTGCACCCGCAGCGCGAGTCCAAGGTCGCCGTGGGCCGGATCGTGGTGCCGCTCCTCGACGACCACGACCGCGCCGTGCACGAGGAGTTCCTGACCGGGTACGCCTCCGGGATGGACGACGAGGGCCGGCCGCTCTCGGGTACCCCGCCGTTCCGCTTCAGCAAGGTCGTGTCCGGCGAACCGGCGGCCATCGTCGACGCCCTGCTCGCCGACCCGGCGGTCACCGCCACCGACGAACTGGTCATCACCCTGCCGGCGAACGGCGACCGTGCGGCACACGAGCGGATCCTGCGCATCGTGGCCGAGGAGATCGCCCCGGCGCTGCGGGCCTGAGGGCCGGCACTGCGGGCCTGAGGGCCGGCGCCGCTGGCCCGACCGCCTGCGGTCCCGCCGCCGCACCGCCACCGAGAGTCAAGGGCATCCGGCGGGGCTCTGATCGAGTTGGTGAGGCCCGAGAGCCCGGCCGGATGACCATCTCGTCCCTGATCCGCACGAGATGGTGCACCCATCGTTCCACCTACCGAGCGGTTTGTCACACCGTTCCGCGCACCCGGGACGTAAGAAGTTGACCAAGTGTCACTCGTTTTTCCGAACCGGGACGAAGTGCGGCAACGGGTTCACCGGTGCGCATCGGGGCCGGAACGACGAATGCGTCCCCGCGCGGACGCGGGGACGCATTCTGGGACGCACCGGGGAGGCCAGGGCAACAACGGCCGGATCAGGAGACCGAGTCGCTCACCCAGCGACCCCGTAGTCGGTGCGTGCGCGGACGGTAACCAGCCGACTCGCGCACATAGATGTTACTGAATGGAGTTGGGAGCTGCGCGGAAACCGGACGACTTCGTCACTCCAGTTCGAGGGACGCGGTTCCGGCGTCGTCGGAGACCGAGGCGCCGACGTGCAACGTGAAGGTCCCCGACTCGTACTGCCACGAGCCGTCCCAGTGGGCGAAGGCTCGCGCCGGGACCTCGATCGAGACCTCCGTCGAGGCGCCCGCGGCGAGCCGGACCGGGGCGAACCCGACCAGCCAGCGCACCGGGCGGTCGACCGCCGACTCCGCACGGGACGCGTAGACCTGCACGACGTGCTTGCCGGCGCGGTCGCCCGTGTTCGCGACGGTCGCCGTGACGATGACGGCGTCGCCCTCGCGCACGGTCGGGGTCGCGGAGACGCCCTCGATCGACCACGTGGTGTAGCCGAGGCCGTGGCCGAACGGGTACGCCGGCTCCGTGCCGGCCCGCAGCCAGGCCCGGTAACCGACGTGGACACCCTCGTCGTAGGCGACCTTCCCGTCGACCGGGGTGACGTCGAGCACCGGGACGTCAGCCATCGCGACGGGCCACGTGGTGGGCAGGCGGCCGCCGGGCTCCTGTGCCCCCGTCAGCACGTCGGCCAGCGCGTTGCCGTACTCCTGCCCGCCGAACCAGGTCAGCAGCACCGCGGCGACGTCGTTCCGCCAGGGCATCTCGACCGGCGACCCGGCGTTCACGACGACGACCGTGTTCGGGTTCGCCGCGGCGACCGCGCGCACCAGGTCGTCCTGGCGGCCGGGCAGTGCCAGCGAGGAGCGGTCGTAGCCCTCGGACTCGACTTTGGAGTTCGTGCCGACCACGACGACGGCGACGTCCGCACCACGGGCGGCGTCCACCGCAGCCTCGATGAGCACGGCGGGGTCGTCGTCCGACGGCTCGGTGCCGAACTGGTACGCCAGCACCCCGCCGAGCGTCTCGTCCTGCACGATGTCGTACTCGATGCGGATCGCGACCTGCTGTCCCGCCGTCACCTCGACCGGCACCGACCGCGCCGGCGGGTTGAGGAACGCGGCACCGAGCTGGTCGCCCTCGAACGGCACGTCCTCGTCGAGCAGCAGTTCGCCGTCGATCCACATGCGTGACTGGCCAGCCGCGCCGATGCCGAACCGCACGGTCCCGGTCGACTCGGCCGTGTAGGTGGTGGTGATGTCGAGCCGGTCGGCTTCGCGGGTCGGGGCGTCGCCGCCGAACCAGAACAGTGCCGTCGCGCGGCGGTCCTCGACGAACAGCTCCTCGCCGTCCTTGACGAAGGCGACCCGGGCTCCGGGCTCCCCGGTGCCGGGGTTCGTGATGGTGGACAGCGGGAACTCCGCGATGCCCTCCTGCACGACGGCGCCGATCGCGTAGTCCACGCTCGCGCCGGGGAAGGCCGAACGGATGCCGTCCAGCGGTGACACGACCTGCGACGGCACGACCGTGGCCGAGCCACCGCCCTGCGTGCGGGCCTGGTCGGCGTTGTGGCCGATCACCGCGATGCGCGACACGGCGGGGGCGTCGAGCGGCAGGACACCGGTGTTGCGGACCAGGACCGTGCCCTCGGCCTCCGCCTCGCGCACGAACGCGATGCCGTCCTCGACGTGCACGGGCGACGCGGCGACGGGCCCGAAGCCCTCGAGCGCGCCGACGCGGGCAGCCAGGGTCAGGATCCGGCGGACCTTGCGGTCGATCGCCGCCATCGGCACCTCGCCGGACTGCACGGCGGCGAGCAGCGGGCCCTCGCTCCACCACGGGTTCGGCCCGGGCATCGCGACGTCCTGCGACGCCTTCGCCGAGTCCACCGAACGCACCCCGGTCCAGTCGGACACGACGATGCCGTCGAAGCCCCACTCCGAGTTGAGCGGAGTCTCGAGCAGGTCGTTCTCCGACGCCGTCACGCCGTTGATCGCGTTGTACGACGACATGATCGCCCAGGCGTGCGCCTCGGTCACGGCCTTCTCGAACGCCAGCAGGTACAGCTCGCGCAGGGCACGGTCCGACACCTCGGTCGACGCGGTGAAGCGGTCGGTCTCGTAGTCGTTCGCGATGTAGTGCTTCGGGGTCGCGGCGACACCGTTCTCCTGCACGCCGTCGACGTACGACGCGGCCAGGTCACCCGTGAGCACCGGGTCCTCGCTGAACGCCTCGAAGTGCCGGCCGCCGAGCGGAGACCGGTGCAGGTTGATGGTCGGGCCGAGCACGACGTCGACGCCCTTGCGGCGGGCCTCCACCGCGGCGGCGGCGCCGTAGCGCTTCGCGATCGCACGGTCCCACGAGGCGCTCAGCGCGGTCGCCGACGGCAGGTTCAGGGACGGGTCGCGCTCGTCCCACACCTCGCCGCGCACGCCCGAGGGGCCGTCCGACATCAGGATCCGGCGCAGCCCGATCTTCTCGATGGGCCAGGTGGTCCAGAAGTCACGTCCGGTGAGCAGCTGCACCTTCTCGTCGGTGGTCAGCTGGCCGAGGAGCGCATCGATGCGCTCGGTCAGCGGCGTCGACGGTCTGGAGGCGGTGCTCGCGTCGTTCACGGTGGTCACGGTGGTCGGTCCTCTCGTTCAGGGCCGCGGGGCGCCGCCTGGACAGCCGGGGCCTCGTCGCCCACACCCACCATCCACCGGGTTCGCCGCCCGCGCTGGCAGCTCCTGCACCGTACCACCGAAAACCAACCGTTGCTTGGTTTTCTCGGGTCTCCTGCGGGCGGTACAGTCTGGCCATGGCACGACGGGGTTCGTACGCAAAGGGCATCGCGAAGCGCGAGGAGATCCTCACGGTCGCGCTGGACCTCGTGGCGTCGCAGGGCTTCCGGCGGACGAGCATCAAGGACATCGCCGACGCCGTGGAGCTGACCCAGGCCGGCCTGCTGCACTACTTCGACTCGAAGGACGAGCTTTGGGTCGAGATCCTCCGCCGCCGCGACGAGCTCGACCTCGCGCACGACTGGCAGGCCGCGGACCCGGCAGCCCTGCTCGCCGCGATCGTGCGGCACAACGCCGAGGTCCCGGGCCTGGTGCAGATGTTCGTCAACCTGTCCGCCGCGGCCGCCACCGACGCCGAGCACCCGGCGCACGAGTACTTCCGCGAGCGCTACGACCGCAGCCGCCGCGACCTGTCCGCCGACTTCCGGGCCATGCAGCAGGACGGCCGGCTGCGCACCGACATCGACCCCGACGAGCTGACCAGCGTCCTGCTCGCGGTGTCCGACGGCATGCAGATCCAGTGGCTCTTCGACCCCACTCGCGACATGGCCGAGCACGTCGAACTCGTCGCCCGCCTCGCGATCGCCCAGGTCACCCCCACCGCCTGACCACCACCCCCGACGCTCCGGGGTACGGACAGGGCCTGGTCGCGTCAGGTGCGGCGGGGCAGGATGGTCGGTGCCCGCCAGGGTGTGTTCCGACGACGATGTGGAGTGACGCGATGACGCGTGTAGTGGTGACCGGTGGCAGCGGCAAGCTCGGACGAGCGGTGGTGCGCGACCTCGATGCGCACGGGTACGACGTGGTCCTGCTCGACCGTGTCCCCTCCCCCGACAAGCCCGAGCGAGTCCCGTTCGTGCGGATCGACCTGACCGACCACGGCCAGGTCCTGAACGCCCTGCTCGGCATCGACGACCGGTACGACCACGTCGACGCCGTCGTGCACCTCGCGGCGGTGCCGGCCCCGGGGCAGGTCCCCGACGTGGCCCTCATCACGAACAACGTGACCTCGTCGATCAACGTCTTCCACGCCGCACGTGCCGCGAAGATCAAGAACGTCGTGTGGGCGTCGAGCGAGACCCTGCTCGGCATCCCGATGGGCGAGCACCACCCGCCCTACCTGCCGGTCGACGAGGAGTTCGCGGTCCGCCCGCAGTCGTCGTACTCCCTCGGCAAGGCGGTCGAGGAGGAGATGGCCCGCCACTTCACCCGCTGGGACCCGGAACTGAAGATGATCGGCCTGCGCTTCTCGAACGTGATGGACGAGACCGACTACCCGGCGTTCCCGTGGGACGCCACCCCCGAGGCGAAGACGTTCAACCTGTGGTCGTACATCGACTCCCGCGACGGGGCCCAGGCTGTCCGCCGGGCACTCGAGGCCGACCTCACCGGGTTCGAGGCGTTCGTCATCGCGAGCCCCGACACGGTGATGGACACCCCGACGATCGAGCTCGTCGAACGCTTCGTGCCGGACATCGAGCGCCGTGCGGACATCGACGGCGTCAGCTCGCTGCTGTCCTCGGAGAAGGCCCGCGAACTCCTCGGCTACACGCCCGAGCACAGCTGGCGCGACCACCGCGCCTGATCGTCAGGCGGCGGGGACGAGCAGCCCGTCGAGCACCAGGTCGCGCGCCGCCGGCAGCAGGTCGGCGGCGAGCGCCTGCGCGTCCACGCCGGTGATCTGCGCGAGCGCGCCGATGATCGCGGCGACGGACAGGTCGCCGTCGCACGCACCCACGAACGCCGCGAGTGCGGTGTCCGCGTCCACCCGGCGCCCGAGCCCACCACCCTGCACCAGGGTCATCACGGTGGGGTCGTCGTTGCCCGGCCAGTAGTACCGTTCCTCGGTGACGTCACCAGCCACCGACAGGTGAGCGGCGGCGAGCGCGGCATCGTCGTGCGCGGCGAGCCAGGCGGCCGCGTCGAGGACGCGGGCGACCGTCGCGCCGAGGCCCGCGGGGTTGGACCCGAGCGTCTCGGGGACGCGCTCGAACCGGCGGAGGCCGGACGGGCCTCCCGGCAGGGGTCGACGCACCACGACGTAGCCGAAGCCGACGCCGGTGACGCGACGGTCCGCGAAGTCGTCGAGCCAGGCGCTCATCAGGGTGTCGAACTCGGCCGTGCCGGGCTTCGTCCCGCCGTCGCGGATCCAGGTCTCGGCGTAGGACGTCGGGTCCTGCCGCTCGCGCTCGATCACCCACACGTCGAGGTCGGTGTCGGCGAACCAGGCGCGCACGCGGTCCAGGCCGTCGACGCCCCAGTGGTACTCCCAGTTGCCGAGGAGCTGAGCGGTGCCACCGGGCTCCAGGTGGGCGTCGAGGCCGCGCAGCACCGTCTCGACCAGGGCGTCGCCGACCATGCCGCCGTCGCGGTACTCGTACGACGGGACGCCCTCGCGACGGGGTGTGATGACGAAGGGCGGGTTCGAGACGATCCGGTCGAAGCGCTCCCCCGCGACCGGCTCGAACAGCGAGCCGAACCGGAAGTCGATGCCGTCGATGCCGTTGAGCCGGGCGTTGAACCGGGCGATGTCGAGGGCACGGCGCGAGATGTCGGTGGCGACCACCTGGTCGGCGAAGCGCCGCGCGTGCATGGCCTGGATGCCGCACCCGGTGCCGAGGTCGAGCACACGCTCGACCGGGACGGGCACCTGCAGGCCGCTCAGCGTCGTGGTGGCGCCGCCGATGCCGAGGACGTGCTCCTCGCTGATGGCGTGCCCGAGGGCGAGCTCGCCGAGGTCGGAGACGATCCACCAGCTGCCGGCGCCGAGGTCGTCGACGAAGGCGTAGGGGCGCAGGTCGACGGTGGGGTGCACGAGCACGTCGGCACTGTCGCCTTCACTGCGCAGCAGGCCCGCGGCGATGACGGCGTCGAGCCCGGCGGTCGGGAACGCCGCGGCGGCCTCGGCCCGCGCCACCGGCAGGCCGAGCACGAACAGCGTCGCCAGGGCGCCGAGCGGCGTGGTCTCGCGGGCGGCGAGCGCGCGGAGCGCGGCGACGCGCGAACCGCGGTGCAGCGATGCGGCGGCCTCGGCGCCCCACAGCGAGTCGAGCCGGTCGACGGTGAACCCGGCCGCCGTCAGGTCCGCGGCGAGCGCCGTGGTGACGGCAGGGTCCGCGACGATCGACGGCAGCGTGTGCACAGCGTCCACGCCGGCGGACGAGCCGGCGCTCACGAGGCGATCCCCTCGCGCAGCAGCGCAGCGGGGACCTGCCAGTCGAGCACCAGGTCGAGGAGCCCGGGGAACCGCTGCTGCACGTCCTCGACGCGGACGCGGCTGACGCGGGTCAGGCCTTCCAGGTGCTGCTCGAGCAGACCGGCCTCGCGCAGGACCCGGAAGTGGTGGGTCAGCGTGGACTTCGGCCGGTCGATGCCGACCCAGCCGCAGCTGCGCTCGCCCCCGGCCGCGTCGACCAGGTAGCGGTGCAGGATCGCGAGCCGGATCGGATCACTCAGGGCGTCCATCACGACCGGGAGGTCCATCTCGGCCACGGACGGCTGCGGCAGCCGTTCAGGAGCATCGACGTGCGCGGGCATGGACGGGACGCTACCACCGTTCGGCTTGCTGTACGACTTGCGTCGTACTGTTCGAGTGCGGTACGAATGCAGTCGTACTGCACGGAGATGGAAAGGGGTGCGCATGCACCAGTCAGCTCGTTCGGTCGCCGGGTTCTGGATCCTGGCGGCGATGCTCCTGGTCTCGGTCGCGTCGTCGGCCGTACCGTCGCCCATCTACCCGGTCTACGCAGCCGAATGGCACCTCACCCCGCTCATGCTCACCGGCGTCTTCGCCATCTACGTCGCCGGCCTGCTGGCGAGCCTGCTCGTCGCGGGCCGCCTGTCCGACCACGTCGGCCGCAAGCCCGTGCTCGTCGTCGGCGGCCTGGGCGTCGCGCTGTCGCTCGGCCTGTTCGCCATGGCGGACGGGGTCGTCGCGCTCATCGTCGACCGGATCGTGCAGGGTGTCTCGGTCGGACTGCTCATCGGGGCTCTCGGTGCGGCCCTCATCGACAACTCCCTCGAACGCCACCCCACCATGGCCGGCGTGCTGAACGGGGTCATCCCGCCGATCGCCCTGGCCACCGGCGCGATGTCGAGCGGCGCGCTGGTGCAGTGGGGTCCGGCGCCGGAGCAACTCGTCTACCTGCTGTTCGGCGCGCTCCTCGTGCTGCTGGTGCTCGCGCTGTTCGTCGTCCCCGAGCAGGTGCAGCGTCGCCCCGGCGCACTCCGCTCCCTGCGCCCGACGATCAGCGTGCCGCGGTCCTCACGCCGGCTGTTCCGCGGTGTCGCCGGCTCGCTCGTCGCCAGCTGGGCCCTCGGCGGCATGTTCCTGTCGCTCGTCCCCTCGGCGCTCGGTACGGTGTTCGGCATCACCAACCACTTCGCCGCCGGTGCGCTCATCGCCGTGGTCACCGGCGTCGGCGCCCTGACCGGGCTGGCGATCCAGCGGATGGACACCCGTCGCGCGGTCCTGCTCGGGCTCGTCGCGCTCGTGCTCGGCCCGATCGTCACCGTGTCGTTCGTGTTCGCACACTCCCTGCCGGGCATGGTCGTCGGCAGCGCGATCGCCGGTGTCGGCTTCGGCGCCGGGTTCCAGGCGCCGCTCCGGATGCTGCTCGCCACCGCCGCCCCGACCCACCGTGCCGGACTGCTCTCGACGATCTACGTCGTCAGCTACCTGGCGTTCGGGGTGCCCTCGGTCATCGGCGGGCTGCTCGAACCCTCGGTCGGTCTGGTCCCGGTCATCGCCGGGTACGGCGGCTTCATCGTGCTCGCCGCGGTCGTCGCCCTCGTGCTGCAACTGTCGTCGAAGGACGCCGCCGAGGTCGAGGAGCACGCCGCCGAGGTCATCGAGCGCACCGCGACAGGCTCGATCCGGGTCGCCTCCGCCGACTAGTGCCGCGGCGCTAGTGGCCCGGTCGCGCCGAGTTCGCACCGCGAGCGCGCGCACGCACCCCGACCGTCCGCGCCGCACCGGTGTGCGCAGCGTCGACGTCGGCCTTGCCCCGGTCTGCAGCATCCCGCAGGCGCTTCGGCCCGTGCCGCTTGGCCCAGTCCCAGAAGCGGTGCAGCTGCGCCCGGAGCCACGTGATGATCCGGTGGAAGAAGTGGAACTCACTCGCCAGGACCGTCAGGCCGATGAACACCACGAGCCACCCCGGGCCCGGCAACGGCACCAGGATCAGCCCGACGATGACGACCAGCCCGCCCACCAGACCGACCAGCACCTTGTAGAGCAGGTGCACGTGCGGCCGCGCGTGGATCCAGGCGCGCAGGCGGTGGAACCACTGGAAGCGCTGGCGCGGCGTGCCGTCGGCCCGGCCGTCGCCGGGTCGGTCGTTCGGGTCGCCGTCCATGCCGAAAACGTAGGGCGCGCGGCTGGGAATCAGCGGCGCACGGGGTGGACGCGGGGTGCGCATGCCGGGAGGCGCGTGGCGGGGACGGCCCGCGCCTCCAGGCCGTCAGGCGGCACCGATGGCGTGCCCCTCACGCGTGCGCGACGCACGTCGCCGCCCACGGGACGGCGGCCAGCCGGGCCTCCGGGATCGGCTCGTCGCCGACCGTGCAGCGACCGTAGGTGCCGTCGTCGAGTCGTACGAGCGCTGCGTCCACCTGGCGGAGCCGCAGCTGCGCGCCGTCACGGACCGCACCGAGCGAGCCGCGTTCCCAGGCCAGGGTCGCGCCCTCCGGGTCGTGTTCGTCGTCGGAGTTCGCATCCTGCCGGGCGTCGCTGACGTCGCGCATGCTCCGCTCGACCTCGGCGAGCAGCCGGACGTTGCGGACGCGTTCGGCCTCGAGCGCGGGGCGGGGGTCCTCCATCCCGGACACGGTAGTCGCGGCGGAATGGCCCCGCCTCCGGATGCGTTCGCATGGACATGACGAAGATCGGGTTCCTGTCGTTCGGACACTGGCGCGACGTGCCGGGGTCGAAGGTGCGCAGCGGGCGGGAGGCCCTGGTGCAGGCGATCGACCTCGCGGTCGCAGCCGAGGAAGCCGGCGTCGACGGCGCCTACTTCCGCGTCCACCACTTCGCCCCGCAGCAGGCCGCGCCGTTCCCGCTGCTCTCCGCCATCGCCGCGAAGACCAGCCGGATCGAGATCGGCACCGGCGTCATCGACATGCGCTACGAGAACCCGCTCTACATGGCGGAGGAAGCCGCGGCCACCGATCTGATCTCCGGCGGGCGACTGCAGCTCGGTGTCTCGCGGGGGTCACCCGAGACCGCCCTCGCCGGCTACCAGCAGTTCGGCTACGTGCCCGACGCCGCTGACGAGAACGGCGGCGACATGGCCCGTGCGCACACGAACGTGTTCCGCCGCGCGATCGCCGGCGAGCCGATGGCCAACGCCAACCCGCAGATGACCGGCTCGGTCGGGTCCCTGCCGATCTCCCCGCTGTCCGACTCGCTCGGCGACCGCATCTGGTGGGGCGCCGGCACCCGCGCCACCGCCGAGTGGACCGCCGAGCAGGGCATGAACCTGATGTCCTCGACCCTGCTGACCGAGGACACCGGTGTGCCGTTCGACCAGCTGCAGGCCGAGCAGATCGAGCGCTTCCGGCGGGTGTGGTCCGAGTCCGGCTGGGACCGCGAACCGCGCGTCTCGGTCTCGCGCAGCATCATCCCGATCATCGACGACGAGTCGCGCCACTACTTCGGCGTGCGCGCCCAGGTCGAGGGGCAGGACCAGGTCGGGCACCTCGACGGCGGGCTGGCCCGGTTCGGCCGGTCCTACATCGGTGAGCCCGAACAGCTCGTCGCGGAGCTCGCGGCCGACCAGGCCGTCCGGGCTGCCGACACCGTGCTCGTCACCGTGCCGAACCAGCTCGGCGTGGACTTCAACGCCCGGCTGCTCGCCGCCGTGAAGGACGTGTTCACCGAGGTCGACTCGGAGCCCGTCCCCGCCTGACCCGGGCTCGGGGTCAGCCGTTCGGCCAGAGCAGCCGGAACCGCTCGCACACGACCGGCATGTCCGGCGCGAACCCGCGCGGGTTCTCCGGGTGTGCGCGCCAGAACGTCTCGTGCACCCTCCGCCAGTGCTCGAGCGTCCGGTCCCCTTCGCCCTCGGCCCAGGCGTGGTCCGCGCCGACCTGGTCGAACGGCACCACCCGGACCACCGTCGTCTCGATGACGGCACGGGGCGAGCCAGAGCCGTCGGTCACGATGCTCAACTCGTCGGCTGCCGGCAGCGGGTCACCGGTCGCCTCGTAGTCCCAGAGCGACGACGCCGTGCCGACCTTGACCCCGTCGAGCACGAGCTGCAGGAGCGCGTCCGCCTGCTCCGGGGTCGCGCCGAAGGACCACGCCTCCGGCACCGCCGTCGGGAGACTCGGACGCTCACGGCGTCGCGCGGTCCAGAAGTCATCGAGCGTCGAGGGCACGCCCCGACCGTAGTACACAGGCCCGGTCCCCCCTTGTGCTGACACCCGGCTGGGGACTGGGGCGAGACCGACCGCGCTCCTAGGCTCGGGAGCGTCGATCCACCCCGCACCTCGAGGAGCAACCGTGACGCTGCCGGCCGCAGGCTGGTTCCCGGACCCGCAGGACGCCCGTCGTCTGCGCTGGTGGGACGGTCGCACCTGGGGCGCAGCCACGCGGGTCCCCGCGGCCGCTGCTGACCCGGTCACGCCGATCGTCGTCGCGCCGGTGGGGCCGTCGTTCTCGGTGCAGACCGCGGCGATCCGGACGGACGCGTGGGCATCGGGCACCGCCGGCGACCGTCGACTCGGCGTGTTCACGGTGCTCGCGGTGCTGCTCGCCGTGGTCTCGGTCGTCGCGAACCCCTGGGGCCTGGCGGGGCTGCTCGGCGTGGTGTGCGGGGTCATCGGCATCGTCCGTCCCGGGGCCGTCGGCGCCTGGGCGGTCCTGGCGCGGAGCGCTTCGGCGAGCGCCCTCGTCGTCGCGGTGACGACGACGGTCATCGCCGCGTCGGCCCAGTTCCACCTGTTCTGAGCAGCGGGAGCCGCCCGCCGCGGTCCACGGCGCTTCGTGAGCAGAAATGGTCGGGTGCGACGGCGCGACCCGACCATTTCTGCTCACGAAACGCGCCCGTCGCGCACCCGCACGGCCCATGCACCCGCACGACGGGCGCGGGTCCGCCTACCGCCGCGCCCGCGGGTGCGCCGTCTGGTAGACGTCCCGCAGCATGTCCGCCGTGACCATCGTGTAGATCTGCGTCGTGGCGACACTCGCGTGCCCGAGCAACTCCTGCACCACGCGCACATCGGCACCGCCCTCGAGCAGGTGCGTCGCGAACGAGTGCCGGAACGTGTGCGGTGACACGTGCGCCTCCAGGTCGGCGGCAGCAGCGGCGGCCTGGATCACGAGCCAGGCGCTCTGCCGCGACAACCGCGCTCCACGGGCACCGAGGAACAGTGCCGGCGTCGACGGCCCGCGCGCAGCGAACACCGGCCGTGCGCGCACCAGGTAGGCGTCGATCGCGGCCCGGGCGAAGCTGCCGAGCGGCACGATCCGCTGCTTGTTGCCCTTGCCGGTGACCTTCACGACGGAGAGCTCGCCGTCGGCGTCCGACAGCGTCGTCACGTCGTCGACCGACAGTCCCACCGCCTCGGAGATCCGCGCACCGGTGGCGTAGAGCAGCTCGAGCAGGGCCTTGTCCCGCAGCTGGACGGGGTCGTCGGCGTCGACGGACACCGCCCCGAGCAGCCGTTCCATGTCCTCGACGGGGATCGCCTTCGGCAGTCGCATCGGGGCCTTCGGCGGCCGGACGGCGGTGCCCGGGTCGAGCGGCAGCCAGCCCTCACCCGCGGCGAAGGCGGTGAACGAACGCACCGAACTGAGCATCCGCGCGATCGACCGCGGTGCGAGCGGACCTTCCGGTCGGGTGGCCAGGTGTGTCACGAACCCCGAGACGTCCGCCCGTGCCAACCGTGCCACGTCCAGCAGCGCCGAGGACCCCCCGGCCCGGTCCGCACCGTCCGACTCGACGACCGGAGCGTCCGCCAACCACGACGTGAACACCGCGAGGTCCCGCCGGTACGCGGACAACGTGTGCTGCGAGAGTCCCCGCTCGATCGCGACGTGCCGCAGGTACGTCTCCGCGGCACGGTCGAGGGGCATCACCTCAGCAGGCTAACCGGCGCGGGGCCACCCGCGGTCAGTGCAACGCCTCGTCCGGCGTGCCCACGCGGAACCCGGTGAACGTCACGGTCAGCCCGGCCCGCGTCGGCCCGGCGCACAGCAGCCCCGCGGACACGACGGCGTCCGGGTCGAGGTACGCGACCCGCACCAAGCGGGACTCGTCACCCTCGGCCCACGCCCGGATCGTCACGGCGTCACCATCGCGGCTCGCGCGGACGGTCACCACCCGGCCCGCCCACTCCGGCACCGGCGACACCGACCAGTCCGAGAACCCACGCGTCACCACGGCGCCGAGCTGCGGGGTTCCGTCCGAGAACTCCACGCCGGCCTTGATCCAGGTCTGTTCGTCGACGCGCAGGAACACCCCGGCCTGGTCGAACTGCTCGGTGTAGTCGAGCACGAACGACGCCTCGACCGAGAACGGCCCGTCGGTCGGCTGCAGCAGCGCGTGCTCGGAGTCGTGCACGAAGCCGTACGAGGTGGTCCGCCAGGCGTCACTGCCCTCGACCGCGGTGACGCGGAACACGTCGCCGTCCAACTGGGCGGCCTCCGGCTCGTGCGTCCACGTCCCCGTGGCGACCAGCTCGCGCAGACCGTCGCCCGCGGACCCGCTCACTTGCCGCGCTGTTCGATGGCCTCGACGGCGAGCGTCGCGACGACGAGGGCCGAGTTGTTGAGCCGACCGCCCAGGATCCCCTCGAGGAGCTCCGCCCGCGGGACCCAGCGGGTCACGATGTCGGCCTCTTCGGCCTCGCGCTCGAAGGCGGACTCGGTCGATCGGACGCCGCGCGCCCGGTAGATCTGGATGAACTCGTCGCTGCCACCCGAGGACGTGTTGTAGCGGACCAGTGGCTCCCACGTGTCGGCCTCGAGGTCGGCCTCCTCGCCGAGCTCGCGCTTCGCGGCCGTCAGGTGGTCCTCGCCCTCCATGTCGAGCAGACCGGCGGGCAGCTCCCAGTCGCGCAGCCGCACCGGGTGTCGGTACTGCTGGATGACCAGGACGCGGCCCTCGTCGTCCTCGGCGTACACGGCGACGGCGCCAGTGTGGTCGATGTACTCGCGGACCATCGAGTCGCCGTTGTACGCGACGGTGTCGCGGCGCACGTCCCAGACGGCGCCCTCGTACACGACGGTGGATTCGGTGACCTCGAAGGAGGCGGACTCGTCAGCGATCGGTGCGTCTGTCACGTCTCCATCCAAGCACGCGCCCCTGACGCGGCGACAGACGGACGGGAGGCGCGGTGCCAGCTGGCACCGCGCCTCCCGTCCGATCGTGGAGACCGGCGCTTACGCGACCTGCTCCTCGGTCTGCGGGTCGAACAGGCTCGACGCCTCGTGGCGCTCGATCGCGGCCGCGACGAGTCCCGCGAACAGCGGGTGCGCATCGGTCGGACGCGAGCGGAGCTCCGGGTGCGCCTGGGTGGCGATGTAGAACGGGTGCACGTCGCGCGGGAGCTCGACGTACTCCACCAGCGTGCCGTCGGGCGACGTGCCCGAGAAGACGAGGCCGGCGTCCGCGATCTGCTCGCGGTACTTGTTGTTCACCTCGTAGCGGTGACGGTGCCGCTCGGAGGCCTCCGGCGCTCCGTACAGCTCCGCCGCCAGCGAGCCTTCGGTGAACGACGCCGGGTACAGGCCCAGGCGCATCGTGCCGCCCAGGTCGCCGCCGGCGATGATCTCGACCTGCTCCGCCATCGTCGCGATGACCGGGGTCGAGGTCTCGGGGTCGAACTCGGTGCTCGACGCGTCGGTCAGACCGACCTCGTGGCGGGCGTACTCGATGACCATGCACTGCAGGCCGAGGCACAGGCCGAGCGTCGGGATGCCCTGCTCACGCGCGAACTTGAGCGCGCCGAGCTTGCCCTCGATGCCGCGCACGCCGAACCCACCGGGGATGCAGATGCCGTCGACGTCGCCGAGCTGCTTCGCCGCACCCTCGGGCGTGGTGCAGTCGTCGGACACGACCCACTTCAGCGTCACCTTGGCGTCGTGCGCGAAGCCGCCGGCACGGAGCGCCTCGGTGACGGACAGGTAGGCGTCCGGCAGGTCGATGTACTTGCCGACCAGGGCGATCGTGACGGCCTTCTTCGGCTCGTGCACGGCCTTCAGCACCGGGGTCCACGCGGTCCAGTCGACCGGACCGGCGTCGAGCTTGAGCGCATCGACGATGACCTGGTCGAGGCCCTGGTTGTTCAGCAGCGTCGGCAGGTCGTAGATCGACGGGACGTCAACGGCGTTCACCACGGCGTCCTCGTCGACGTCGCACATGAGCGCGATCTTGCGCTTGTTCGACTCCGACACCGGACGGTCCGACCGCAGCACGAGCGCGTCGGGCTGGATGCCGATCGAGCGGAGCGCGGCGACGGAGTGCTGCGTCGGCTTGGTCTTCTGCTCACCCGAGGCGTTCATGAACGGCACCAGCGAGACGTGCACGAAGAACACGTTGTTGCGGCCGAGCTCGTGCCGCACCTGTCGGGCGGACTCGATGAACGGCTGCGACTCGATGTCGCCGACGGTGCCGCCGACCTCGGTGATGATGACGTCGGGCTGGGGGTCGTTCTGCGCCTGCTCGCGCATCCGGCGCTTGATCTCGTCGGTGATGTGCGGGATGACCTGCACCGTGTCGCCGAGGTACTCGCCGCGACGCTCCTTGGCGATCACCGTCGAGTACACCTGACCGGTCGTGACGTTCGCGGCCTGCGACAGGTTGATGTCGAGGAAGCGCTCGTAGTGCCCGATGTCGAGGTCCGTCTCCGCACCGTCGTCGGTCACGAAGACCTCGCCGTGCTGGAACGGGTTCATGGTGCCCGGGTCCACGTTGAGGTACGGGTCGAGCTTCTGCATGACGACCTTGAGGCCGCGAGCCGTGAGCAGGTTGCCGAGGCTGGCCGCCGTCAAGCCCTTGCCGAGAGACGAGACGACCCCGCCGGTCACGAAGATCTGCTTCGTCACCTTCGGGGTCGAGTTCGAAGAATTGGTACCGCCGCTGAGAGTGTCCGCCACGGGATTCCATCGTACGTCAGAACTGCCGGGAGGCGCGACCTCGGTTCGCCGTGGGCGTTGCGCGGGTGGGTGGCCGGGTCCTCGGGCCGGGTCCGGGTCCGGGTCCGGGTCCGGGTCCGGTACCCGCCTGCTTGGTCGTCAGGCCCGCTGGCCGGCCACGTCGAGCAGCTCGCGTGCGTGCTCGATGCCACTGGCGCTGTCACCGAGTCCGGAGAGCAGCCGTGCCATCTCCTGCAACCGGTCCTCGCCCTCGAGCCGACGCACGCTCGACGACGTGACGGCCCCGCTGGCGTCCTTCACGACGTTGAGGTGGTTGTTCGCGAACGCCGCGACCTGGGCCAGGTGCGTGACCACGATGACCTGCGTGCGCTCGGCGAGCTTCGCCAGCCGTCGGCCGATCTCGATCGCCGCCGCCCCACCGACACCCGCGTCGACCTCGTCGAACACGAACGTCGGCACCGTGGTGCTGCCGGCCATGACGACCTCGATCGCGAGCATCACGCGGGACAGCTCACCGCCGGACGCGCCCTTGCCGATCGGCCGGGGGTCGGTGCCGGAGTGCGGCTGGAGCAGGATCGTCACCTGGTCACGGCCGTGTCGGCGGTACTCGCCGGCGTCGGTGACCTCGACCACCAGCGTCGCACCACCCATCGCGAGGGTCTTCAGCTCAGCGGTCACGCGCTTCGCCAGGTCGGCCGCAGCCTTGGTGCGCGCCGTGGTGAGCGCGGCGGCGGCGGTCTCGAGCGCCTGCTCGTCCTGCTCGACCGACTGCTGCAACGCCGCGATCCGGTCGTCGTCGCCGTCGAGCTCGAGCAGCCGGTCGCTCGCGCGCTGCCCGTAGGCGATGACGTCGTCCACCGTCTCGCCGTACTTGCGGGTGAGGCCCGCCAGCAGGGCACGGCGTTCGTTGATGAGTTCGAGGTCGTGCCCGGCCTCGGGTTCCAGGGAACCGAGGTAGCTCGAGATGCTCGCCGAGGCCTCGGCCGCCTGGATCCCGAGTTCCGTGAGCTGCTCGAGCACCGGCTGCAGGGCGCTGTCCGACGACACCACGCGCTCCACGGCACGGCGTGCGGACTCGACCAGGCCGACGACGTCGGAGACGCCGTCGAGGGACTCGCTGGACAACGCCTCGTGCGCCAGGGCCGCGGACAACCGGAGCTCCTCGAGGTTGCCCAACCGTTCGGCGCGCTCGGCCAGCTCGACGTCCTCGCCGGGCTGCGGATCGGCGGCCTCGATCTCGTCGGAGGCCGCGCGGATCCGCTCGGCCTCGGCCACCCGGTCGTCCCGGTCGCGGACCAGGACCTCGAGTTCACCGGTGTGCTGCTGCCAGGCGTCGTACGCGGCGACGTACCGGGCGAGGGCCTTCTCGAGCGGGGCTCCCCCGAACCCGTCGAGGGCAGCCCGCTGCGCCGTGGCCGAGGTCAGGCGGATCTGGTCCGACTGCCCGTGCACGGTGACGAGCTGGTCGGCGAGCTCGCCGAGCACCGCCACGGGCGCACTGCGACCGCCCACCGTGGCACGGCTGCGCCCCTCGGCGGAGACCGTGCGGGTGAGGATGAGTTCGCCGTCCTCGACGGTGCCGCCGGCGTCCTCGACGCGTTCGGCGACGGCGTCCTGCTCCGGGACGTGCCAGCGACCTTCGACGACGGCGCTCGACGCACCGCGGCGCACCGAACCGGCATCGGCCCGCGCACCGAGCAGCAGCCCGAGCGCCGTGACGATCATGGTCTTGCCCGCACCGGTCTCGCCGGTGACGACGGTGAAGCCCGGCCCGAGTTCGAGCGTGGTCTCACCGATGACACCGAGGTCGCGGATCGCGATCTCCTCGATCATCGGTCGTCCTCCGTGCTCATCGGTCGTCCTCCGTGCTCATCGGTCGTCCTCGTCGCTCTGGGGGCCGCGCCACCCGGCGACGGGCAGCTGGAACTTCGCGACCAGGCGGTCGGTGAACGGAGCGTCCTTGAGTCGGGCGACACGCACCGGGTCGGGCGAACGCCGGACCTCGACACGGGCGCCCGGGGGCAGGTCGTGGGTCCGTCGGCCGTCGCACCAGAGGACACCGACGCCGCTCGTGCGCCGCAGGACCTCGATCGCGAGCGTGCAGTCCGGCCCGACGACGATCGGACGGGCGAACAGGGCGTGGGCGCTCAGCGGCACCATGAGCAGCGCGTCGACATCCGGCCACACGATGGGGCCACCACCGGAGAACGAGTACGCGGTGGAGCCGGTCGGGGTCGACACGACCACGCCGTCGCAGCCGAAGGACGACAGCGGGCGGCCGTCGACCTCGGTCACGACCTCGAGCATCCGCTCCCGCGAGGCCTTCTCGATCGTGGCCTCGTTCAGCGCCCAGCTCGAGTAGACGATCTGGTTGCCGACGACCACATCGACCTGCAGGGTGACGCGTTCCTCGACGTTGTACTCGCCGGACAGCGCGCGCTCGACCGTCTCGGACAGGCCGTCACGCTCGCTCTCGGCCAGGAACCCGACGTGCCCGAGGTTCACCCCGATGAGCGGAGCGCCGGTGTTCCGCACGAGTTCCGCCGCGCGGAGGATCGTGCCGTCGCCACCGAGCACGATGACGATCTCGAGCTGGTTCGGCTGGACGTCGACGCCGAGGATGTCGACCTTGCCGACCGACGCTTCGGCACGACGGATGTCCGCGTACTCGTCGAAGGGCATGACGGGCGTGAGACCGGCCGCGTGCAGGAGGTCGCAGACCTCGACCGCAGCGTCGATCGAGTCACGGCGACCCGTGTGGGACACGAGCAGGATGTGCCGTTCGTCACTCATGAAGACCCTTCCGTGAGTTCGGTCGCCCGGACTCTCCATTCTGTCGGATTGCCCCCGACACCGCGCTGGAAGCGGGCCAGGTACTCGTGGTTGCCGTGCGTCCCGACGATCGGGGACGCGGCGAGCCCACTGGTGCCGAGGCCCAGGTCCCACGCCGCCCACAGCACGTTCATGAGCGCGTCGTTCCGGAGTCCGGCGTCGTGCACGATGCCCTCGCGCACACCGCCACGGCCCACTTCGAACTGGGGCTTCACCAGGAGCACGAACTCGTCCGCGGGGACGGCTTCGGCCAGCGCCGGCAGCACGAGTCGGAGCGAGATGAAGGACAGGTCCCCCACCACCAGGCTCGTCTCGACGGCGGCGCCGTCGAGCGCCAGGTAGTCGGCGCACGTGAGGTTCCGCGCGTTCGTCCCCTCGACCACGGCGACGCGTTCGTCGAGTGCGATGGTGGGGTGCAGCTGCCCGTGGCCCACGTCCAGCGCGATGACCCGGCGCGCGCCGCGCGCGAGCAGCACCTGGGTGAACCCACCGGTGCTCGCACCCACGTCGAGCACGACCCGGTCGGCGGGGTCGACATCGAACGCGTCGAGTGCGCCGACGAGCTTCCGGGCAGCACGCGAGACCCATTCGTCCGCGGCGTCGACCTCGATGTCCGCGTCGGACGCGATCGGCGTCGACGGTTTCAGGACGGCACGGCCGCCCACGAGCACCCGGCCGTCCTGGATCAGCTTGCTGGCGACGGTGCGCGACCGTGCGAGCCCGCGTGCGGCGAGGAGGGCGTCGAGGCGGACCGGGGTCGCGTCGTGCACGGCTCCGTCCGGCTCAGGCACTCGCGGAGCCGCCGCTCTCGAGCCGCGTCCGCAGCTCGTCGTGCAGGGCGGAGAAGGCGTCGGCACGGTCAGCGAGCGGCAGGGCCTCGGCCTCGGCTGTGCGCGCGGCGAAGGCGTCCTGCTGCTCGGGATCGGCGGACGGCTGCTCGGGGTTCGGCACGTCCGACACGCTACTCGCCGCCGTACAGCTGCGGGTCCACGTCGAGGCCGTAGATGGCCAACCCGGACTCCCAGATGAGCGTCGAGCCGGCACGGAGCCGATCGATGTCCGTCCCGGCATCGAGCACCCGGACGACGTGCCCGCGCATCGCCACCGTCGAGGTACCGACGGTCACGTACCGGGTGCCGTCCTCGTCCTCGCGCCGCGCCGTCTCCGGGTAGGGCTGGGACAACCCCCGGAGGTCTTCGAGCACGTAGGTGGGACGCGAGCGCTGGTCGGCCGCGAGCACCTGCTTCGCCTTGTCGATGCCGGTGAGCACGAGCACGCTCGGGATACCGGCGTCGTTCGCACCCTTGATGTCGGTGTCCAACCGGTCCCCGATGAACAGGGTGTGACCGCCGCCGAAGCGCTCGAGGGCCGTGTCGAAGATCGGCCGCTCGGGCTTGCCTGCGACCACGGGCATCCGGCCGACCGCCTGGTGCACGGCGGACACGAGTGTGCCGTTGCCGGGTGCGATGCCCCGCTCGACCGGGATCGACCAGTCCATGTTCGTGGCCACCCACGGCACGTCCGGGTCGGCCAGTGCGAACGAGGCCTCGGCCAGTTCCTTCCAACCGAGGTCCGGTGAGAAACCCTGGATGACCGCGGCCGGGGAGTCCTCGGCACTCGAGGTGACCGTGAACCCGGCTGCCTCGACGATGCTCGACAGGCCGAGCCCGCCGGTGACCAGGACGGTCGACCCGGCCGGCACCAGGGTCGCGAGCAGCTGGACGCCGGCCTGCGACGAGGTGACGACGTCACCCTCGGACACATCGAGCCCGTACCGCTCGAGGTGCTCTGCGACGTCGATCGGGCGGCGCGACGCGTTGTTGGTGATGTAGCCGACGCGCGCCGTGAGCGAGGCCCGGGTCAGGGCCTCGACCGCGTGCGGTATGGCGTTGCGGCCGCGGTAGACGACGCCGTCGAGGTCGGTGAGGACCACGTCGACGCCGTCGGTCAAGGCCGCCGACTGCTCAGTCGGCTGCGGAGCCGTCGACGTCGCGGGGGTTGTCGTCGTCGATCTCGCCGGGCTCGTCGGCTGCGGAGGTGTCGTCGTCGAGGTCGTCGAGGGCGGGTTCGTCATCGAGGTCGTCGTCGAGGTCGTCGGCGGATTCGTCGTCGCCGTCGAGTTCGTCGGTCGCGACGTCGTCGGCTCCGAGGTCATCGGCGTCGTCGTCTCCGGCGTCTCCGCGTTCTTCGACTTCGAGCGTTTCCTCGACCACATCAACTGTCTCCCAAGCGTTGTCGTCCGCGATTTCGGCGAGGGCCGCTGCCGCGCGGTCCACACGGGCCCACCACTCGTCGGCCTCGTCCTGTCGACCGAGCTCCTCGAGCGTGGCCGCGTAAGCACTGTAGAGCGCCGGGGACCACGTGTAGGCGGTGGACGGGTCGAGCTGTGGAATCTCCAGCTCGCCGAGGGCGGCTGTGGGGTTCCCGAGGTCGAGACGAGCGCCGGACATGGCGATCGCGAGCTCGACCTGCACGGGGGTGTCGAGGGCCGAGCGCTCGACCGAGCGACCGAGCTCGAGTGCCCGCTCCGGACGGCCCAGGCCACGCTCGCAGTCCACCATCATCGGGAGCTGGTCGTTGCGACCGGAGATCCGACGGTAGGTGCGGAGCTCCCGGAGCGCGGTCGCGAAGTCGCCGAGGCGGTACGCGGTGATCGCGGCCGTCTCCCGGACGACACCGACACGACCGGCACGACGAGCAGCGCTCAGGGCGTGCTGGTTGGCCGTCTCGGGGTCGTCGTCGACGAAGAGCGCAGCTGCCACGAGGTGACGCGCAACCCAGTCGGCGTTGTCCTTGCTGAGGGTCTTCAGCTCCATCCGGGCCGCAGGGTCGAGGTCGCGCGCCTGGATCTCCTCGGGGATCTCGGGGTCGTCGTGGCGCGGACGGATCGACTTCGTGCCGTAGGGGTCGCGGTCTTCCCAGTCGTCGCGCGCGGCCTCACCGAAACGGGCGCCGGCGTGACGGCTGCCGTCACCGAAACGACGACGGTCCTCACCGCCGTCGCGGGCCGGGCGGTCCGACGAGCCGCCGCGGAACGGACGGTCGGACGAACCACTACGGGCCGGACGGTCGGAGGAACCACCACGGTACGGGCGGTCGCCGTCACGGGCGGGACGATCCGAACCACCACGGAATGGACGGTCGCCATCTCGAGCGGGACGATCCGAACCACCACGGTACGGACGGTCGCCATCGCGGGCGGGACGGTCCGAGGAGCCGCCACGGTACGGACGGTCACCGTCCCGAGCCGGGCGGTCAGAGCTACCACGGAACGGACGGTCGCCATCACGCCGCGGACGGTCCGACGAACCGCCACGGTACGGGCGGTCGCCATCACGAGCGGGACGGTCCGACGATCCGCCACGGTACGGACGGGCGCCATCACGAGCGGGACGGTCCGAACCACCGCGGTACGGGCGGTCGCCATCACGGCGCGGACGGTCGGAGCTCCCGCTACGGAACGGACGGTCACCGTCACGAGCCGGGCGGTCGGAGCCACCACGGAACGGGCGATCGCCATCGCGACGCGGACGATCGGCACTGCGCGGACCATCGCCGCGCGGCGGCCGGCCGGAGTCACCACGGTCGCCCTGCCACGACGGACGGTCGTTCCGGTCGCCGGAACGGAACGGACGGTCGCCGTCGCGACGCGGAGCGCTGTCCCGTCGAGGCGCGCCGTCACGGAACGGACGGTCTCCGCCATGCGGACGATCACGACGGTCGCCTTCGCGGCGCTCGAATTCGCGAGGACCGGACGACCAACGACCATCACTCTGGCCGTCCCGACGCGGAGCGTCGTCGCGACGCGGGAACCGGTCGCTGTCCCGCCGGGGTCGATCTCCGCGGTCCCCGTCGTTCCGCCGCTGATCGTCGTCGTTCGCCACCGTTGCTCCTCATCGCGTGCCCGGTGCAGTGCCTCGGGCGTTCGTCCGCTGTGTCGTTGTGTTGGGTGCCGCGTCGGTCACCCGACGTCGGCCTCCAGTCCATCACGAACCAGAGCCGGCGTCGAGCGAACGGCGGCGAAAACAGAAATGGCCACCGGCCCCGACCGAGAACGAGGGTTTCCCCTGCGATTCTCGATGGAGGGCCGATGGCCACATCTTTCATACGTTAAGTCCGGCGGCGTCCTACTCTCCCACAAGGTCCCCCTTGCAGTACCATCGGCGCTGAGAGGCTTAGCTTCCGGGTTCGGAATGTGACCGGGCGTTTCCCTCTCG
>NZ_QKTF01000016.1:0-79633 GCF_003234745.1 Curtobacterium sp. MCLR17_039
CACCGTGTGCACGTTCGGGGTCGCGGCCTGGGCGGAGGAGATCCCGAACGCGGCACCGCCGAGGACGAGGGCGCCGGTCGTGGCGAGGGTGATGGAGGTCTTGAGGCTCTTGCGCATCGTGATCAGTCCTTTGCTCTGGAGGCGCTCCGGCCGGTGGCCGAATATGCACGTGGTGTGCACGCTTGCTGTGTACAAGCTGCAGCCCGGCCAACTGTGACCGGAGAGCGCCCTGGGCTTTTGCCCTGTGCAAGTGATTCGGCACCCCCGCCCGAACGGTTTGGGACGAGTTTCCTGAGGTGCCGCAACCCGGGGTTTCGTACCGTGTACCCATGGCTCCAGCACACATCTCCACCACCGACCGGCTCCGGGCGGTCGACGCCTGGTGGCGCGCCGCCAACTACCTGACGGTCGGGCAGATCTACCTGCTGGACAACCCGTTGCTCACCAGGCCGATCGAACCCGACGACGTCAAGCCGCGGCTGCTCGGCCACTGGGGCACCTCCCCCGCACTGAACCTCGTGTACGCACACTGCAACGCGCTGATCACGGAGACCGGGCGCGAGTTCCTGTACATCTGCGGCCCGGGGCACGGCGGCCCGGCGATGAACGCGAACGCCTGGCTGGACGGCACGTGGAACGAGCTGTACCAGGACGTCGACCTCCAGCGGTTCTTCCGCCAGTTCTCGTTCCCGGGCGGCATCCCCTCGCACGCCGCCCCGGAGACCCCCGGATCCATCAACGAGGGTGGTGAGCTCGGCTACTCGCTGTCGCACGCCTACGGTGCGGCGCTGGACAACCCGGACCTCGTCGTCGCGTGCGTGGTCGGTGACGGTGAGGCCGAGACCGGTCCGCTCGCCGGGTCGTGGCAGGCGCACACGTTCCTCGACCCGGTGTCCGACGGTGCCGTGCTGCCGATCCTCAACCTCAACGGCTGGAAGATCGCGAACCCGACCGTCCTGGCCCGCATCCCCGACGAGGACCTCACCGCGTACTTCCGTGGGCTCGGCTACGACCCGATCGTGGTCGACTCCCGCCGCGTCGACGACGACCCGTACGCGGTGCACGCCCTGTTCGACGGGGCCCTGCGACGCGCCCTCGCCGGCATCGACGACATCCAGGCCGCTGCCCGCGCCCAGGCCGCCCGTGCCGCCGCGGGGCAGCCCGCCGGTGCCGCCGACCTGCGTCCGCGCTGGCCGATGATCGTCCTGCGCACCCCGAAGGGCTGGACCGGCCCGAAGGAGGTCGACGGCGAGCAGGTCGAGGGGACCTTCCGCGCGCACCAGGTGCCGCTGCCCGCGGTGCGCGAGGACGACGGCCACCGCGCCCAGCTCGAGGAGTGGATGCGCTCGTACCGCCCCGAGGAGCTCTTCGACGAGGACGGCCACCCGGTCGGCATCATGACCACGATCCGTCCGACCGGCGACGTACGCATGAGCGCCACCCCGCACGGCAACGGCGGTCGGCTGCGGACCGCGCTCGACCGGCCGCCGCTCGAGCCGTACGCGGTCGAGGTCGGTTCCACGGCGTCCGCCACGGGCACGCTCGGCCCCTGGCTCGCCGCACTCATCGAGAAGAACGCCTCGACCTTCCGGCTGTTCGGCCCGGACGAGACGATCTCGAACAAGCTCGACGCAGTGTTCGACGTGACCTCGCGCGTCTGGCGGGCCCAGCGCGCCGCCGGCGACGAGCACCTCGCCGCACGCGGCCGGGTCACCGAGGTCCTGTCCGAGCACCTGCTCGAGGGGATGCTCGAGGGCTACGTGCTGTCCGGTCGGCACGGGATACTCAACACCTACGAGGCGTTCGCCCACATCATCGACTCGATGGTCGGGCAGTACGCCAAGTGGCTGGAGTCCTCGACCGACATCGACTGGCGGGTGCCGGTGTCCAACCTGTCGCTCCTGCTCTCGTCGCACGTCTGGCGACAGGACCACAACGGGTTCTCCCACCAGGACCCCGGGTTCCTCGACGTCGTCGCGTCGAAGCAGCAGGACCTCGTCCGGATCAAGCTGCCGGCCGACGCCAACACGCTGCTCGCCGTCGCCGCGCACGCGATGGAGACCACGGACCGCATCGAGGTGATCGTCGCGGGCAAGCACCCGGAGCCGGTCTTCCTGTCCCTCGACGACGCGGTCGCGCACGCGCAGGCCGGACTCGGCGTGTGGGACTTCGCCGGCACCGAGCAGGCCGTCGGGAAGGTCGACGTCGTGCTCGCCTGTGCCGGTGACGTCCCCACGGTCGAGGCGATCGCCGCCACCGACATCATCCGGAAGCACGCTCCCGGCGTCGGGGTCCGCGTGCTCAACGTCGTCGACCTGCTGGCGCTCGGTGACCCGCGCAAGCACGAGCACCCGATCCCGGACGAGCAGTACGACGCGCTCTTCCTGCCCGGCACGCCCACGGTCTTCGCGTTCCACGGGTACCCGACCCTCGTGCACCAGCTGACGTACCGCCGGAACGGGCACGACGACCTGCACGTGCACGGGTTCCTCGAGCAGGGCACGACGACCTCGCCGTTCGACATGCTCATGCGCAACGAGATGGACCGCTTCGCCCTGGCCCACGATGCCCTGACGCGGGTGGACGCCGAGGCACACGCCGACCTGCTCACGAAGCTGTCCGGAGCGCGGGACGCTGCGCGGACGTTCGCGTACACGAAGGGCGAGGACCACCCGTCGCTCGCGGGCTGGGAGTTCGCGGGCTGGCCCCAGGACGAGCCGGCCAGCGGCGGGACCGGCGGTGACCCCGGTGCGGGCGAGACCGAGGCGGCCGCACCCGGCAACTGACGCACTCCTCCACAGGCCGGGAGGCCCGGAGCACCCTCCACAGGACCGGTCGCGCCCGCCGCGTGGCCGGTTCCGTGCTGTCAGGGTTCCGGCATGGACATCGGCTGGATCAGTGCGCTCGTGTCGGTCACGAGCGCGTCCGTCGCGCTGGGTGCGCTCGTCGCCTCGGTGCTCGACGGGCGCGCCGGACGGCGAAATGCAGAGTTCTCGGTGCACCGCGACCTGTGGTGGCAGCGTTGGTCATGGGTCGCCGATCGTGCGACCTCGGACGACGAAGGAAAGCGCGCGGCTGCGGATGTGATGTCGGCTGCGCTGGTGACCCGAAGTTGGACGACCGACGACGACACCTGGACCTCTCAGGCGCTCGCTGAGTACGAGGCGACACGACCGGGAGCCCACGAACAGCAGGAAGGAGAACGTCGATGATCTCGACGCTGACCGACGAGGCCTTCAAGCGGCTGCTCGACAACCGCGAGATGACGACACCACGGCTCCTCGCCAGCCCCCACTACGGTCCACTCATGCGTGCGAAGGGCGCCGAAGCGGAACTCGCGCAGATGCGCATCGAATGGCGCGAACGCCAGGAGCGCGCCCGGGCGCGGAAGCTCAAGGACGAGGCGTCCTTCGGTGAGAGCTGAACCGACGCTCTGCGGGCCTGCCACGCTGGGACCGTGACCGAACTCGTCATCCCGGCCCCGAGCCTCCCGACCGTGCCCACGACGACGGGCGCGCGTTTCCCCGTCCGCCGTGTGTTCTGCGTCGGCCGGAACTACGCCGCGCACGCCCGCGAGATGGGCCACGATCCGGACCGCGAGCCGCCGTTCTTCTTCACCAAGCCGGCGGACGCGGTCGTGGTCGACGGCGCCGACACCCCGTACCCGCCGCTGACGCAGCAACTGGAGCACGAGGTCGAGCTCGTCGTCGCCATCGGCACCGGCGGTGCGGACATCGCCGTCACCGATGCGCTCGCACACGTGTGGGGCTACGCCGTCGGGATCGACCTCACCCGCCGAGACCTGCAGGCCGAGGCGAAGCGACTCGGACGCCCGTGGGACACGGCCAAGGGCTTCGACGCCTCGGCGCCGATCGGGGCGCTCACCCCGGCGGCCGAGGTCGACCCGACCAGCGGCGCGATCGAGCTGACGGTGGACGGGGAGCTCCGGCAGTCGGGCGACCTGGCCGACCAGATCTGGTCGGTCACCGAGACGATCGCGGCCCTGTCACGGTCCGTGGCGCTCGCGCCCGGCGACCTCGTGATGACCGGCACTCCTGACGGTGTCGGCGTGCTCGACCGGGGCGCCGTGCTCGTCGGTACGATCGCCGGCGTCGGCGAGGTCCGGACCCGGATCGTCTGAAGCACGTGTCGGCGATGTGTCGACGGGCTGGGAGCCTTCGCAGGCAGCTCGGGTAGATCTTGGGCATCGTCGCGGGTGGGGCCCGCGGCGGACACGGGGCGGCGCATCGCGACGGGGCGACGCGGACACCTCGGGACTGCCGGAGGTACCACCGTGCTGGAACACGACCTGCTCGCCACGTCCTGGACGTGGGCGGGCGACGAGAGCGTCCGCGACCGGGTGCACGCCGTCGGCGCCGCCGGGTTCGCCGGCCTGTCGCTGTCCCTCGACGACCTGCACGAGGTCCGCGCGACGACGGGCTTCGCCGAACTGCGGCGCATGCTCGACGCCGCCGGCATCGTCTGGGTCCAGCTCGGACCGCTGGACCGTTGGTGGACGTGCACGAGCCGCACCCAGGACGAGGACGCCGACCGCGGGGTCGTGCTCGAGGCCGCGGCGACGCTGAGCGCCTGGCAGGTGGTGGCGCGCGCCGACACCTCGTTGCCCGGAGCCTCCCCCGCGACGATGGCCGACGACTGGGTCGTGCTCGCCGACCAGGCCGAGGCGGTCGGAGCGCAGCTCGTGCTCGAACCGGAACCGTGGTCGAACCTGCCCACGATCGAACGGGCCTCCCGTTTCGTCGCCGCTGCCGGCCACCCGAACGGCGGCCTGCTCATCGACGCCATGCACGCACTCCGCGGCGGTTCCACCCTCGCGTCGATCCGGCAGGGCGTCGCACCGGGGGTCCTCGCAGCCGTCGAGCTGAGCGACGGACTGCTGCACACCCCGAGCGGGATGACCCTCGCCGAGGAGTCACGGACGGCACGGTACCTGCCCGGTGCCGGAGCGTGGGACCTGCCCGGCTTCGTCCGGACCGTGCGCGAACTCGGGTTCGCCGAGCCGTGGGGCGTCGAGGTCCGGACCCCGGCGCACCGGGCGATGCCCGTCCGCGATGCGCTCCGGACAGCTGTCGCCGCAACCCGTGCGGTGCTCGACGCCGCTGATGCGTTCGGCGCCCCGGCCGCTCCGGCGATGCCCTCGACACCCGCACCGACCTCTGCGGTGGACTTCGAGCCACCGCACACCGGCCAGCACGACCCGACGCACGGTGCCCGCCGTCGGGACGCCGACACAGGGACGCCCGCGTAGGTTGCTGGGCATGACCGATCAGTCAGCACACGACGACGACCTGCTCCGCCGTTCCCAGGAGTCCATCGACGAGGCCAAGGCCGCCGCGGCCGAGGTGGTCGAACCGGAAGAGGACGAGCTCATCGAAGAGGACGCGCCCGTGGCCGACCACGCGGTGCCCTCCGACGGCCCTGCGCCCGCGGCCTGACCCGGCCCTGATCCGACAGGATCCCCCGCACGGGCGAGATCGCCGGGCGACCATCGAGGTCGTCCGGCGATTCTTCTTGCCGCTCGTGTGACGATCCGGCCACCAGGTACGTCTCACCAGTGGACCCACCGGTGGCGCTTCGGCGAGCCCGGTGCGGGGCTTTCGTGGTCGGTCTCCCTGAACCGGCTGGTCACGTGCCTCGGCGGCGGTCCGTGCGCTCCCTGATCCAGCGTGCGGGCCGTCGGGTCTGTTCGCTTCTGTCGGTCGCGTCGAGCGGTCAGGCGTTCAGGGCTCCCCCGTCAGTCGTCGTCTTCGTCAGTCGTCGTCCTCGTCGGCGAGGAAGTCCGCGTACCGGACCTCGGTCTCCGTGGTGCCGGTGCCCGGTTCGACGTTCCGCTGTGACAGGTCGTCCCCCGTGATCGCGACGCGTTCTGCAGCCGTGTAGGGCGGCAGGTACTTGCTCGAGTTCATCCTCGAAGCCCCCTTCGTCCCGGCGAACGTAACAGCCGATGGCCGATCGTGGCCAGCCGTTCCGATACTGTCCCCCGCGCGGGCTCCGGACGGGGGACGGATGTTCGCCAGCGGCGGACCCCATGCGCACGCATGTGGACCTGAAGGCGAAGCGCGGCTCAGGTCTCCCGCACGACGTCGTCCGGGTCCTTGTCCACCCGCCACCCTCGCCAGGACGGCTGCCGGAGCCGTCCGTCGCCGGTCCACTCGGCGAACTCGACCTCGCCGACGCGCTTCGGCGTGACCCAGTGCGCATCACGCGCGTCAGGTCGTGGGACGTCGACGAACGGCGGGGTCTTCCGTTCCAGCGGTGCGAGGGCGCCGGCGATCTCGTCGAGGTCGCGGTCACGGAACCCGGTTCCGACCTTGCCGACGTACTCCAGCCCGTCAGGGCCGGGCACCCCGAGCAACAGCGACCCGATCCCCCCGGCACGCCGCCCGCTGCCCGGTTTCCAGCCACCGACGACGACTTCCTGCGTGGCGTGGTGCTTGCGCTTCAGCCAGGCCTCGGACCGCCTGCCCTCGGCGTACTTCGACGACCGCTTCTTCGCGACCACGCCCTCGAGGCCCTGCTCACGCGATGCAGCCAGCACCGCGTCGAGGTCGCCCTGCACCGCCGGCGGCACGTCGATCGCACCGCCGGGTTCCACGACCGTCTCGAGTGCCTGCCGCCGGGCGTCGTAGCCGAGTCGCGTGAGCTCGTGCCCGTCCGCCTCGAGCACGTCGAACAGGAGGAACCGCACGGGCGTCGTCTCCTGCGCGCTCCGGACCTCGCGCGCCTTCGTCAGGCCCATGCGGTTCTGGAGCAGCTGGAACGAGGGGCGGCCACGATCGTCGACGGCCACGATCTCACCGTCGAACACGCCGTCCACGCCGGCCCGCTCGCCCAGTTCCTGCAGCTCGGGGTACTGGGCCGTCAGGTCGTTGTCGTTGCGGCTGCGCAGGGTCACCGACCCGTCGCGGACCGTCGCCAGCGCGCGCACCCCGTCCCACTTCATCTCGAAGGCCCAGTCCGCCGGGTCCAGCCGGGGCTCGCCCTTGGCCAGGGTCGCCTGCATCGTCCGGCGCTCGGACGGCGGGGTCTCGGCGTCCGCGGCCCCGCTGATCCGTCGCTGCCCGGCACGGTGTGCACCGTCGTGCCCGTCCGACGGCCGGTCCGACCGTCGCGCCACCGCCGGCCCGGCAGAGCCGCCGCCGTCCGCCAGCCGTTCGGGTTGCTCCTTCGTTCGGTGGATCAGCCAGTTCTTCTCGTCCCCGCCGCCACGGCCGCGGGTGTGCAACAGCGCGAGGCGGCGAGCGCCACCGGCCCGACCGTGCAGCGTGACGATGACCTCCTGCCCCTCGCGCCACTTCTCGAGCTCGTAGGTACCGTCGTCCCAGATCGTGACCGTGCCGCCGCCGTACTCGTCCTTCGGGATCGTGCCCTCGAACGCCCCGTACTCGAGCGGGTGGTCCTCGGTCTGCACGGCCAGGTGGTTCTTGCCCGGGTCGGTCGGCTCGCCCTTCGGCAGAGCCCAGCTCACCAGCACCCCGTCGTGCTCGAGCCGGAAGTCGTAGTGGTCGCGGGTGGCGTGGTGCTCCTGGATGACGAAGGTCGGTGTGCCGTCCTTCCGCACGGTGGGTGCACCCTCGGGCACGGGTTCCGGCGTCTTCGAGGCGTCCCGCTTCGCCCGGTAGGCGGCGAGTCGGTCACGTGCGGGCTGCTCGGCGTCGTTCGCCCGCTCGGTCCGGTCGCTGTCCCAGTGACCGTGGTCGTCGCGCCCGACGGCCAACGAGGCGGAGGCGACCGGGTGCAGGAAGTCCCCACGGGCCTCCAGGCGTTCGAGGACCTCGTCCAACGTGAGCTGCGCGAGCCCGCGTTCCTCGAGCTCCTTCCAGGTGCGGGGTGCCGCGACCGTCGGCCGCTCGCGGCCGCGCAGCGAGTACGGGGCGATGGTCGTCTTGTTGCCGTTGTTCTGCGACCAGTCGACGAAGACCTTGCCCGTCCGCTCCGCACGGCTCATCGACGACAGCACCAGGTCCGGCAGGTCCGTCTCGAGGGCCTTGGCCAGCTCGTGGGCGACGTCGGAGACCTGCGCCGTCGTCGCCTTGCCGTCCAGGGCCGCGTACAGGTGGATGCCCTTGGAGCCGGACGTCACCGGGTACGGGTCGAGTCCCATGCCGTGCAGGATCTCGCGCGCGGCCACGGCGACCTCGACGCACTCGGGGAGCCCCACGCCCTCGCCCGGGTCGAGGTCGAGGACGAGCCGGTCCGGGTTCTGCTGCGCGCCGCGGGGGCCGAACCGCCACTGCGGGACGTGCAGTTCGAGCGCGGCCTGCTGCGCCATCCACACCAGGGTCGGCAGGTCGTCGACGATCGGGTACTCGTTGTCGTGTTCCGAGTGGTGGATGGTGTGGTGCCGCACCCAGTCGGGGGCCGAGTCGGGCAGGTTCTTCTCGAAGAAGACCTTGCCCTCGACACCGTTGGCCCAGCGCTTCCGGGTCACGGGGCGGTCCTTGACGTGCGCGATCATCCACGGCGCGACCCGCTCGTAGTACTCGATCACCCGACCCTTCGTGGTGCCGGTCTCGGGGTAGAGCACCTTGTCGGTGTTCGTGAGCGCGAGCCGCCGGTCGCCGACGAGGACGACGGTCTTGCGCGAGGCGGGACTCACAGCGCCACCCCGGTCGCTCCCGCCACCGTCAGGGTCGTGCCGGACGTGTACGACGACTCGGGCCCGGCCAGGTAGACGTAGGCGCTGCCGAGCTCGACGGGTTGGGCGGGGCGGCCGAACGGGGTGTCCTGGCCGTACGCCGCGATCTCGTCGCCCGGGTAGCTGATCGGCTGCAGGGGCGTCCACACCGGCCCGGGCACCACCGTGTTGGCCCGGATGCCCTTGCTCGCGAGCTGCCGCGCGAGCCCGTTCGTGTAGGTGATGATCGCGGCCTTCGTCGCCGCGTAGTCGATCATGCGGTCCTGCGGCTGGTACGCGGACACCGAGCTGGTCGTGACGATCGAGCTCCCCGGCGCCATGTGCGGGACGGCAGCGCGGACCAGCCAGAACAGCGAGTACAGGTTGACCTTCATCGTGCGGTCGAAGTCCTCGGTGCTCTGCACGGTGATGTCCTCGTGCACCTGCTGGTGGCCCGCGACCAGCACGAGTGCGTCCAGGCCGCCGAGCTCGCTGACGGCGTCCTGCACCAGGACGTCGCAGAAGGCCTCGTCCGTCAGGTCACCGGGCAGCAGCACCGCCTTGCGCCCGAGGTCACCGATGACGTCGCGGACCTGTTCGAGGTCCTCGCGTTCCTCGGGCAGGGCGTTCAGGGCGACGTCGGCCCCTTCCTTCGCCATCGCGATCGCCGCGGCGCGCCCGATGCCGGAGTCCGCGCCCGTGACGAGCACCCGGTACCCGCGCATCCGCCCGGTGCCCAGGTAGCTCGTCTCGCCGTGGTCGGGGGCGGGGTCCATCGCGCTCGCCAGCCCGGACCCCTGCTGGGTCTGCGCGGGGAACGGCGGACGGGGGAACTGGTCGCGCGGGTCCTGCTTGTCGAGCTGGCTCATGGGCCCATCGTGCTCGCGCCGGCCTCGCGGCGGTCCAGCGAACCGGACATCCGTGGAACGATCCCCCGGACGGCGGACCTGTGGAGGAACCGACGGCTCCGGGCACGCACGCGTGCGGGCGGGCATCATGTGCGCATGAGGTCGATCTGGAAGGGCTCCATCGCGTTCGGGCTCGTCAACGTGCCCATCAAGGTCTACGCGGCCACCGAGACGCACGACGTGTCCCTGCACCAGGTCCACGACGAGGACAAGGGCCGCATCCGGTACAAGCGGGTGTGCGAGTTCGGCCACGAGGTCGAGTACGCCGACATCCAGCGCGCCTACGACGACGGCGACAAGACCGTGGTGCTCACGGCGGACGACTTCAAGCAGCTCCCCGAGGAGCAGTCGCACGAGGTCGAGGTGCTCGAGTTCGTGCCCGTCGAGCAGGTCGACCCGATGATGTTCGAGAAGACCTACTACCTCGAGCCCGACTCGCGCTCGCCAAAGGCGTACGTGCTGCTGCGCGAGACCCTGGCGAAGACCGACCGCCTGGCGATCGTGCAGTTCACCCTGCGGCAGAAGACCCGGCTCGGGGTGCTCCGGGTGCACGACGAGGTCATCCTGCTGCAGGGGCTGCTCTGGGGTGACGAGGTCCGCGCTGCCGACTTCAAGACCCTCGACACGACGGTGAAGGTCAGCGCCAACGAGCTGAAGATGTCGTCCTCGCTCGTCGAGAGCATGTCCACCGACTTCGACCCCGACCGCTACACCGACTCCTACCAGGAGGAACTGCAGCAGCTGATCGACGCCAAGCTCGAGGCGGGCGACGACATCGACACCGAGAAGACCTTCGGCGCCCAGGACGACGAGGACGACGACGACGAGGGCGGTGACGTGCTCGACCTGATGGCCGCCCTGCGTGCGTCCGTCGACAAGAAGCGGACAGGAGGCTCGGGGTCGCGTTCGTCGTCGACCGCACGCTCGTCGTCCGGTTCCGCCTCGGGCACGTCCGCCTCGGGCACGTCCGGCTCGGGCACGTCCGGCTCCGGCAGGAAGGCGCCGGCGAAGAAGGCGCCCGCGAAGAAGGCCGCGGAGAGCACGGCCGAGAAGGCCCCCGCGAAGTCGGCGCCGAAGAAGGCCCCGGTCAAGAAGGCTCCGGCGAAGAAGCCCGCCGCCAAGAAGCAGGCGAGCTGACCGCTGGCGGGGGTCAGGCCGCGGTCGAGCCGCCGCCCGCCAGCCGCTCGAGGGTGGTGAACGCCCCGGCGTGCTCCTGGCGCAGCGCGGTCCACCCGGCGCCGGTGTCGATCCGCTCCGGGTGCTCGACGGGCACCGCGTACCCGTGCTGTGCCCGCGGCACCGGGTCGCCCGGCAGCCGGAGCTCCTGGGTGAAGGCGCCGCTCGCCGCCTCGAAGGTCAGGGTGTGCGACGCGACGTTCCGACCCCAGTCCGCGGACGGCCACGACATGAACGCGATGTGCCGCATCCCCTCGGCGGGATCGGTCGCCGAGACGTAGCAGCCGTGGTGGTCCTCACCCGGGGACAGGATCGTGTACGTGCCGTTGTCCCGGTAGACGAGCAGGGCCTCGGCGAAGGGCTTCGGGGCGTACATCGCGGTGTAGCGCAGGGCGTGGACGAACCGCGGCCGCCCCAGCGGGACCGACACCACCGCGCTGCGGACCGGCCCCTCGCTCGGTGGCGCCTCACCCGGGGTCGACGCCACTCCGCCTGCCGGGAGGTGCGCGACGTAGAGCAGTTCGGCGTCCTCCGTGCCGGTGCTTCGGCCGTCGTGCACGACGTGTGGCTCCTCGACCAGGGCCTGCCCCGGCCCGACGACCCGCGTCGCCTCTTCGGTGACGTGCGTCAGCGCGCCGCGCACCACCAGTCCGGTCTGACGCGCGTCGTGGCGGTGCCAGCCGGTCGACGAGCCCGTCGGGAGCGTCAGCCGCCGGACCTCGTACGTGCCGCCGTCGGGCCCGTCGACGGTGGCGACGAGGGTGGTGGTGGGCTCGGGATCGGTCATCGGGGTCCTCTCGGTGGCGCGTTCGCCAGATGATCGTCTTGCACTCGCCTGGGACGGTGGTCGAAGGACGACGCGGATCCGTTCAGCCGACGACCGCGGCACGTGTCACGAGCCGGAAACACGGGTCCGGGACACTGGTCGGATGACTCCACAAGAGCCTGGGAGCCTGCAGTCGTCATCCGAGACCGCAGGCCCGCCCGTCACCGTCTCCGTCACCCGCCTGGTCGAACCCGACCGCATCCCCGAGGTCACCCGCTGGGTGCAGTCCGGGGTGAACCTGGCGAACCGCTACCCCGGCTTCCTCGGCTCGGGGTGGGTGCGTTCCACCGCGCAGTCCCGCGAGTGGCACATGCTCTACCGGTTCGCCGACCACGACTCCCTGGCCACGTGGGAGAACTCCGACGACCGGCTGCGCTGGCTCGACCTGGGCCGTGACCTGGTGGTGGAGTCCCGCGTCGAGAAGCGCACCGGCATCGAGGGGTGGTTCGACGTCCCGCAGGACGCCCCGGCCTCGAGCGCTCCCCCGCGGTGGAAGCAGTCCGTGAGCATCTGGCTCGGCTTCTTCCCCGTGAACCTCGCGTTCACGTACCTGACGGCCTGGCTCGTCCCCGCGTTCGCGCACGTCGCGATCCTGCCCCGGGTGCTCATCACGACCGTCGTGCTCACGCCGATCATGACGTTCTGGGTGCTGCCGTTCGTGACGAAGCTGATCCGGCCGTGGCTGCTCGCACCGCCGAGGTCCGAGCGGGCCTAGCCGACGACCCCGGGCGGGACTGGCCGACGCCCCCGAGCGGCACGGGCCCGTCGTGGCCGAGGGCGTCCCATCCGACCTGCAGCATGTGCGGCCGGGCCTCGGTCGCAGAGGCCTCGGTCTCGTACGTCAGCGCGAGCATCACGATGGCGCCGAACGCCCCGGAGACCCGTGCCCGCCGGTCGAGCGGGGTGGCCGTGGCGTCGGCCATGTCGATGCCGAACACGTCGAGGAGCGTCGCTGCGACCGGTTCGAGCCGGACGCCGACGTCGTCCCCGCGCCGGAGCGTGAACGCCGCGAGCGCGAGTTCCGCCCACCCGGGCCGGGCGAGAGCGAGGTCGGCGATCCCCACGAGCGCCGCGGCGTCGCGGGTCTCCCCCGCGGGGGCGGCGGCAGCGGCTGCCCGGATCGCCTCGGTCTGCGCGGTGCACTGCGCGAGCGCGGCCTCGACGAGCAGCTCCTTGCTCGTGAACCGGGCGAGGATGCCCGCCTTCGAGTAGCCGGCCTGGTCGGCGACGGCCTGCACGGCGGTGTCCTTGATGCCGCGGCGGGCGATGAGCCCGGCGGTGATGTCCAGGACGCCCCCGTTGATCTCCTCGGCGGAGGGCCGAGCACGGCGCGCAGGCCGACTCACGCGCCGACCGCCGAGGCCCGTGCCGTCCGCAGGCGCCGGGTCCCCGCAACGAGCAGGGCGATCCCGGTCAGGAGCTCCCACGCGACGATCGTGTACACGGACGCACGCTCCCACACGCCGTCGGGGAGCACCTCGATCACCGTCGACGACGAGTCCACGACGAGCATCACGAGGGAGACGAGGCCGACGATCCCGAGCGCGACGCTCGCGATCCGGTAGGCCGCCGGTGCCCGCAGCGCCCGGGACCCGATGCCGGCGGTGATCGCCACGAGGTTGCCGGTCGTGATCGCTGCCGCGGCGCCGAGCACGTGGAACACGATGGTGCCGCCGTCGGTGCTCGTCTGGCTGCCGTGGAACGAGCCGACCAGGACCATCCCGAACAGGTGGACCACGGCGAGCACCGCGGTCGCCACCCGCGCACGGCGGGACGCGGCGCGGAACACCACGACGGCGAGCACCGCTGCGATCCCGAACAGGACGCCCTGCCCGATGAACGTCGTGTTCATGAGCACGTGCAGCGGTGAGTCGATCGACCGCCCCTGGAACGTGCCGACGTCGGGGACGCCGAGGTCGGAGATGTAGTTCGTCGCGTAGTCGTAGCCGGGGAACGCCGACGCCGAGACCGCTTCGCCGACGAGCCAGCCGACCCCCGCCACCGTCCAGAGGGCCCCGGAGACCAGCGCTCCGCGAGTGTCCGTTTTGGTCATCTCCTGACCATATCGGTCACTACTGTGAGTTGCCCAGCACCGACAACTGGTCGAGCCGCTCGAGGATGACGCCCTCGCGCAGCGCCCACGGGCAGATCTCGAGGGCCGGCAGGTCGAAGATGTCCAGGCACGCCTCGGCGACGAGCGCCCCGGGCACCACCTGGTGTGCGCGGCTCGCCGAGACGCCCGGCAGCGCCGCGAGTTCGTCGACCGACATCGTGAGCAGCTCCGGCAGGCGCTGCCGCAGCACGTCGCCGTCGAGGGCACGGGGCACGAGGGGTCCGGCGGCCGACGGCGCGGCCCCGCAGATCCGGGCGATCGACCGGAACGTCTTCGACGTCGCCACGGCCCGGTCCGGGCGGCCCGAGCGGAGCAGCCGTCCGGCGTCCCGGGCGATCTCGACGCGGATCTCGTGCCGGATGCGGCGGACGTCGTCCTCGGTCGGGGTACCGGCGGCGAAGTAGGAGCGCGCCAGGCGTGCGGCGCCGATCGGCATCGACCACGCGACGTCCGGTGCCTCGTCGGCACCGCCGGCGATCTCGAGCGAGCCACCGCCGATGTCGAAGACCGCCAGGCGACCGGCGGACCATCCGAACCAGCGACGCACGGCCAGGAACGTCAGCCGGGCCTCGTCGGAGCCGGACAGGACGGCCAGCTCGACCCCGGTGGACGACTCGACGTGGGCGAGCACGGCCTCGGAGTTGCCGGCGTCGCGCACCGCCGAGGTGGCGAACGCGAGCATGTCCTCGCAGCCGCGTTCCTCGGCGACGCGGACGGCGTCGGCGACGAAGGTGGTCAGGGCGTCGATCCCGTGCTGGGTCACCGCGCCCGAGTCGTCGAGGTGCTCGGCCAGCCGCAGCGGCTGCTTGAACGAGGACGCCGGCAGCGGCGCGGCGCCGCCGTGGGCGTCCACCACGAGCAGGTGGCCGGTGTTGGACCCGATGTCGAGGACTCCCACGCGCATGCCACAACGCTAGCGGGCCGGCGGGACGGTTCGACCCGGGAGGCGCGGGTCACGCCCGCAGGAACGCCTCCAGCTCGGCGGTGGTCGGGTACGAGGCCTGTGCGCCCGGCTTGGTCGCGGCGTACGCCCCGACCCCCACCGCGAACCGAGCGGCGTCGACGAGGGTGTCCCCCGCGGCCAGACGCAGCGCCACCGCACCCATGAAGGCGTCGCCGCAGCCCGTGGTGTCCACGGGCTCGACCCGGACGGCGTCGATCGACACCGGCTCGGCACCCCCGTCGTGCACGACGCAGCCGGCTCCGCCGCGGGTGACGATCGACCGGGCGACGCCGTGGTCACCGAGCGCCGCGGCCTCGTGCTCGTTCACCAGCAGCACGTCGGTCAGTTCGAGGAGCTCGGCCGGCACGGCACCGAACGGTGACAGGTTCGTGAGCACCGTGACGCCGGCGGCGTGCGCGGCCCGGGCGGCGGCGAGGACGACGTCGATCGAGACCTCGAGGCAGAGTCCGAGCACCGCGGCGCCGGCGAAGGCGTCGGCCGGCACGTCGTCCGGCGTCAGCGTGCCGTTCGCTCCGGCGGAGATCACGATGGTGTTCTCGCCTGCGGCGTCGACGGTGATGACGGCGGTGCCGGTCGCGACGCCCTCCCGGATCGCGACGTGCGTCGTGTCGACACCCGCAGCCGCGACGGAGTCGCGGAGCAGCGCGCCGTTCCCGTCGTCGCCGACCGCACCGATCATGCGCACCGTGCCCCCGAGCCTCCCGGCAGCCACCGCCTGGTTGGCGGACTTGCCGCCGGGCAGGATCGCGAGGTCGGAGCCCTGCAGGGTCTCACCGGGCTGGGGGAAGCGCTCGGTGCGGACCACCAGGTCCGCGTTGAGCGACCCGACGACGACGATGCTCTCGGTCAACGGACGGTCTCCTTCTGCGGGGCGACGGACGTGGTCTCGGCGCCCTCCGGACGGGGGATGAGGAACGAGATCGCGAGCGCGACGGTCGTGATCGCGGCCCCGAGCAGCATGCCACCGGAGTACCCGGCGGTGCCCGCGGAACCGCCGACGCCGAGCGCGATCTGCAGCGCGGGCAGGACGGCGAAGCTGACCCCGGCACCGAGGTTGAACGCACCGGCGTTCAGGCCCGGCAGGAACCCGGGGTTCGACTCCGGCGACAGCACGATGCCCAGGCCGTTCAGGATGATGTTCGCGATGCCGGCGTAGGTGATGCCGATCAGCACGGTCGCGGTGACCAGCACGGGCAGCGAGTGCACGCCGACCAACGCCATCAGGACGGTCGAGACGATGCTGCCGATCAGCCCGACGCGCAGGACGGCGCGGTACCCGATGGTCGGGGCGAGGCGCCCGGCGAAGGGTCCGACGATCCAGCCGACCAGCGCGTACGGGGTGAGGAACACGAGCGACGCCAGGTCGGGCTCCATCCCGAAGCCGGCGTCACCGTTCTGCGCGAGGCTCGTGACGAGTCCGTTGACCACGGCGAAGACGCCGGTCATCGTCAGGAACGTCGTCGCCAGGAGTGCCCAGGTCGCCCGGCGCTTCAGGAACCTGGTCTCGACCAGGGGTTCCCGCACCCGCGACTCGACGGCCCAGAACACGGCGAAGGCGACGAGCGCGACGACGACGCCACCGACCACGAGCACGGGGTTCGCCGCGCCGAGCTTGCCGGCCTCGTTGAACGCCGTGAGCAGCGCACCCACGCTCACCACGAGGGGCACGACGCCGATCCAGTCCATCCGGGTGCCAGCCGAGGGCTTCGACTCGACGCCCCAGACCGCGACCAGGAGCAGGGCGATCACGGTGACGACGGCGATGACCCAGAAGATCCCGCGGAACCCGAAGTTCGTCGCGATCCACCCGCCGGCCAGGGCGTCGACGCCCGCGATGCCGCCGTTCACGGCCGTCAGCAACCCGAGGGCGGCGCCGTACCGCTTCGGGTCGCTGATCTCGTTGCGCAGGACGAGCAGGCAGATGGGGACGACCGGACCGGTGACGCCCTGGATGATGCGACCGGCGAACAGCATCGGCACGTTCACCGCGAGCGCGGCGACGATGCTGCCGACGAGCATCACGGCGAGCATGCCGATCAGCACGCGCTTGCGGCCCACGATGTCGGACAGCCGCGGCAGGAACAGCGAGAACAGCGCCGCGAGCGTGAAGTACAGGGTCTGCGACAGGCCGATGGTGGCGTCGTCCGTGTTCAGCTCGCGCGCCATCGTGACGAGGGCGGGGCTGAGCATGCTCGCGTTCAGCTGGAACGCGATGCAGGCGGCGAGGAGCGCGGCGGTGAGGGCGCCGATCGACTTCTTCGTCGAGGTGGTGGTCATGGGGGTTCAGCGCTCCGGGGTCGTGGTGATGCCGGCTTCGACGGCGTCGGCGGCGGCACGTGGGGTCCAGCCGGTGTCGGCCGTCTCGCCGATGCGCTCGAGGGCGTCGACGACGAGGTCCCAGAACCGGCCGTGGTCGAGCTCCATCGCGGCGCTCGTGCGGCAGTCCTCGGGTGCGGGGGCGCGGAAGTCGGCGACGGTCATGCCGAGGGTCAGCGCGCCCTGGGTCTCGACGTGGATCGGGACCTTCACGGCGCGGACGATCGTGGGGTCGATGACGTACGCGACGGCGCAGGGGTCGTGGACCGGCGGGGCGTCGAAGCCCTGGGCGTCCTTGTAGGTCTGGCCGAAGAAGTCGAGCAGCTCGCCGACGAACGCGGCGGGGGCGGTGCCGACGCCGGCGATGCGCGCGGCGACCTCGGGGGTGGCCAGGGCCTGGTGCGTCAGGTCGAGGCCGACCATCACGACGTCCCAGCCGGCCTCGAACACGATGGCCGCGGCCTCGGGGTCGATGACGATGTTGAACTCGGCGACCGGGCTCCAGTTGCCGACGTGCACGCCGCCACCCATGAGCACGACCTGCTTGACGCGCTCGACGATGCGGGGTTCCTTGCGGGCGGCGAGGGCGATGTTCGTCAGGCCGCCGGTCGGCACGAGGGTGACCGTGCCGGGCTCGTGGGCCATCACGGTGTCGATGATCAGGTCGACGGCGTGGCGCTCGTCGAGGTCGAACGACGGCTCGGGGAGCATCGGTCCGTCCAGGCCGCTCTCGCCGTGGATGTCCGGCGCGACCTCGATCTGGCGCAGCAGCGGGCGGGCGGCTCCGGCGGCGAACGGCACCCCGGTGATGCCGGCGATGCGGGCGACCGCCAGGGCGTTGCGGGTGACCTTCGGCAGGGTCTGGTTGCCGACGACGGTGGTCACGGCGAGCAGGTCGATGGCCGGGCTGCCGTGGGCGAGCAGGAGCGCCACGGCGTCGTCGTGGCCGGGGTCGCAGTCGAGGATGATCTTCGCGGCGGGCTGGGTCGCATCGGGCACGCTGGGCGCTCCACTTCTTCGGGGAATCGAGGTGAGTGCTCGACGTGGTGGGGATCCACGGGCCGGCAGAGCGCTGGCGACGTGGCGCGTCAAGCGTTTGACATCGAAACACGTCAAACGCTTGACGTCAAGTTCGACCACCGCGCTCGCTAGCATCGACGAGTGCCCTCCCCCGCCGCCCCGAGCCGTCGTGTGACCGCTGCGATGGTGGCCGAGCGTGCGGGCACGAGCATCGCCACGGTCTCCCTCGTCGTGAACGGCAAGGACCGCGGGCGGGTCTCCGCCCCCATCGCTGCACGGGTCCGCGACGCCGTGGACGACCTCGGCTACGTCGTCGACCACGCCGCCAGCTCGTTGGCCCGCGGCAGCGGCGACCTCGTCGTGTTCATCGCCCCCGACCTGTCGAACCCGTTCTTCGCCGAGGTCATCCGTGGCGTCCGCGACACCCTGGGCGACCGGTTCCAGCTCGTGCTCTCCGTCACCGAGCGGGGTGCACAGCCGGTCGCGGCCGACGTCCGGCGCTTCGAACGGCTCCGGCCGGCCGGCATCCTGGTCGACGCACCGGCCGCCGACGAGTCGATGTCGGCGAGCGTCCCCGTGGTGCTGCTCGACGCCCCCGGTGGGCCCGAGGCGGTCAACTACGACCTCTCCACCGGCGTGCACGACCTCGTCGCCCACCTGCACGACCGGGGACACCGGCACGTGGGCTACCTCGACGGCACCTCGCGGGCGGCGACGTTCGGCGTGCGCCGCGAACTGTTCGAGCAGGCCTGTGCGGAGGCCGGCATCACGGTCTCCGAGGTCACCGCCCGCGCCGACCTGACCGTGGAGGCCGCGGCCTCGGCCACCGAACACGTCATCGAGGCCTGGCAGGACGACGACGTCACCGCCGTCGTCGCGGCCGCGGACACCCTGGCCTACGGAGTCCTGCGGGTCGCCGACGCGCTCGGCATCGCCGTCCCCGGCGCACTCGCGGTCGCGGGCTTCGACGACCTGCCGTCGTCGTCGGTCACCGCGCCGGCCCTGACGAGTGTGGCACTGCCCGGCGCCGACCTCGGTCGCGCGGCGGCACTGCGGCTCCTCGCGACGCTCGACGGCACGGCCGCCGAGCCCGCGGCCCTGCCGACGCGGCTCGTGCCGCGCGCGAGCACCGGCGCGTAGCGCCGGGTCACCGCGACCTCACGCGCTCAGCGACAGCTCACGCGCGCTGGAACGCGCGAGGTGTCGCTCAGCACGAAACATCGGCCGCGGCGCGCGGTGGTCGCGACCGGACGACGGACGGGAGGCCCGGTGCCAGCTGGCACCGGGCCTCCCGTCCGTCGGTCGGTCGCGTCTACCGGTCGGTGTCCCGCCCCGGTGCGGAACCCTCCGGAGCCGCCGCGTGCTCCGCACGCGCAGCACGCTGCGCGCGCTCGAGCTCGTCGGCCTCGTCGCCGCCGACGGCCTCGCCACGGGCGACCATGCCGGCCGTGTCGGAGAGCGTGATCTGCGGCAGGAACAGGGCGAGCAGGAACGCCACCGCGATGAACGGCAGCAGGTACCAGAACACCGGTGCGAGCGAGTCGGCGTAGGCGTTCACGATGCCGTCCTGCACCGCAGGCGGCAGGCCCGCGACGGTCGACGGGTCGATGCTCCCCGCCGAGGACGCCGCATCGGTCGCCGAGCCACCGGCACCGCGGAACACGTCCGTCAGCGACGTCGTGAGCCGCGCGGTGAAGAGCGCTCCGAAGACGGCGGTGCCGAGAGAGGCGCCGACCTCACGGAAGTAGTTGTTCGTCGACGTGGCGGTACCGACCTGCTCGGCGGGCACGGCGTTCTGCGCGACGAGGACGACCACCTGCATGATCAGGCCGAGCCCGGCACCGAAGACGAACAGGTACGCGCAGATCAGCCAGATCGGGGTGTCCGCCGCCAGCTGGGTCATCGCGAGCATCGCGATGGCCACCAGGACCGTGCCGACGATCGGGAACATCCGGTAGCGCCCGGTCTTGGTGATCAGGACACCCGAGGCGATCGAGGTGCCGATCAGGCCGGCCATCATCGGCAGCATCAGCAGGCCGGAGACGGCGGCCGAGGTACCCGAGGCCATCTGCAGGAAGGTCGGGACGAAGCCGATCGCGGCGAACATGCCGATGCCGAGCACGAGGCCGATGCCGGTGGCCAGCAGGAAGGTGCGGTTGCGGAAGAACGACAGCGGGAGCACCGGGTCCTGCGCACGGGACTCGACGAACACCAGGAGCGCTGCCGAGACGACGAGACCGGCGAACCAGGCCCAGGTCTCGGGGGCGTCCCAGCCGTGGTCCTTGCTGCCGCCGAACTCCGAGAAGAACACCAGGCACGTGGTCGCGGCGGACATGAACAGCACGCCGAGGACGTCGATGCGCTTCGTCGCCTTCTTGTTCGGCAGGGTCAGCGCGAACCACGCCACGAAGAACGCCGCGATGCCGACCGGGATGTTGATGTAGAACGCCCAGTTCCAGGTGAGGTGGTCCACGAAGAAGCCACCGAGCAGCGGGCCACCGATGGCGGACAGGCCGAAGATCGCACCGAGCGGGCCGAGGTACTTGCCGCGCTGCGAGGCCGGGACGATGTCCGCGATGATCGCCTGCGACAGGATCATCAGGCCGCCGCCGCCGAGCCCCTGCATGGCGCGGAACGCCACGAGCTGCGTGAAGTCCGTGGCGAACGCGCACCCGGCCGACGCGATGGTGAACAGCGCGATCGCGATGAGGAACAGGTTGCGGCGACCGAGGACGTCGCCGAACTTGCCGTAGACCGGCATCACGATGGTGGAGGCGAGCAGGTACCCGGTCGTCAGCCAGGCCTGGTGCGCGACGCCGCCGAGCTCGCCGACGATCGTCGGCATCGCGGTGGAGACGATGGTCTGGTCGAGGCTGGAGAGCAGCATCCCCGCGATCAGGGCGGAGAAGATGATCCAGATGCGACGCTGCGTCAGGAGCAGCGGGCCGTCGGAGCCTGGGCGGGCACGCTTGGTGGTGCCCGGCGCGGTGGCGCTCATGTGGTGTGTTCCCGTTCGGTCGTGGTGACCGCCCTGAGCAGGCGGAGGTTCTCGGTGAGCAGTGCGTCGAACGTCGGCCCGGTGGCCTCGTCGAACGCGTCGTCGAAGTACTCGGTCGCGGTGGCCTTCATCAACGCTGCCGCGGCCTCGGTGACCAGGCGCGGTCGGCGGTCGGCGGGGTCGTCCCACCCGAACCGTCGCCGCAACGCCACGGTGATCCGGGCGAGCTGCACGTCGGTCGCCGACAGGAACCGTGCGACGAGTGCCGGCTCCCGCTCGAACACCCGACGGACCAGGGCCTCGTCGGCGCGGGCGATGCCGACCCGGTGGAACTGGTCGATCGCCAGCGCGACGATCGACCCGAGGGGGTCGAGCTCGCCGGGGACGATCCCGCCCGCGGCGTAGGCGTCGATCGCCTCGACGTCGGCGTTGAGCTCGATGCCGAGCACGGCGTCGTCCTTCGACCCGAAGTGGTTGAAGAACGTGCGGCGTGACACCCCGACCGTTTCGCAGAGCTGCTCGATGGTGAAGCCGTGCAGCCCGTGTTCCACCGTCGCCCGACGTGCCTCGACGATCATGCGTCGGCGCAGCGCGCGGGTGCGTTCGGTGGTGCTCACCGAGCAAGAATTGCACTCTCCTGTTGAAAGTGCAATACGTGAACGGGCCGGGCTACAGCGCCTTCTCGAAGCAGAACGACCACGGCATGGTCGCGACGTAGGGCTCGTAGACCGCGATCTGGTCCCAGCCGGTCTTGCGGTAGAGCGCCACGGCGTCGGGCTGCTTGTCACCGGTCTGCAGGATGAGCCGCGGGGCGCCGAGTTCGCGACCGACGCGCTCGCACTCGTCGAGCAGCGCGGTGGCCGCACCCTTGCCGCGCGCCGAGGCGAGCACGATGAGCCGCTTCAGTTCGACCTCGTCACCCAGACGCCGGACGGCGATGTGCCCGACCGGTTCGCCGGACTCGTCGACGGCCAGGATCGACGTGACGACGGTCGACGGGTCGACGCTCAGCGCACGACCCCGCTCGGCGGTGACAGCAGGGTCCTCGCCGGCGTTCGCCGATCCGTAGCGTTCGTGCATCTCGTCGTCCATCCGGGCGCGGAGCACCACGCTGCGGGGGTCGTCCCAGGACACGCGTTCGATCGTGATCACGAACGTCGATCCTGGCACGGGCGACCGACGACGCGGAAACCGAGGCGCCCGTCGGGCGCGACCGGCGCCGCCCGTCAGGCGCGACCGGCGCCGCCCGTCAGTCGCGCTGGCCGAGTGCCGCGATCGGGCCCTCGCCGGCGCGGAACGCCGCGAGCACGGCCGCCGCGTCGTCGTACACCTCCGCCGCCCCGGCACCGCGGAGCTCGTCGCCGCCGATGCCGCCGGTCATGACGCCGACGCACTGCACCCCCACCTTGCCGGCGGACTCGACGTCCCACATGGCGTCCCCGACCATCACGGCGTCGTCGGCGGAGACCCCCGCCTTGTCGAGTGCGACCCGGATGATGCCGGGGTCCGGCTTCGCCTGCTCGACGTCCTCGGAGCTGGTCTCGGCGGTGACCCACTCACCCGCGTCGAGCAGGTCGCGCAGGCGGGCGAGTTCGTGCTCGGGCGCACTGGTCGCCAGGACCACGGCGTGCCCCGCTTCGGCGACGGCCTGCAGGAGCTCGCGTGCACCCGGCAGCAGCCGGAGCCGCGGCATCTGCTCGGCGTAGTAGGCGGTGTGGAACTGCTTGGCGGTGTCGCGGGTCTCCTGGGACGCGTCCGGCAGCAGCGTCTCGAGCAGCTTCGCCGAGTCCATCCCGATCGCGCGGTGGATGCGCCAGGCGTCGACGGACTCCCCCGCCGCCAGGAACGCCCGCCACCACGCGTCGATGTGCGCGTAGTTCGAGTCGGCGAGGGTGCCGTCGATGTCGAAGAGGACTGCTGTCGTGGGTGCGTCGGCCATCCCACCATGCTGCTCGGGAGGCCCGGATCGCCTCCCAGGGGCGGCCCGCGTCCGTCAGACGGTGATCGTCTCCCCCGCGGGCAGGATCAGGACGGGCACCGGCCCGAGACCGTCCGGCCCGAGGAACCGCGCGGCGGACTGCTGGCCGAGCTCGCTCAGCATCGCCTCGTGGATCTGCACGGCCCGCTCCGGCGCCACGGCTCGCACGTAGTCGACGGCCTGGGCGGTGTTCGTCCACGGCCCGCTCGTCGGCAGCAGCAGGGTCGACACCGGGACACCGGGCTCGAGGTACGCGTCGCCCGGGTGGAACACCGCGTCGTCCACCAGGTAGCCGACGTTCGCGGTGGACGGGATGTCGGGGTGGATGACCGCGTGCTGCTCGCCGAAGACCCGGACGGAGAACGGTCCGACGGTGATCGTGTCGCCGGCGTGCACCGCTTGGACCCGGCCGTGGTGTTCGCCGAGCTGCTCGACGACGGTCTCCGGCCCGCGGACGACGAGGTCCGGGTTCGCGGAGAGTCCCGCGCGCAGGGCGTCGATGTCGAAGTGGTCGGGGTGGTCGTGCGTGACGAGGACGCCCACTGCTCCGCGGACGAGGTCGACGGCCTCGGGCGTGAACACCCCGGGGTCGATGACGAGGGTGACGCCGTCCTGCTCGAGGACGACGGTGGCGTGGTTGTACTTCGTCAACTCCATGCGCACAACTGTACAGCCGTGTTGTACTTCTCGGGCTCCCGGGAAGGTGAGGGGTCGTTCAGTCGGCCCGACGCGCAACCCGCTCGAACAGCTCGGGCAGACGGCGCAGCAGCGCACGCTCCTCGGCGTCGGTCTCCTCGCGGATCGCGTCGGCCAGCCAGTCCGTGCGGGCGTCCGTGTCCCGCTGCAGTGCGGCCCGGCCGGCGTCCGTGATCCGGATGACCGACGCGCGGCGGTCGGTGTCCGACGCCGTCCGGTCGACGTAGCCGAGCTCGGCCAGTTCGCCGACCGTGCGGGACTGCCCCTGGTGCTTGACCCCGCGGCGGCGCGCGAGTTCCGCGATCGTCATCGGGCCCTCGCGGTGCAGGAACCCGAGGGTGGTGGTGTGGGTGGCCGGCAGCGCGTCCGCCTCGCGTCGTGCGGCACGCACGACCCGGCCGATGGACTGTCGGAGCTCCGCAGCGAGCTCGTCGATCGGGTCCATGCCCGGAACGCTACCGCGTCACGGACAGGAGGCGCGGTGCCAGCTGGCACCGCGCCTCCTGTCCGTCACGGGGTTCCGCTCAGCTGCTGCGGACGTCGTCCGCCGCACCCTGCGCGTTGTCCTTGACGTCGGACGCGGCCCCCTGTGCCTCGCCCTTGACCGCCTGCGCGGCGTCCTGCGCGGTCCCCTTGAGGTCCTGCGCGTGCTCCTTCGCCACGTCGCCGAGCTGCGAGCCGACGTCCTTCGCCTGCTCCTTGACCTCGTCGACGAGCGGTGCAGCCTTGTCCTTCAGCTCACCGGCGAGCTCTTCTTCCTTCTCGGTCGTCGGCAGGAGCGACGACACCAGCCAACCGGCACCGAACGCGATGAGGCCGACGGCCAGGGGGTTGCCCTTCGCCTTCTCGACGCCCTTCTGCGCGACGTCCTTCGCCTGGCCGGTCGCGCCCGAGGCGGAACCGGAGGCGCTCGAGCGGGCCGACTGGGCCGCGCCCATCACGGACTCGCGGACGTCCTGGAACCGGCCCTTCACCTTCTCGCTCTGGCGGTGGGCGATGGACGACGGGCTGACCTTGTCGGCGAGGGCGTCGACGTCGGAGCCGAGTTCGCCGCGGGTGCGCTCGATGTCGGCGCGGATCTCGTCTGGGGTGCTCATGGCTTCCTCCCGGTGTTGGGCTTGAGTGTCTCGGGGACTTCCTTGGCGGTCTCGACCGTCTGCGGGGCGCCCTTGATCTCCTTGATCTCCTTGCGCCCGCGGACGGCCAGGATCGCGGCGACGATCGCGTAGACGACCGCGATGATCAGGGCGGACCAGGCGTTGCCGATCAGGTAACCGAGGCCCCACCACGCGGCGATCGACAGGAACAGCAGGGCGAACACGGCGGTGAGTCCGGCGCCGCCGAACATCCCGCCCGCCTTGCCGGCCTTCTTCGCGGAGTCGGTCAGCTCGGCCTTCGCGAGGGCGACCTCCTGCCGGAACAGGCTGGAGAGGTCGCGCGACACGTCGGACAGCAGCTCACCGAGCGGTGTGGTCGCAGCGCGCTCCTCGGGCGTCGGTTCGCCCAGGGGTGTCGCGCCGGGGACGGACTGGCTCATACGCCACTCCCCGATCCGGTCGTGCCGTCGCCGGCCTCCTTCTCGTGCTTGACCTCGGTCGCGAGCGCCTTGGTCAGGCGGCCGGCCAGCAGGCCGGCGCCCGCGGCGATCGCGATGAAGGTGCCGGGGCGCTTCGCGGCGAAGGTCTTCACCTCGTCGAGCAGCGAGCCCGGGTCGCGGTTCTCGAGGAACCCGGCGGCGGAGGTCGCGCGGCCCGACAGGTCGCGGACGACCTTCGAGGCCACACCCTGCTCGTCGTCGTTCTCGGCCATGCGCCCGAGCTGCTCACCGAGGGAGCGGAGTCCGCCGGCAGCGCGCTGCTGCTGCTCGCCGGCCTGCTGCTTGAGGTTCTCGGACGCCTGGCCGTAGAGCTGCTTGGCGTGGTCGGTCGCCTCGGAGGCGACCTTCGACGCCTGCTCCTTGGCGGTGCCCGCGACGTTCGCGGCCTTCTCCTTGGCGTCGCCGGCGACGTCCTGCGCGGCACCCTTCGCCGCATCGGCCTTGCCGGAGCCGCTGCCATCGCCGCTGGAGCTGCCAGCGCCGCTGGAGCCGCTGACGCTGCCGGCGGACGCGGCGGACGGGACGGCGGGGAGCTGCTCGTCGGCCGGGACGGCGTCGAGGGGTGCGTCGAACGGCACCTCGGCGGCGCTGTCGCCGTACGGGTCGTCGGTCCGGGGCGCACCGGGGTCGGTGGATCGCGCGGCGGGGGTACCGCTGGCGTACGACGGCACCGTCACGCCGGGGGCGACCTCGTGCCCCTCGGAGGCTGCGGTGCGGTCGTGGATGGGCGTCCCGGAGTCGTTCCCGGGTGGGTTCGTGGTCATGGTCGGCCTTCCGGTTGTCGTCGTCCCCGGCGTGCACCGGGGGCGTTTCGCATCGAACGTGCGCGCTGCCCTCTGGGTCAGGACCCAGGAATGCCGGGAAACGCGGTCCGGCAATCCGCACAGGCGACAGCCGGTTGGATCGACGGATGCCCCGTGTCTCGGTCGTGATCCCCGTGCGGGACGATGCCGTGCACCTGCGCCGGTGCCTCGCCGCCCTCGCGGCCCAGACCCGGCCGGCCGACGAGGTCGTCGTGGTCGACAACGGCAGCACCGACGACAGCGCGGCGATCGCCCGGGACGCCGGCGCGGTCGTGGTCACGGAGCCGGTGCGCGGGATCGCCCGAGCCTCGGCGCGCGGCTACGACCGGGCGTCCGGCGACGTGGTCGTGCGGCTCGATGCCGACTCCGTCCCACCGCCGTCCTGGATCGCCGACGCCGTCCGCCTGCTCGCCGACCCCGAGGTCGTCGCGGTCACCGGTCCGGGCCGACCACGGAACGGCGGCCCCGTGGTGCGCCGACTGTGGGACGCCGTCTACATGGGCCCGTACTTCGTGCTGATGTGGAGTGCACTCGGACACCCACCGTTGTTCGGGTCCGCCATGGCGATGCGCCGGTCGACCTGGGCCGCGGTCGGGGGGCGAGCGCACCGGGACGACGCCGAGGTGCACGACGACGTCGACCTGAGCATGCAGCTCGACCCGGCCTGGCGGGTGGTGGCCGACCCCGTGCTCACGGTGCAGGTGTCCGCGCGACCGTTGTCGGGCCTCCCGTCCGTCTGGGTGCGGACGCGACGCGCCTTCCACACGTTCCGCGTGAACGGCCGGCGGGCCAACCCGGTGCGCCGGTGGGCACGACGGCTGCGATCGCGGTCGCGGTCGCGGTGGTGGTGGCGCAGCCGCTGACGACGGCTTCGGTCAGCCGGTCACCGAGCGGGTCGGGACCGCACGTGCGCCCGCTCGCCCTGCGGCCCGTACAGGCACAGCACCTCGGTGACGGAGTCGGTCACGTTGCCCATCCAGTGCGGGGTGTGGGTGTCGAACTCGGCGACCTCTCCGGGACCCAGGTCGAGGTCGTGCTCCCCCAGCACCAACCGGAGCCGTCCGGACAGCACGTAGAGCCACTCGTAGCCCTCGTGCGTCTTGAGCGAGGGTTCCCCACCCGGGGTGTTCGGCGGGAACAGCTGCTTGAACGAGCGCACCCCGCCGGTCCGCTTCGTCAGCGGGACGACCACGCGGCCGCCGTGCACCTCGGGCTTCATGTGCACACGCGGGTCGCCGGTCTGTGGTGCGCCGACCAGGTCGTCGAGGGGCACCTGGTACGCCCGAGCGAGGGGCAGCAGCAGTTCAAGTGTGGGCTTCCGCTGCCCGGACTCGAGCCGCGACAGGGTGCTCACCGAGATCCCCGTCTGCTCGGACAGTGCCGCGAGCGTGACGTCGCGGTGGGCGCGCAGCGCGCGGAGTCGGGGGCCGACCCCGTCGACGACGTCGGCCGTCGTGCGCGGGGCGACCGGTCCCCGGGTGCTGTGTGCCATGCGAACCATGTTGCCACATCGGCAAACTTCGTTGCTGTTCACTCGTGACCGGCCGCATGATCAGCGCATGCCTGAACACTTCGACGTCATCGTCATCGGCGGCTCGGCCGCCGGCCTCTCCGCCGCCCTGATCCTCGGCCGTTCGCGGCGCTCGGTGCTCGTCGTCGACTCCGGCGAGCCCCGCAACGCTCCGGCGGCCGGCGCACACAACTACCTCGGCCACGAGGGCGTCGCGCCCGCCGAGCTGATCCGCATCGGTCGCAGCGAGGTCGCCGCCTACGGCGTCCAGGTCACGGCCGGGAGGGTCGTGGCCACGTCCGCCACGACCGGTGACGGTCACGACCGGGTCGGCTTCTCGGTCACGCTGGACTCCGGCGCGGTCGTCACGGCCCGCAGACTGGTCGTCGCCTCCGGCGCCGTGGACGTCCTGCCCGAGGTCCCGGGCCTGGCCGAACAGTGGGGGCGCGGGGTCGTGCACTGCCCGTTCTGCCACGGCTGGGAGATCCGCGACCAGCGGATCGGGGTCCTCGTCACGACACCGAACGCCGCACACCACGCGCTCATGTTCCGGGCGCTGAGCGATCGGGTGACCGCGTTCCTGACCGATCCAGCGCTGATGGACGACACCGCCCTGGCCGGTTTGGCGGCCCGCGGCATCTCGGTGGTTCAGGGCCCGGTCGCCGAAGTGGTCTCCGAGGGTGACCGGCTGACCGGGGTCCGGCTCGGCGACGGTTCCTTCGTCGAGCTCGATGCCCTGGCCACGGCGAGCCGGCCCGAGGCGCGGGTGGACTTCCTGTCCGGGCTCGGCCTCGCCGCCACCGACCAGTTCATGGGGGACCACCGCTTCGCGACGGCGCTGACCGTGGACGCCGCCGGGCAGACCGCCGTGCGCGGGGTGTCCGCGGCAGGCAACGTGACGGCCCCGATGGCGACGGTCATCGCGTCGGCGGCTGCCGGCACCCAGGTGGGTGCAGCGGTGCACGGCGACCTGGTGCAGGCCGACCTGGTCGCGGCGCTGGCCGGGGTCGGCGCTGGGGTCGGCGCTGGCGCTGTTTCGGGCGCTGTTTCGGGCTGAGCGACAGTTCGCGGGGCCGGTCGGGCGTGCAGTGTCGGTGAGCGCGAAACTCGGCGTGGGTCAGTCGACGCGGTAGCCGGCCTGCGCGGCCAGCAGCGGAGCGAGCGTGTACAGCTGGTCGGCGCCGATCGTGGCCCCGCGGAACCCTTCGAGCCGCTCGACCCGATCGAGGTCCGCTCCGCGCAGGTCCACGTGGTCGATGCGGGTGTTCGACCCCTCGGCGGCGCGGATGCTGCTGCCGTCGAACGACACCCGCAGCAGCTTCGCGTCGGCGATGTCGAGCTCGTCGATGACGCAGTCACGGAACACGACGTCGGTGATCGTCGAGCCGCGCAGGTTCACGAACCCGAACTTCATGCCGACGAACTCGACGCCGTTCAGTCCGGAGTCGTACAGCTCCGCCGAGCCGACCCGACCGCCGGAGACCCGGACTTCGCGCCACGAGCTGCTCGACGCCCGCAGGATCGGGGCGTCAAGCGAGTCGATGATCGAGTCACGGACCCGGAGCCCACGGAAGTCCGCATCGTCGCCCCGGAACGTGTCGATGACACACTCCTCGATCTCCAGGTCGGGCAGCCGCTCGCCGGCCAGGTCGAGGACGTCGATGCGCTTGCCCTCGAGGCGGTCCCCCGTCAGGACGTCACCGGGAGCTGGTGCCCAGTCCTCGAGGTTCGTCGGTTCGGTCAGGGTGATGCGCGGGGCGTCGGTGCCGGAGGAGCGTGCCATGCCCCCAGTCTGGCGGTGACCGCCGACCCCGCGGGTCACGACCGCGGTCGGGTGAGGACGCTGTCCAGCCGGTAGTCCTTCGCCGGACCACGTGCTTCCCACCGCACCGTCCAGCGGTCTTCGTCGCCGTCGAAGGCACCCGTGTAGTCGTCCGGAGCGCAGGCGTGGGCGACGCTCGTGCCCCAGACCCAGTCGTGGAAGACCCGACCGTCGGAGAAGTGCACGGTCCAGCCGCCGTCGGGACCCCGCCGGAGGAGGAGGGTCCGGGACACCGGGGTGGACCGGCCGTCGAAGATCATCACGCCGGACTCGTCCCAGCGAACCTCGTCGTCGCCGACCCGGGTCAGGGTGGTGGTCCCGGTGACGGTCCCCGCGGCCCCGGTGCGGTGGTCGTGCACGGTGCGGTGGAGTTCCCACACCCCGAGCAGGTCCGTCGGCAGCAGCACCGGACCAGGCTAACGGCGCAGGGCCTCGGCCCGCGCGGCTCGGCGCTCGTCGTCGGTGATGACACCGCGGGCGTGCAGCTCGTCGAGTTCGAGGAGCCGCTGCTCCGGCGAGCTCCGACGGGCACCGTGGGGACGCCGACTGCGGACGACCGCGATGCACACGGCGACGATGACCACGATGACGACGAGCGCCATCAGCAGGGTCCAGACGAGGTCGTAGACCGGCGGGATCAGGGGGTTGCGGACGTCTTCGGAGACGATCATCGTCCGCGCAGGGCCTCGGCTCGGGCGCTGCGGTGCTCCTCGTCGGAGATCACACCGCGCGCGTGCAGGTCGTCGAGTTCGGCGAGGCGCTGCTCGAGCGGCTTGTCCGGAGCGAACGTGCGGCTCTGCATCGCCTGGTACGCGATGTCCTCCTGCATGGTGAGCGGGTTCTGACCACGGTCGGCCATCCGCTTGCCCCGGTAGAGCGAGAGGATGACGATCGTCAGGGTCGTGAGGATCATCAGCGCCGCGACGACCCCGAACGCGATGCCGAACCAGCCGCCGAACAGGTCGGACATCCCCGACTCCCCCGGCCCCTCGAGCTCACTGAACGCGGACCAACTGAGCACCATCGCACTCCCCCTTCTCACAACGACGAGCGAAGCGTAGCGCGAGACGGGGAACACGAGCGGACGTTCCTTCCCAGAACGCCCGCGATGGAATGTGGAACCGGGCGTACCTGGTCAGAACTTCCGACCCGGTACGCCCGAAAACACCCGGTACGCCCGAAACCACCAGGTACGCCCGAAAGCACCCGGTACGCCCGGGGCGACCAGGCAGCGCCGACCCCGGCCACCCCCAGCCCCAGCCCGGTCAGCCGCGGAGCGGCCCGGACCCCGGAACGTTCGCACCGTCCGCGAACCCGGCCACGAGTGCACGCAACGCTTCTTCGGAGGTGTGCCGGGCCTCCCATCCGAGCACCGACCGGGCACGGTCGGTCCGCATGATCGGCACCCCGGCCGCGATGTCGATCCACCCGGCGTCCGTCGGCTGCAACCGCAGCCGCCACGTCACCGTCACGATCCCGCGCAGCAACCGCAGCGGGATCCGCACGGCACCGAGCATGCCGAAGGCCCGGGCCAGTCGCGGCGGGTTGAGCACGGGCGAGGCGGCGATGTTGAACGCCCCAGCTGCCCGTCGGTCGACCGCGCGCCAGTAGGCGTCCGCGACGTCGTCGGCGTGCACGGCCTGGAACACGAACGGGTACGGCAGCGGCAGCACGAGCCAGCGGATCCACCGCACGATCGACATCGGCACGAGGTGTCCGAGGAACAGCCCCCGGATCTCGGCGGCGGCGTCCCGCTGGAAGATCAGCCCCGGGCGCAGCCGGGTGACGGTCACGGAGGGGTGTTCGGCCTCGAACGCGTCCATCGCCGCTTCGTTCGCGGCCTTGTGGATCGAGTACGTCGCCGTCGGGATACCGTCGGCGGGCCAGCTCTCGTCCACGGGGGTGTGCTTGCCGTCGACGTCCACCCCGCGGTAGGCACCGACCGAGGACGCGACGACGACCTGGGGCACCTCGGCGCGCGCGACGGCGGCCAGGACGTTCGCCGTGCCGGTCACGTTCGTGCGGTGCTGCGCGGGGATGTCGTGCGTCGGCTGGAGGGCCCACGCCAGGTGGATGACGGCGTCGGCGCCCTGGAACACGGCCGTGAGCTGGTCCACGGCGTCCGCGGCGCCGACGTCGACCGCGTGCCAGACGGCGGCGGCGTACGGCTCCGCGCGGAGGTCCGGCAGGCGCCGGGCGACGCCGACGATCTGGACGCCGGCGGCGTCACGGGCGGCGTCACCGGCGGCGTGATGGCCGGCGTCACCGGCGGCGTGACGACCGGTGACACCGTCGCCGTCGGCGCGCACGGCCGCGAGCCGACGGAGCACCGCCGTCCCCACGTTGCCGGTCGCGCCGACGACGACGACGCGCATCAGGCCGCGGCCATCGCGGGGTCGAGCACGACCTTGACGCAGTTGTCCTGCTTCTTCTGGAAGACCTCGTACATGTGCGGGGCCTCCTCGAGCGAGACGCGGTGGGTGGTCAGGTCGAGCGTGCCGAGCGGGTCCGACGGGTCGGAGACGAGCGGCATGATGTCGTCGATCCAGCGCTTCACGTTGCACTGACCCTCGCGGATGGTGATCTGCTTGTCGAACAGCGTCATCATCGGCATCGGGTCGGCCATGCCGCCGTAGACACCGCTCAGCGAGACGGTGCCACCGCGGCGGACCAGGTCGATCGCCGCGTGCACGGCGGCCAGCCGGTCGACACCGGCGGTCTCGATCGCCTTCTGCGCGAGCTTGTCGGGCAGCAGGCCGGCGGCACGCTGTGCGAAGCCCGCCATCGGGTTGCCGTGGGCCTCCATGCCGACGGCGTCGACGACCCCGTCGGGGCCGCGGCCGTCGGTCAGGTCGACGAGCTCGGGCACCAGGTCCTTGGTCAGGTCGAACACCTCGGCGCCGTGCTTCGCCCCGAGGTCACGGCGGACCTGCTCGGGGTCGACGGCGAGCACGCGGTAGCCGAGGTGCTTGCCGATGCGGGCGGCGAACTGGCCGACCGGGCCGAGGCCGAGCACGGCGAGCGTGCCGCCCTCGGGCACCTGGGCGTACTGCACGGCCTGCCACGCGGTCGGCAGGATGTCGCTCAGGAACAGCCAGCGGTCGTCGGGGGTGCCGTCGTCCGGCACGACGATGGGGCCGTAGTCGGCGTGCGGCACGCGAAGGTACTCGGCCTGGCCACCGGGGACCTGGCCGTACATCTTGGTGTAGCCGAACAGCGAGGCACCGGTGCCGTACTCGGTCACCTGGGTGGTCTCGCACTGCGACTGCAGGCCGTGCTGGCACATCCAGCAGTGGCCGCAAGAGATGTTGAAGGGGATGACGACCCGGTCGCCGACCTTCAGGTTCGTGACGCCGGATCCGACCTCTTCCACGATGCCCATCGGCTCGTGGCCGAGGACGTCGCCGCGGTCGATGTACGGGCCGAGCACGCGGTACAGGTGCAGGTCGGACCCGCAGATCGCCGTGGAGGTGATCCGCACGATCGCGTCGGTCGGCTCCTGGATGGTCGGGTCGGGGACGGTCTCGACGGACACCTTCTCGGTGCCCTGGTAGGTCAGTGCGCGCACGTTGCGTTCCTCTCGTGGTCGCTTCGAGCCGGCCTGGAGGCACGACTCGCGTTCCCCTCCTCGGTACGCGCCCGCCCCGTGGACGCTCCCAGCCCCGCGTCCCCCTCGCGCACGTCGGCGCGGGTGGGCGTGCCCGCAGCACAGGCGCCGGACCCCGGCGCGGCGGTGGGGCCGGTGCGCGCGGGCGGCCAGCGGCGGGGCGGACCCGCACCGGGCCTCCCGGCCGTCGCCTCAGGCGGGTTCTGCCCGGGCGAGCAAGGCGTCGCGCGCGACCGCGAGCTGTGTCATCCCCGCAGCCGGTCACGCTCCCCCGGCGGCAGGTGCTCGGTGGCCGTCCGGCGGGCGGCCGGGCTGAGGAACCGGCCGCTCTGCTCGAGGAACGCCACGAGGGCCGGCTCGGACGCCCGCTTCCCCGTCTCGCGCAGGACCAACCCGAGCGCCGACTGCACCGTCTCGCTGCGCTCCCGAACCAGGCGCCCGGCGATCCCGAGCGGCACCTCGGCGTCGCCCTGCTTCGCGAACGCCAGGGTCGCCACGACCGCGATCCGGCGGACCATCGCGACGTCGGACTTCGCCAGCGCGAACAGCGGACCGGTCGAGGCGCCCACCAACGGGGCGCCGACGAGTTCCTCGGCGGCCAGGTCGACGAGCACCGGGTCTTCGAGCCGCTCGGCCTTCGCCGCGGACAGGTACTCGTCGGTGAGCTCCGGGTCCGGCTGCGCCCGCATCGCCTGCACGAGCAGCAGGACGGCGACGAGCTTCGCGCCGTCGTCCTCGCTCCAGAGCAGCGCCGAGCGCTCCCCCTCGTCGAGGTCGTGGAACTGCCGCGCGACCCGGCGGGCCGCGGCGACGTCGCCGGTGGTGCGGGCGAATGCCGCCAGCACGGCTTCCGCGTCGCGCCCTGCCTGGAGGCCCGTCACGCGACCGCCCCGTCGCTCGCGTCGTTCTGTGGTGCCGTCCGACGCCCGCGGCTGAGCACGATGACCGCGACGACCACCAGGAACGCCGCGAACAGCCAGGTGCCGACCTGCGGGTCGACCAGGCGCGCCAGCACGGCGCCACCCGGCGAGCAGACGGCGGCGGTGATGCCGACCGTCAGCCCGACCCGCAGGTCGACCGCGCGACGCCGCAGGTTCGCGACCGTCCCGGACAGCGACGTCGGCACCATCGTGAGGAGTGACGTGCCCTTCGCCAGCAGGTCGCCGGCGCCGAGCACGACCTCGAGCCCCGGCACGATGACGACCCCGCCGCCGACCCCGACGAGCCCGGACAGCACCCCCGACAGCAGCCCGAGCAGCAGCAGGACGATCGCCTCGACGACCCCGAAGTGCACCTCGCCGCCGCGGGTCGGCACCGTGGTGAACAGCGACACCAGCACGACGGCGATGAACCCGACGAAGATCCAGGGCAGCACGCGGAGCGGCAGGGCACGGAGCAGCCGGGCACCGATCGGCGCGCCGATGACGCTGCCGACCGCCAGGGTCAGGGCCGCCAGCCAGTGCACCTCGCCCTGCACGGCGTAGGTGACCGCACCGACGACGGCCGCGGGGGCGATCGCCACGAGCGACGTGGCCGAGGCCCGACGCTGGTCCATCTGTGCGAAGGCCATGAGCGCCGGTACCACGATGACCCCACCACCGACGCCGAACAGCCCGGACAGGACCCCCGCCAGGACCCCGATCGCCACCAACACGAGCACCGTTCCGCCGCGCTTCCTCATCCTGCCCAGGCTATCCGCGCCGCGGGCGTGCTCTCGCACGGTGCGAGGTAGCCCGCACTTGGAGTGCAGGAATGGTCGGGTGCCCGAAGGCGACCCGACCATTTCTGCTCACGAAGCGAACGTCAGATCGCGTGTCGGGGCGTCAGGAGCAGTAGTCGGCCACCGGCTCGCTCGTGCCGCCCACGAAGACGGTCGCCACGCGGCCGCTCCCCTCGCCGACCTGGAACACGATGTACCGCTCGCCGGACCGAACCGCCCAGAACGTGTCACGGGTACCACCCGCCGCGTCTGTCCGGGTCTGGACCAGGTCCGGGTAGGCAGCCCTGACCTCGGCGAGGGTGCTGCCCAGACCCACCCCCTCGAGCGTCTTCGGGCCCACCTGCTGGCCCGGTGCGGCGTCCTGCCCCTGCTGGATGACGACCGTACCGACCGCGCCGCCGGCGACGACCTCGACGACACGCTCGCCACCGGGTCCGTCCCAGATCCTGGAGTTCGTGTTCGGGCAACCGAACGGGTAGATCACGGTCCCCTTGTCGTCGATCAGGGGCGGCGCGGGCGAGAACGCGGCACGCAGTGCGGCGTCGTCGGCCCCGGCGGGGCTGCCGAGCGTCGCCGGTCCGACGGCATCCGCCGAGATCGTCCACGTCGACCAGTCCGTCGCCGAGTACGGCGGGGCGGTCGGCGTGGGCGTGGGCGTCGGGGTCGGTTCACCGACGACCGGCGCCGACGACGGCGTGACGGTCTGGCTCGGCTGGCTGGTGGCGCTCGGCGCGGGCTCGGGCTCGGTGGGCGACGTCGGGATGAGTCCGAGCGCGACGCCACCACCCGCCGTCCCCACGGCGAGCAGGGCGATGACGGTGATGACGATGCCGGTGCGACGTCCACGGCGCTTCCGCGGTTCGGCCCGCTCGAGCACGTTCTGCTTCATCGAGACGAGCATGCGCTGCAGGTCGTCTCCGATCGGGGGCTCGGAGTTCATCGCTGCACCTCCTTCGTCGCTCGGGACCCCCGCCGTGGCGTGGGTCCTTGCGGGCGGAGTCCGAGGTGCTGCGCGGCGTCCGACCACGTCCGACCCTCGACGAGACAGAGCTCGACGAGTCGTCGGTCGGTCTCGGGGAGGGCACGCAGGTCGTCCTCGACCCAGCGCAACGGCGCAGCGCCGCCGCCGTCCGCACCACTCGTCCGGGCGTGCGATCGGCAGACGGCCAGGAGCCACGGCAGCAGCAGACCGGTGGGCAGGTACAGGCCGTCGGCGTGCTGCCAGAGCGACAGGAACGACTCCTGCACGACGCGCTCGACGTCGGTCGGCGTCGCGGAGACCGCCCACGCGTAGCGCGTCAGCACCGGGGCGAACCGGTCGAACGCGGTCGCCAGTGCGGTACGGTCCCCGGCGACCATCCGGCGCACGAGGTGTGAGTCATCGTTCGTCACAGCACTCCCTTCACTTCAGGAGTGTCGCGAGATCGGCGATCCTGACAGCCGAAACGCCCGGTTCGGTCGCATCACCGGAAGTGCAGCACCGAGAGCGGGTCGATGAGCGAGCCGGCCTGGCGCACCTCGACGTGCACGTGGGCCCCGGTGGACTGCCCGGTGTTGCCGGACTTGCCCACCTCGTTGCCCTTCGACACGATCTGCCCCTGCTTCACGCCGATCTTGCTGAGGTGCGCGGTGAGGACGGTGGTGTTGCCGTACGTGACGACGACGTAGTTGCCGTAGGACGCGTGGTTCGCGACGGTGGTGGTGACCGTCCCGGTCCCCGAGGCGTACACGGGCGTCCCGGTCCCCACGGGCGAGTCGGTGCCCTGGTGGTAGCGCGGGACGTGTCCGACGCCGCGGTCGTCACCGTACCGGCCGGAGATCTTGGTGCTGGCCACCGGCCACAGCAGCCCGGTCACGGGGCGGGTCGACCACGCCCGGGTGTCGGACTTGCCGTAGAGCACGACGTTGCCGTCGACCTGCACGAGGAGCCGTCCGCCGCCGGCACGGCTCGTGGCACTCGACCAGAGCCACTTGTCCGCGGCCGAGTAGACGGCGAAGTTGCCGTCGGCCTGCACCGAGGCGTAGGCCCCGACGTTCCCGGCGGTCTTCGTCGCCCAGACCTGCTTGCCGTTCACGACCTGTGCGAGCACCCCGTCGGCGCGCATGGTGAGGGTCCGGGCGTTGGTGCGGTCGGACCGCAGGACCGTCCCCGGCAGGATGAGGTTCCCCGCGGCGACGCTGTCCTGGTACGTGGGGAACTCGACGACGCTCTTGTTGGCCGTGTTGATCATGCGCATCGTGCCGTCCGGGCGGACCCCGAAGTTCCGGCCGACGTGCCCGGCGCCGCCCCAGAGCGCGATCCGCACGTTGTTGTGGACGATGGCGAGCGTGCCGTTCGCCCGGATCTGCGCGAAGGCCCCGGACTTGCCGGACGTGTTCGACGCCCAGAGCACCTTGCGACCGATGCCGTACTCGACGAGGTTGCCGTCGCCCTGCATGACGAGCTGGAACTGCCCGTTGTTCGAGGTCACCGAGTCGCCCGGCCAGAGCGTCTTGCCCGCGGCGACGGTGCCCGTGTAGACGATCGGAGCGGCGGCGGCCGGGGTGGCGGTGCTCACCAGCCCCGTCGCGACGGCGGCGAGCGCGACGAGCGCTGCGACGACCCGAGCGCGGACTGGGCGGAGGCGAGCCGAAGACGACGAAGTGCGGCGCATGAGTTCCCTGAGCTGGGACCGCAGGGAGGCGGTCCAGGTGGCGGACGCGCCCCTGCGCGACCGTTCGGCGGCACGTCGGTTACGCGCCGCCGAACGATGGTCACCTTTTCCGGGGGGAGAAACAACCCCCTTGACGCGGTGGGGCAACCCCAGTTCCGGGGGTACGCGGCGGGGCAGGAACCGGAGGCGGCAGGCTGGGGCAGCGCTCACCCGGGTGCCGGGGCGCCGGGAGCGCGCAAGATGGTGGCATGCCGACGCCGAACCCCGCCTTCGTCCCGCCCGCAGCGCAGACCACCCGTCCGGACCTGCAGGGCACGTTCGGGATGGCGGCCTCGACGCACTGGATCGCGACGGCCACGGCCCAGTCGGTGCTCGAGCGTGGCGGCAACGCCTTCGACGCGGCCGTTGCCGGTGCCTTCGTCCTGCAGGTCGTGGAGCCCCACCTGAACGGCCCCGGCGGTGACCTGACGGCGGTCTTCGCGACGGCCGTGAACCCCGTGCCGACGGTGCTGGTCGGTCAGGGCCCCGCCCCCGAGGGCGCGACCCCGGAGCACTACCGCGCCGAGGGCCTCGACCTGGTCCCCGGCTCCGGCGCGCTGGCCGCGACCGTCCCCGGCGCGGTCGACGCCTGGCTGCTCCTGCTCCGCGACCACGGCACCTGGGAGCTGGCCGACGTCCTCGACCCCGCGATCGGGTACGCCCGCGACGGCCACCCGGTCGCACCTGCGGTGATCCGGACGATCACCGCAGTGCGCGAGCTGTTCGAGCAGCACTGGCCCACCTCCGCCACGCAGTGGCTGCCGGGAGGCACGGTGCCGGTCCCCGGGGACCTGGTGCGCAACGAGGCACTCGCTGCAGTGCTCGATCGGCTGGTCGACGCAGGCGCGGGTGCCGGCAGCCGGACCGGCCGCATCGATGCGGCCCGGTCCGAGTGGGCGGAGGGGTTCGTCGCCGAGGCGATCGACCGGTTCGTCCGCGAACCGCACCGGCACGCGTCGGGCACCGACCACGCGGGGGTGATCCGGGCGTCCGACCTGGCGGCGTTCCGCGCGTCGTACGAACCCGCGACGACCGCCGAGTTCCGCGGCTGCACGATCGCCAAGACCGGGCCGTGGGGCCAGGGGCCGGCGCTGCTGCAGACCCTGCGGCTGCTGGAACCGCTCGACGACGCCCTGCTCGACCCGTCGACCGAGCTCGGCGCGCACACGATCGTCGAGGCGCAGAAGCTCGCCCTCGCCGACCGTGAGGCGTTCTACGGCGACGGCGAGGTCCCGATGGACGTCCTGCTCTCCGACGCCTACGCCGACGAGCGCCGTGCGCTGATAGGCGAGCGGGCCTCGGCGGAGCTCCGACCCGGAACGATCGCCGGGGTCGAGCACGCGCTGCCGCCGGTCCGGACCTCGTACGACTCCTCCGGTTCGGTCGGCGTGGGCGAACCGACCGTGCAGGTCGCCCGCGACACCGAAGCCGACACCGAGGTCCCGCCGGCAGCTCCCCTCGAGGACCGCGGCGAGCCGTTCGTGACCCCCGACGGCGAGACCCGCGGCGACACGTGCCACATCGACGTCGTGGACCGCTGGGGCAACATCGTCAGTGCGACCCCGTCCGGCGGATGGCTGCAGTCGTCGCCGACGATCCCCGAGCTCGGGTTCTGCCTCGGCACCCGCCTGCAGATGACCTGGCTCGAACCGGACACCGCGTCGACCCTGCGGCCCGGCGAGCGCCCCCGCACCACGCTGACACCGACCCTGGTGCTCCGCGACGGGCAGCCGGTCGCCGCACTCGGTTCCCCCGGCGGTGACCAGCAGGACCAGTGGCAGCTGCTGTTCCTGCTGCGCTGGATCGTCGGCGGGTACTCCCCGCAGCAGGCCATCGACGCGCCGGCGCTGCACACCACGTCGTTCCCGGGGTCGTTCTGGCCGCGCACGTGGGAGCCCGCGGGCCTGGTCGTCGAGGACCGCCTGGGGGACGAGGTCATCGCGGCACTCGAGGCCCGCGGACACGTCGTGACCCGCGGCGGTGACTGGAGCCTCGGCCGGCTGTCGTGCGTCACCCGCGACCCGGACACCGGGATCCTCGGTGCCGCCGCGAACCCCCGCGGCGCGCAGGGCTACGCCGCGGGACGCTGACCGACGCCCGTTCCTTCCCAGAGCACCCGCGCTGGAAAGTGGAATCGGGCGTACCTGGTCAGAACTTCCGACCAGGTACGCCCGATTCGACCAGGTACGCCCGATTCGACCAGGTACGCCCGGTTCGACCAGGCACGCCCGATCCGACCAGGTACGCCCGGTTCAGAGCGTCGGGACGACCACCGCGCGGCCCGAGAGCTCCCCGGCCTCGAGCTTCCGGTACGCCTCGAGTGCGTCGGACAGCGCGTACCGCTCGACGTCGGGGACGATCTGGCCGGCGCGGTACATCGCGACGACCTCGTGCAGGTCCTCGATCGTGCCCCAGTAGGTGTTCGTGATCGTCGACTCGTACGGCGTCGCGAAGAAGTTCCACTCGGTGGCGCCGCCGGCGATCCCGACGACGGTGAACCGCCCGCCGACCGCCATCGACGCCTGCGCGACCTTGATCGTGGGGGTGGCACCGACGAAGTCGAAGGCCGCGTCGACGCCGCGTCCCCCGGTGATCTCGCGGATGCGCTCGGCCTGGTCCGGGCCGCCGGGGACGGTGATCGCGCCACGGGCGGCGGCGCGGTCCATCGCGTCCTGCTTCATGTCGGTCGCGATGACCGTGGCACCGGTGAGCGCCGTCAGGATCTGCACGGCGATCTGCCCGAGGCCACCGAGCCCGACGACGAGCGCGAAGCGACCGCCACCGGCCAGGTTCGGCAGGGAGTTCTTGATCGCGTGGTACGGCGTGAGCGCGGCGTCGCTGAGCGGTGCGGCGGCGATCGGGTCGGCGTCACCGAGCGGCACGAGGTTCCGCGCCGGGACGCTCACGTACTCCGCCATGCCACCGTCGCGCCCGAGGCCGATGCCCATGTACGGGTTCGTCGCGGCGTTCTCGCAGTACGTGTCCTGCCCCTTCGAGCAGTACGAGCAGTGCCCGCAGCCGACCGGCCCGTAGACCAGGTAGGCGTCGCCCTCGGCGAAGCCGGTGACCCCGTCGCCGACGGCCTCGACCCAGCCGGAGTTCTCGTGGCCGAGCACGAACGCGGGTGCCTGGGCTCCCGGCTGCCCCTGCTGGAACTCCCGGTACACGGCGACGTCCGAGTGGCAGGCACCGGCGCCGGCGACCTTGAGCAGGACCTCACCGGGCCCGGGCGCGGGCTTCGGGACCTCGGTCAGGGACGGGAAGGTCTGGTACTGCTCGAACACGACGGCGCGCATGGGGTTCTCCTTTGATCGCCCTTCACGCTACACCTGTCGTTGAGGACGACATGTGTCGTCCAGTTGCCTCGAGACCACGCCGTCCGGCGAACAGTCCGCGGTCGAACCGTGCTCCACCGGGACGCGACGACCGCGCCACCATGACACCCAGCACGACCGCACCGAGCGGCCCGGTGAACACGAGGAGCAGGATCCACAGCCCGGTGTGGTCCCGGTCGTGCAGTCGCCGCACGAGCAGCGACCACCGGGGCACGATGGTCACGATCGTCGGGACGAGGATCGCCAGGTCCCACGCGTCCGGCCAGACATCCCGCCCACCGCTGCCCCAGCCGAACCACGCCCCCCGCCCGCGGTCGATCAGGTGGAACGAGACCCGCGGCGACGGGAGTGCTCCGAACGGGTCGACGTACAGTTCCCACCGCCCTCCGGTCCCGTGCGTGCCGACGACCCAGAGTGCGGCCCCGGCCAGCGCGAGCTCGAGCGCGATCCCCCACCAGAACTCCGAACGACTCGCCCGCCCATGGAACCGCCACCCCTGGGTCCAGAACCGGAGCCAGGCGACCACCGGGTTCGTCACGTCGGCCGGACCCTGCTCGAGCACGGCCCCGCGGAAACCCGTCACGCTGCTGTCCCCCATGTGCCAGATCGTAGGGCAGACCTGCGTCTTCGCCGTGAGCCCGTTGCGAGAACGACCGTTCTCCGATTGACTCAGGAGCGGTGGTCCCGTTCGGGGCCGCTCCCCCACACGAAAGGAGCGGGCATGCCCACTCGCACCGCACGCACCGCCTGGAACGGCGGCCTCGAGGACGGTTCCGGCCAGGTCGAACTCTCGAGCTCGAAGGTCGGCACGTACGACGTCTCGTTCCCGAAGCGCACCGCCGAGGACGCCGGGGGCACCACGAGCCCCGAGGAGCTCATCGCCGCCGCACACTCGGCCTGCTACGCCATGCAGTTCTCCGCCGTCCTCGGCGAGGCCGGCGGCACGGTCGAGGCCCTCGACGTCAAGGCCGACGTCTCGCTCGGCCCGGACCCGGCCGGCGGCTTCCGTCTCACCGGCATCGTCCTGACCGTCAGCGGCGAGGTCTCCGGCATCGACGAGGCGGCCTTCCTCAAGGCCGCCGAGGACGCCAAGGCGACCTGCCCCGTGAGCAAGGCGCTGACCGGCGTCGAGATCACGCTGCACGCGACCTTCGAGCAGTAGGCGCGGAACGCAGGAACCGTCACCACCTGACGGACGGGAGGCCCGTGGCGACCCCGCCACGGGCCTCCCGTCCGTCGGCCACCTACGCTGGGTGCCGTGCCCCGATTCCTCGCCACCCCGACCCTCGTCGCCCTCTGGCTCGGCCTGCTGGCCCTCGTCGTCGGGATCGTGTTCGTGCTGACGGCTCCGCCGTCCTCGTCCGGCTGGTTCGCGTACGCCCCACTGTCCGACTACGCGTTCGTCGCCAATGGCCGACCGTGGCAGCTGACCGTCGGACCGGTCCTCGTGCTGGTGGGCGCGGTCGTCGCGGCCTTCGCCCTCGGTCGTCTCAGCACGCGCCGCCGGGGCTGATCCAGACGCGTCCAGCGGACGTCCGGACTCGGCCGCCGTCGACTGGCACCATGGCGTGATGGCCGAGCAGCACCCCCCGGGCCCGCACAAGCCGGGCCGCCCGCCCCGGCCACGCCGCCGCAGTCTGGCGCAGCACGACCTGCGCGACGCACGGGCCCGTCTGCGCGGGACGATCTACGAGCACGTCGAGCCCGACGCCAAGGGGCGTGACCAGTACACGGCGACCCAGATCGTCGACTTCTGCCTCGACCTGGCCGAGGTCATGCTCGCCTCCGGTGCCGACACCCGCAGCGTCGAGACGGCCGTCGTCGCGGTCTCGACGAAGTGGAACCTCGCACCGCTCGACCTGGACTTCTCCGGCAGCTCGGTGACGATCCAGTACGCCCCGGCCGACGTCCCGCCGCTCGTCAAGGTCCGGACCGTGCGCTCGGACGGCTCCGACCTCGACAAGCTCGCGCGGGCGAACCAGATCGTCGACGACCTGATCCACGACGACCGTGACATGACCTCGGCGGTGAACGCCCTGGTCGCCGTGCTGCGGCTCCCGCCTCGGTGGCCGATGTGGCTGTCCGACGTCGGCCTGTCGATCCTCGGCATCTCGATCGCCGTGCAGGCCGGAGGTGGCTGGCGTGCCGGACTCGGGGCGTTCGTGCTGATGCTCGGGATCATCGTCTCCGGACGCTGGCTGACCGACCGGGGGTACCCGCAGTTCTTCGTGTCCGGGGCGCAGGGCGCGGTGGCGTCGGCGATCGGCACGCTGGCCATCTGGGCCGGCGTGCTCAACGCGAACGGTGCCGCGACGATGGTGGCGGCGCTCGTGGTGCTCCTGCTGCCGCACCCGTCCCTGGTGACCTGGGCGCAGGACGCCATCTCGGGGTTCCGGGCGATGGCCGTGGCCCGGGCGTTCTACATCGGGCTGGTCATCGCGGCGATCGTGGTCGGGGTGCCGGCCGGGATCGCGATGACGCACTGGCTGCAGATCGAGGTCGACCCGTCCGGCATCGTGACGCAGACCCTGCCGCTCTGGGCGTCGCTGTCGCTGACCGTGGTGTCGGCGGGCGCGAACTGCTTCGTGCAGCAGGCGAGCGCCCGGGTGATCCCCGTCGCCGTGGTGTTCTCCGTCGCCGCCGGTGCCGCGCTGTGGGCGCTGCGGCAGGCCGGGCTGCCGCTCCTCGGGGCGACGTTCCTGGCGGCGGTGCTGCTCGGGGTGCTCTCGACCTACGCGGCCGTCCGGATGCGCACGGCCGTGGCGGCGATCGCGGTGCCGGCGTTCTGCGGGGCGCTCCTGCCCGGTGTCGCCGTGTCGAACGCCCTGCTGAACTTCATGTCGGGGTCGTCGAGCGCCGCGCTCGACTTCGTGGCGGCGGTGTCCGTGGCACTCGGGATCGGCGCAGGCCTGGTGCTCGGCGGGCTCTTCGCGACGCCCGGTGCCCGTCGAGCGCTCCGCCGGACGCGTCGGGTCGTCGTGCACTCGGTCCACAACGACACCACGGCGCTCCGCGTCATCCGTGACACCGGGTACGACCCCGGCGACGGGTCGGTGCCGCGCGGGTCGCGCTCCGGCGGCACTTCGTGAGCAGCGCTTCGTGAGCTGCGCTTCGTGAGCAGAAGAGGTCGGGTGCGGCGCACGCACCCGACCTCTTCTGCTCACCGAGTGGGCGTGCCCCGCTCAGCCGGCGTCGGACACCGCGCTCGACACCGCGGTCGGGGCGTCGTACTCGCCGTCCGGGATCGCGCGGAGCGCCTCGAGGACGTCGTCCGGGGCGCCCTCCTGCTCGGCCGTCGAGACCACGTCGTCCTTGGACGCCGGGTAGTCGATGCCGCTCAGGTACTTCTGGACCTGGATGGGGTTCGGTGCTGCCATGTCGGTTCCTTCCGTCGGGTTGCGCCTCCCGGAGTACCCGCGGGGCGCTGCACGACGGCGCGGGGAACGCGCTCCGTGGACGAACCGCCGGTCAGATCTCCCAGCTGCCCGAGTCGTCGTCGTCCCACATCGCCAGACGGCGGGCGGCCTGCGGCTCGTACCGCTCCATCCAGCCACGCTCGAGCCGGGCGACCGCGCGGTCGAACGCAGCCACCAGGTCGAGCTCGGCGCGCAGCAGGGCCTGCAGCTGCAGCCCCTCGTACAGGGCGATGAGCTGCTCGGCGCCGCGGCGGGGGTCCATCGTGTGCGGGGCACGGCCGATCGCGACGTCGTGCTCCAGGCCGCGCTTGATCTGGGCGAAGAAGAGCTGGTACCGCGACCGCAGGTAGGTCGCCATCGGGTGCGCGGGGTTGCCCGCGACGGACAGCAGGGCGACGAGCAGGCGCATCAGGGCCGGGTCCTCGGCGTTCGAGGCGACGATCGCGCGGAGCAGGTCCACGGTCGAGCCGTCACCGACCTCGTGCGTGACCTCGTCCATCCGGGCGCCGTTCCAGCGGTCGAGCGCGGCGAGGACCAGGCCGTCCCACGACGGGAAGTGCTGCTCCAGCTCGGCGACGCTGATGCCCATCCGCTCGGCGACCTGCACGGGCCGGGCTTCGTGGAAGGGGACGTCCCGGAGCAGGTCGACGGTGGCACCCACGATCGTGATCCGCAGGTGCAGCGTGGCCGCCGCGGCCGCAGCGGCCTGCGTGTCGGCGCTGGTGTGTTCGAGCATCGTGCCCTCCGTCGTCCCCGGACGTCCTGTCCGTGTCACCCCGGGTCCGGGGCACCTCCATCCAAACGCAGAACGGGGGACACCAGAATCCCCGGTACGGGTGTCGGCACAAGGGGGGACAGACCACGGCGTCGAGCCGGTTCGCGGCCGTCCGTGCGACCATGCCGGCATGACCCCGAACGACCCCACTGCCCAGGGACTCGCGACCATGGCCTCGACCGGCTTCGAGTTCGGCGGCGACCCCGATCAGGTGGCGCACGACGTCCGAGCCATGTGGGAACAGCTCGGCCGTCCCGCCGGTGCGTTCGAGGCGGCGGCGCGAGCCATCGCCGTGCTGCCCCAGCGCCCCGAGGTGCCGATCGCCGACCAGGCCCGCCGTCGCGCGTTCGAGCAGGCGATCGGCATCAACCCCGTCGAGGTCGAGCTGGCCGCCGCGATGTCGGCACGCGAGCTCCTCGAGCGGATGGCTCGCTCCGTCAGCTGCTGACGCCACGACCCGGATCCGGAGCGGACCCGGCGACGCGACCAGGAGCCGCCGACGCGACCAGGAGCCGTCGACCCGACCACACGGACGACGGGAGGCGCGGCACCCACCGGCACCGCGCCTCCCGTCAGGTCCCCGTCAGGGGCAGGAGCCCTACGGCGTCGGCATCCCGCCGTCGACGTGCAGCGTCTCGCCCACGACGTACGACGACTCACCGCTCGCCAGGAACACGTAGGCCGGCGCGAGCTCGGCGGGCTGCCCCCAGCGACCCAGGTAGGTCTGCTCGCCCGCGCTCGGCAGCGCCTCCGGCGGCTGGCCGCCGGCCGGCTGCAACGGCGTCCAGATCGGGCCGGGGGCGACCGCGTTGACACGGATCCCCTTCGGCGCCAGCTGCGCCGCCAGGCCCTTCGCCAGGTTGTTCACGGTCGCCTTCGTGGCCGCGTAGTGCACCAGGTGCGGCGACGGGGCGTACGCCTGGATCGACGTCGTGTTGATGATCGTGGAGCCGGGCTGCAGGTGCGGCACGGCGGCCTTCGTGATGCGGAACGTCGCGTAGGCGTTCGTCTTGAAGGTCTCGTCGAACTCCTCGTCGGAGATCTTGGTGATGTCGTCGACGTTCTGCTGCTTGCCGGCGTTGTTCACCAGGATGTCGAGGCCACCGAGCTGCTCGACCGCGTCGGCCACGAGCTGCTCGCAGACCTCGAGCGAGGTGATGTCACCCGGCAGCGCGACGGCCTTGCGACCGGCGGCCTCGATGAGCCTGACGATGCGGTCGGCGTCCTCCTGCTCCTCGGGCAGGTACGAGATCGCGACGTCCGCACCCTCGCGGGCGTAGGCGATGGCGACGGCGGCACCGATGCCGGAGTCGCCACCGGTGACGAGCGCCTTGCGGCCGGTCAGACGACCCGAGCCGCGGTAGGTGTCCTCACCGTGGTCGGCGGGGACGTTCTGCGCCATCTCCGCGTCGGTGCCGGCGCCCTCGAGGTACTGCTCGTCGGGCTTCTTGTCGGCGTACATCTTCGTGGGGTCCTGCATCACGTACTGGTCAGGCCCGGTCTGGTCGTTCTGCTGGTCCGTCATGTCGCCGACGGTACGCAGGGGGTCGCTGCGGGCCGTCCAGGAGGCTGTCCCCCGTTGCGCGGAGCGGCCTGCGCCCGCCGGCCGCCCCGTTCCAGGGCCGCAGGTGCGTGATCCTCGTTTGTCACGGTCCGGTGACGGGCAGGCTCCGATTCGGTAACACCTGTCGTTCTGTCCCGGTCGAGGCCCTACCGTCGAACGGTGACTCCTCGGACCCTGCTGGCGCTCGGCGCCGCCGTGCTGGCCTTCTCGGCCGGTGCGCTCGCGTTCGACGGCACCACCGGGCTCGGGGCGGACGTCGCCGTGGCCGCCGAGACCTCGCACGACGCCGCTCCGGTGCACGTGACGAAAGCGGAACTCCGCCGGGTGGACTCGATCGAGCTCGACGCCGAAGCCCTGGTGCTCCGGAACGGCGACGACACCGTGGTGAAGTCCTCGATGCGCGACTCCGGACTCACCGTGAGCGTGCTGAACCGCCTGCTCGGCACCCCCTCGCGCACACAGACCGCCGAGGGCGACGGCGGGGCGTGCTTCCCCGCCAGCACCACGTACACCTGGGGCGGCGCCCTCCGCGTGGCCGCCCTGCGCTCCGACGCCCGAGCGGGCAACGCCGTCGAGGTCCGGATCCTGCGTGACTCGGTGCGCAGCCGCTCGGGTGCCCGGATCGAGTTGACCGGCCCCGACGGCGTCCAGGTGGGCGACGACCTGGACGAGCAGATCGCCGACGCACCCCGGTCGCACCGGGTGTCCTACGGCTCCGACGACTCCCGCGCCTGGCAGCTCCTGCTGGGGCAGGGCTGGGACGCGGCGCCCGCGACGGACGACGACGCCCAGGACGCCACGGACACCGGCACGAACGGGGTGTCCGCACTGACGAACGACACGACGGTCACGGTGATCGGGTCCCCGATGCCCGTCCACGCACGCCGGAGCTGCTGACGCGGGTCAGACGCGCAGGGTCGCCACCACCGGGAAGTGGTCGCTGGCGAACCAGGTCTCCGGGCCGTCGTGGTCGATCACGACGCGGTCCACGCCGCTGACGCCGCGGGTGAGCACCCAGTCGATCCGTTCCCCGGATTCGACCGGCGGCTGCCAGTCGTTGAACGTCGCGGTCCGGTCGGACGGATCCCCCGCGGTCAGCCAGGCATCGGCGAACCCAGCCTCCGAGAACACCCTCGACGCGGTGCCGCTCCCCGCGGGCTCGTTGCAGTCGCCCGCGAAGACGACCGGACCGGTGTCCCCGGCGAGCCGTTCCACGATCAGGGCGGCGCTCCGGCCCCGGACCTCGTCACCGTGGGGTCCGGGCTCGTGGTCGAGGTGGGTGGTGAGCAGGGTGAACGCGGGCCCCTCGGCGTCGAGGAACCGGGCGTGGTTCGCGATCCGCGGGTACAGGCTGCCCCAGGTGTTCGAGACCGGCTCGTCCGGGGTGTCCGACAGCCAGAACGATCCCTCGTCCGACGGGCGGAACCGGTCGCGGCGGTAGAAGACGGCCGCGTGCTCCCCGGCGTCGCCGCCCTCGCGCCCCTGCCCGACGTCGGCGTGGTCGGGCAGCCCGGCGCGCAGGTCGTCCATCTGGTGCCCGAACGCCTCCTGCACGCAGAGCAGGTCGGGGTCGTGCCGGCGGATCACGTCGAGCACGACCGGCAGGCGGGCCGGCCAGTCGTGCGCGGGGTCCGGGTTCTTGATGTTGTAGGTCATCAGGACGATCGGGCGTGCGGCGCTGGTCACTCCACGAACCTACCGACGCCCCGCCTGGCCGGTTCCCATCAGTTGATGCAGGTGCCCTCGGTGCCGTAGTTGTGCACGTCGGTCGACTTCGGCGACGGTTCCTTCGCGGGCTGCTCCGCCGGCTTCGAGCCCGAGCCGGTGTCCGCCGGCGTCGAGGGGGCCGCGCTCGGCTCGGTCGCGACCGGCTTCGCGGTCTTGCCGTCGGTGCCGAGCACCAGTGTGACGCCGGTGACCGTGTTGGTCCGGACGGCGACGGCACCCGGCACGACGGCCGCGACGGCCTTCGCCTGCGACTCCTGGCCGGCCGGGTACTGCACCTGCGTGACCTTCGTGGTGGGCGAGGACCCGGCCGGCGCGACCTGGAAGCCGCGAGCCGTCAGGACCTGACCGGCGGCGGTGGCCGCTCCCTGCACGCCGCTGCCGTTCAGCACGGTGACCGACGTGTTCGCCGGTTGCGCCGGACCGGCAGCGGTGTAGGCCTCGGGCTCACCGACCAGACCCTGCACGAAGGCCGGCAGACCGACGGTGTCCACCTCGACGATGGAGAGCGGCGATCCGTTGACGGAGATCGTCGGGGTCCCGAGGGTCGGGATCGTGGCCGACTGGATGTTCGCGGGCCGGAGGTTCGCCATCTGGGACGCGAGGTCGATCAGGTTGGTGTCGGTCTGGATCGATCCCCCGACGGCCTGCAGGATGTTGCCCATCTTCACCGGGTTGAGCAGCGTGCCCGCCGACGTGACCTTCCGGGCCTCCTGGGACAGGAAGTACTGCTGCCGGATGTTGCGGTCCAGGTCACCGTTCGGCAGCCCGTGGCGCTGTCGCACGAAGGACAACGCCTCCTTCGCGTCCAGCGAGGACTTGCCCGCCGGCAGGTTCACCCCGGAGAACGGATCGTTCGCGGCTTGGTTGAGGCACACCTCCACCGGCCCGAGTTCCTTCACGACCTGGTAGAAACCGAGCAGCGAGACCCGGACGTAGTGGTCGATCTGCAGCCCGCTCAGGTTCTCGATGGTCTTGATGAGCATCTTCGCACCGCCGGTGTCCCCACCGCCGTTGAGCGTGCCGTAGTAGAACGCGCTGTTGAGCTTGCCCTTGCCGACGTCGGGGATGTCCACGTACGAGTCGCGGGGGAACGAGATCATCGTCGCCTGGCTGCCGTCGGCGTTGATGTGCAGCACGATCATCGTGTCGGTGTTCGTCGCGCCACCGTCCTCCTCGGTGCTGAGCTCGGCGAGCTGCTCCGGGGTGGCGTTGTCCGGTCGGTGGTCGTCGCCGACGAGCAGGATGTTCTGCGCCGTGCCGTCGACGTCGTCCTTCTTGTCCTTGCCGCCGGTGATCGCGTTGACGATCGTGACGCCGTCGGACAGCTGGTGGTACGCGTACGCCGCGTACCCGCCGCACAGCAGGAGGGCCATGGTGAGCACGCCCGCCACCGCCGGGAACACGACGCCGGCCCGTCGCTTCTGGCGCCCGTGGCGCGGCGTCGCGGCACCGCGGTGTGCGGGCTCGGTCGTCTGCTCGGGTTCGTTGCTCACCGGGAAACCATAACCGGCGCGCGCACGACGGACATGGGATGCGCCTGGCAGGTCACCCCATGCCCGCTGTCGTGTTCCTCACCGGGCGACGAGGCCCTGCTTGTTCGTCTCACGGGCCCGCAGCACGGTGATCCCCGTGATCGCCGCAGCCGCCATGACGTAGAAGGCGGGCGCGAACGTGTTGCCCGTGGCACTGATGAGCCACGTGGCGAAGTACGGCGTGATGCCACCGAAGAGCGCGACGCTGATGTTGTAGGCGATGCCCATCGACCCGTAGCGGATCGCGGTCGGGAACAGTTCGGCCATCGCCGCGCTGACGGCACCGTCGAACGCCGCCATGAACAGGCCGAGCAGCACCATCGCGGCCGCGGCAGCCCAGAAGTTGCCGGCGTCCATGAGCATCAGCGTCGGGTAGGTCAGCACCAGGAAGCCGGTGCAGCCGGCGAGCATGACGGGCTTCCGGCCGATCCGGTCCGACAGCAGGCCGAAGAACGGCACGAGTCCCGCGATCACGAGGAAGCCGATCACGACGACCCCGTACGACACCAGCGGCGAGTACCCGAGGTCGGCCTGCAGGTACGACGGCATGAAGGTCTGCAGGATCCAGTGGCCGACCGCCTTGAGGACGACGAAGCCGATGCAGAACAGCAGGGCCTTCCAGCCGGTGCGGAGCGAGCGACGCAACGGGTTCGCTGCGACCTCGCCCTTCGCCTTGAGTGCGCGGAACTCGGGGGTGTCCTCGAGCCGGTTGCGGAGGTACAGGCCGACCAGTCCGAGCGGGACCGCGATGAGGAACAGGACGCGCCACCCCCACGTCTCGAGCGCGTCGTCGCCCGCGAGCGCGGTGAACAGGAACACCAGCCCGCCACCGACGATGAAGGCCGCGAACCCGAAGACGTCGATGAAGCTCGTCACGAAGCCCCGTCGGTTCGAGGGCGCGAACTCGGCCAGGAGCGTCGTCGCGCCGGCACCTTCGCCACCGGCGGCGAAGCCCTGCACGAGCCGGACCAGCACGAGCAGGATCGGTGCGAGCAGCCCGACGCTCTGGTAGGTCGGCAGGATGCCCATCACGGCCGTCGCTCCGCTCGTGATGAGGATGACCGTCGCGAGCGTGGTCTTCCGGCCGACCCGGTCCCCGAGCGAGCCCCAGAACAGACCGCCGAGCGGGCGCATCACGAAGCCGGCACCGAACACGGCGAACGCGGAGAGCAACGCCACCTGGGGGTCGCCCTGCTTGAAGAAGTACAGCGAGATGACCGTGGCCAGGGTGCCGTAGAGGCCGAAGTCGAACCACTCGACGAAGTGGCCGACGCCCGCGGCGACGATCACCTTCCGCATGCCCTGTCGGCGCGCGTCGTCGCCCAGTGCTGCCTGGACGTCCGGGGGGCCGGCGGCGTCCGCGCTCGTGCGCGTTCGGGTTCCGTCGCTCATGGGGTGACCTCACACTTCGTTGTCGAGAGTTCGTTGACGATAGCACTTGCCGGGCACACTTTGCCACACAGTGGGAAGATAGCGCCAGAGAGTGATACCGTCACCGCCATGCAGTCCCGTGAACAGCACCACGACGTCGTGGTCGTCGGAGGCGGTCTCGCCGGCGTGTGCGCCGCGGTCGCCGCCGCACGCCTCGGCTCCAGCGTCGCCCTCGTCACCAACCGTCCCGTCCTCGGCGGGAACTCCTCGAGCGAGATCCGGGTGTGGGTGGTCGGGGCGACCGCGCACGGAACCCATCGGTTCGCCCGCGAGACCGGGATCATGGGGGAGCTCTTCCTCGAGAACCAGCACCGGAACCCGCAGGGCAACGCGGTCTACTGGGACCAGGTCGTGCTCGACCTCGTGCGCGCCGAACCGAACGTGCACCTGCACCTCAACACCGACGTGCGCACCGTCACGACCGCCGACGACGACGGCGCCACCCGGATCACCTCCGTCACGGGGTGGACGATGGGGTCCGAGATCGAGACGACCTTCACCGCACCGGTGTTCCTCGACTGCACGGGCGACGGCCTCGTCGGCGCACTCGCCGGGGCGTCGTTCCGGATCGGCCGCGAGGGACGCGCCGAACACGGGGAGGCGTGGGCTCCGGAACAGCCCGACGACGAACTGCTCGGGAGCTCGATCTTCTTCTCGACGCACGACACCGGCCGGCCCGAGAAGTTCGTGCCACCGTCGATCGCCGTCGACCTGAGGACGACACCGATCCTGGCCAACCGGGCCATCAAGACCGGGGACAACGGCTGCAACTACTGGTGGATCGAGTGGGGCGGTGCGCTCGACACCGTCACCGAGAACGAGCGGATCCGCGACGAGCTGTGGGGCGTCGTCTACGGGATCTGGGACCACATCAAGAACTCCGGCGCCTTCGACGCCGAGACCCTCACGCTCGACTGGGTGGGCGCGATCCCCGGCAAACGGGAGTACCGCCGGTTCATCGGCGACCACACGCTCACCCAGCAGGATCTGCTGTCGCAGCGGACCTTCCCCGACGCGGTGGCGTTCGGCGGCTGGTCGATCGACCTGCACCCCGTCGAGGGCGTGTACGCCGAGACCGCCGGCGCGCAGCAGCGGTACACGGACGGCACCTACGACATCCCGTTCCGTTCCCTCTACTCCGCGGACGTCGCGAACCTGCTCTTCGCCGGCCGGAACATCTCCGCGTCGCACGTGGCATTCGGCTCCACGCGGGTGATGGCCACGTGCGCCACCCAGGGCCAGGCCGCCGGCACCGCCGCGCACCTCGTCGCCCGGCACGCCACGACGCCCCGCACGCTCGGCAACGACCACGTCGAGATGCTCCAGCAGACGCTGCTCCGCGAGGACGCCCCGCTCATCGGGGTCCGGGCCGTCGACGGTGCCGACCTGGCCCGCCTGGCGACGATCACCGCGAGCAGTGAACTCACCTCGATCGACACCACCCCGTGGGCGACCGCCGACACCTTCGCACTCGATCGCGACGTCGCGATCGTCCTGCCGGCCGACCCGGCGCTCGGCTCCTTCGCGCTCCGGACCGTCGTCGACGACGACACCGCGGCCGAGCTCACGATCGAGCTCTGGACGACCGGCAAGCCGCAGAACTACGCCCCGATCGAGCACGTCGCCACCCACACCGCTGCGGTGACTGCCGGATCCGGGGAAGCGGTGGTGGACCTCGCGTTCCGTCCCGAGGAGCCGTGCAACGCGGTCGTCGTCGTCCGTCGTGCCCCGGGCGTCCGCCTGGTCCTGACCGACGGGCACCCGTACGGGGTGCTGGCCCTCCGTGCCCGCACGGCCGACGACGAGCAGTTCGACGACCACATCCCCGAGGAGTCCGACCAGCCGGTAACCGACTGGGAAGCGCGCGCCCTGCGCGGACGGTCCTTCGCGTTCACCGCAGCCGGCGCTTCGGACGCGTGGCGGGCCTCCAGGGTGGTCGACGGGTACCAGCGTCCCTTCGGCGGCCCGCACCTGTGGTCGTCCGAGGCCGGCGACGGCCGAGCCGCCCTGACACTCGACTGGACGGAGCCGGTCGACGTGCGCCAGGTGCGGATCGTGTGGAACGACGACGTCGACGCCGACCTCATCAACCTGCACCACCACCGCACCCACTGGGACGCCGTCCCGACGCTCGCCCGCGACTACCGCATCGAGGTGTCCGTCGACGGCTCGTGGCGGCAGCTCGAGACCGTCACGGACAACCGGCACCGGCACCGCGTCCACGACCTCGCCCCGGTGCGGACCGACTCGCTCCGCATCGTCGTGACCGCCACCAACGGGTCGCCGTTCGTCACGGCGAGCGCCGTGAAGGTCTACTGACCCACCTGCAACACCGACAACGATCAAGGGAGATCGCCATGCGCCTGCGCGCACACACCATCGCGACGGTCATCGCGCTGTCACTCGCCGCCCTCGGCACGTCCGGGCCGCACGGCGCGGCTGCGGTCGCGGACACCGCCGCCACCCCGTCAGCGGTCACCGCCGGCACCGCCGGCACCGCCGGCACCGCCACGATCCAGCCCAACCCGGGGAACCCCACCTCGCCCGCCGCGACCGCGCACTCCGTCTCGGCGAACGGGACGGCCGTGCCGGTCAGGGCCGAGTCGGTCAGCGGCACCTCGCACGACGTCGCGATGTTCGCCAAGGGGACCGGCACGGCGACCGTCAGCGTCACCATGCCCGGCCTCGCCGCGTCGGTCACACCCGTCGTGACACCACGGACGCTGTCGATCGCGACGACCCGCTCCGGTTCCACCATCACGTTCACGATCCGCGACGCACACCCGCTCGTGATCGAGACGCCCGGAGTTCGCGCGCTGTTCCTCTTCGTCACACCGGCCGAGACGACCGTGCCGTCCGCCGCCGACCCCTCGGTCCGGTACTTCGGCCCGGGCGAGCACGACGCCGGAGTCATCCGCCCGACGTCCGGGCAGACGATCTACCTGGCTCCCGGCGCCCTGGTGCACGGTCGCATCGACGGTGACGGCGTCACCGGCGTGCGGGTGCTCGGCCGTGGGATCCTCGACGCCGGCGACGACACCTCGCGCACCGCGAAGACGATGGCGATCCGGTTCCGCGACAGCTCCGACGTCACGGTCTCCGGCATCGGCGTCCGGAACGCACAGTGGTGGCAGACGCTGTACATCCGGTCGTCGGGCATCCACGTGTCGTGGACGAACCTGATGGGCACGCTCATCAACAACGACGGCATCGACACCGACGGCGTGCAGGACATGGCGGTCGAGCACAACTTCGTGATGAGCGGCGACGACGGCTTCGGCTGGCACGCCCTCGACGCCGCCACGAACGGCGAACCCGAGACCCGCGGGCTGCACGCACTCGACACCACCTTCTGGAACGTCACCGGCGGCAACCCCGTCCGGTTCGGCTCCTCGATGGAGACGTCGCTGTTCACCGACATCTCGATCACGCAGTCGTACGTGCTCCGCGCCAAGGAGGTCGCCCTGAAGTTCGACGTGCAGGACTGGGCGACGGTCTCCGACGTCACGGTCGACGGTTTCCACGTGGAGTCGCAGCCGGTCGGGAAGCGAGCGATCGTGCTGCAGGTCCTCAAGGGGCAGTACTCGAACGACACCGGCTACCGCGACGAACGCGGTCGGATCACGGGCATCACGATCCGCGACTTCACCGACGTCACGGCGGACTCGGTGACGCTGTCCGGCTGGGACGCCGCCCACGGGATCTCGGGCGTCGCGTTCCGGGACGTCGTGCTCGGCGGGGTACCGCTGACAGCGGCGCAGGTGCGCTCGAACGCGTTCGTCAGCGGCGTCACGGTGTCCTGATCGCCGTCGCAGACCAGAATGAGGGGATGACGACCACCCCTCCGAACCAGAGCGTCGAGCGCGCCGCGGCGGTCCTCGGCGCGCTCGGTGCTGCTGACGGGCCGATGCGTGCCTCCGACATCGCGCGGGCGATCGGCCTCGGGACGTCGACGACGGGTCGGCTCCTGGCGACGCTCGAGTCGCTCGAGTACGTGCGTCGCGATCCTGATTCGCAGGGGTACTCGGTCGGTCGCGCCGTGCTCGAACTCGCCAGCCAGGGACTCAACCACAACCCGGTGCACCGGGAGAGCCGAGCCGCGGCGCAGGAACTCGCGCACCGGATCGGCCTCACCGCGAACGTCGGGGTGCGCGACGCCGCCTCGTGCATCTACCTCTGCCACTTCGAGGGGTCGCTGGCGCCGAAGTCGCACACGATGATCGGCATGCGACAGCCGCTGCACGCGTCGGCGCTCGGCAAGGCCCTCATGCTCGACCTGTCACAGGTGGACCGGGAGCGGCTCCTCGGTGCGGACCTCGCGCGGTACACCGACCACACCATCACGTCGCACGACGCCCTGACGGCCGACCTGGCCGTCTCGGCGAAGCGCGGCTGGACCGAGGAGAACCAGGAACTCGCGCTCGGCCGGTTCTGCATCGCCGCGCCGATCCGGAACGCCTCGGGGGACACCGCGGCCGCGCTCTCGATCTCCGGACGCCTCACGCAGCTCCGCGACCGTGACCTCGGGTCCCTGGCCGAGGACCTCATCGAGGTCGCCGACCGCATCAGCGTCGGTCTCGGGATGATCAGCGCCGTCGCGCACTGACGGCTCGCCTCGTCGTGTGGTGACGCAGTGACGGCCTGGAGGCGCGTGGCGGATTCGCCACGGGCCTCCGGGCCGTCTTCTGATCGCGCTGGTCCCGCTAGTCGCGCGACGGGAGCAGGTGGATCGCCTCCATGGCGAGCTCGGCAGCGATGGGGTCCTTCGCGACGACGGCGTCCTTGAGCTTCGTCAGCTCGGGCAGGATCACGTCGGCCGGCAGGAGCTCCGCGAGCTCCGGAACGCGGAGCTTGAACGAGAGCCCGTCCGTCGTCGAGTTGCAGAGCTGCACGAGCGACGGGTTGCCGCACGCGTCGGCCCACATCGAGTAGATGCCGGCGCCGTCGCGCGCGACCTGGTCCTGCTCGTCGGCGCTCACCCGCGCGTGCACGTCGTCGAGCATCTTCACGATCTTCTTGCGCTGCGCGTCCGTGAACCGGGGCACCGCGAGCCGCACGACACCGCCGTAGATCACGCCGAGGGTGCGGTACGCGTCGAGGAGTTCTTCCTTCGTCGGCGCCGCGACCCGGGTGTAGCGGTTCGGCGCCATCTCGATGAGGCCGGCCCGGGCGAGTTCGGCGAGGGCCTCGCGGATCGGCGTCCGGGAGACACCGAGCCAGGCGATCAGGTCGTCGTCGTTGAGCCGTTCCCCCGGCTCGAGCGTGCCGTCCATGATGGCGTCTCGGATCTTGTCCTGCACCGTGTCACGGAGGAGCTTGCGCTCGGCAGCGGGCTGCGTCGAGGGAACTGGCATGGGTCCAGCGTGTCACATGTCAGGGGTCGTGCGCGAGAGGCGCGACGGCCACCAGGCCCGGCGCCCGAGGTCGTAGGCCAGCGCCGGCACGAGCAGCGAGCGGACCACGATCGTGTCGAGCAGGACGCCGAACGCGACGACGAACGCGATCTGCACGAGGAACAGGATCGGGATCACGCCGAGGGCGGCGAACGTGGCGGCGAGCACGACGCCCGCCGACGTGATCACCCCGCCGGTCACGCCGAGTCCGCGAAGGACGCCCTCGCGCGGACCGTGCCGCAGCGCTTCCTCGCGCACCCGTGTCATGAGGAAGATGTTGTAGTCCACGCCGAGCGCCACCAGGAACACGAACGAGTACAGCGGCACGCTCGGGTCCGCGCCCGGGAAGTGGAACACGTGGTCGAAGACGAGCGCTCCGACGCCGAGGGCCGCCGCGAAGGACACGATCACGCTGCCGATCAGGACGAGCGGCGCGACGATGCTGCGGAGCAGGAGCATCAGGATCAGCAGGATGACGACGAGCACCACGGGGATGATCACCGTGCGGTCTCGGATCCCGGTGTCGTTCGTGTCGACCGCCGTCGCGGTGACGCCACCGACGATCGCTCCCGGGTCGACCCGTTCGACGGCGGTCCGGAGGTCACGGACGGTCTGCTCGGCGGCGTTCGAGTCGGCGGCGTCGGACAGCGTCGCCTCGAGCAGGACGTCACCGCGGGAGACGGTCGGCGTGCCGCTGCCGGCCGCGTCCCCGGTCACCGGGACGGTACCGGCGGGGCTGTCCTTCGCCGCGGCGACCACACCGTCGACCCCGTCCACCGCGGTGATCGCGTCGACGAGCCGGTCGAGGTCGCGCTCCGCGCCGATGACCTGCGCGGGGCTGCCGGAACCGCCCGGGAAGTGGTCGGCCAGCACGTCCTGACCGTCACGGGCCTCGGACGACCCGATGACCAGGTCGCTCTGCGGCACCCCGTCCGCCTTGAGCCCGAACAGGCCGGCACCCATCGCGAGCAGGCCGACCGTGCAGACGATCCACACCACCCGGGACCGCCGGGCGACGAGCCGGCCGACGCGCGCCCAGATGCCGCGGGCGTCCGGACCGGTGAGCACGGGGTGGGCGCTGCCGAACGCGGGACGCAGCGGCCAGAACGCCGCGCGCCGGAACGCGAGCAGCAGCGCGGGCAGGAGGGTCAGGGCGGCGAGCAGGCTGAACGCGATGCCGATGGCCGCGACCGGGCCGAGCGCCTTGTTCGAGTTGAGGTCGGAGAGCAGCAGGCAGAGCACCCCGACGATCACCGTGCCACCCGAGGCCAGGATCGGCTCGAGGCTCCCCCGCAGGGCGGCCTTCGTCGCGTCCCAACCGGTGCGGTGGTCGCGGAGCGCCTCGCGGAAGCGCGAGGTGTACAGGAGCGCGTAGTCCGTCGCCGCACCGATCACCAGGATCGACAGGATCCCCTGCACCTGCCCGTTGACCGTCACGATGTCGGCCTTGGCGAGCCACCAGACCACGAGGATCGAGGCGCACAGGGCGAAGGTGGCGGTCCCGAGCACGAGGACGGGCAGCAGGGGTGATCGGTAGACGATGATCAGGATCACGAACACCGCGGCGAGCGCCACCCCGAGCAGGAGTCCGTCGATGCCGGCGAAGGCCTCGGTCAGGTCCGCGGTGAACCCGGCGGGACCGGTGACGGAGCCGCGCACACCGGACGGGAGCGCGTCGTCGACGTCGGCGCGGATGGCCTCGACCGCGTCCCCGGTCTCGGCGTCCTGCGTGAGCGTGGCGACGATCTCGACCGCGTCGCCGTCCTCGCTCGGGATCACCGGGCTGACGGCGTCGACGTCGTCGCGGTCGGACAGCGTCGTGGCGAGTGCCTTCGCATCGGCGAGGTCGGTCGACGTCAGGCCGCCGTCGCGCTCGAGGACGATGATCGCGGGCGCCCCCGACTCGTCGCGGAACTCGGAGGACCGTTCCTGCACCTTCGTGGCGTCGGCCGAGGCCGGCAGGAACGAGGTCTGGTCGTTGGTGGAGACCTCGGAGATCTTGCCGAAGAAGGGACCGCCGACGGAGGCGATGCCGAGCCAGACCACGATGACGAGCGCGGGGAGGACGATGCGGAGGAAGCGGGACACGTCGGTGAGCGTACACCGATCGTCAGCATGCTGATTACTTGACGGTCGAGCGCACCTGCCGACCATAGAATCACGACATGCAGGACACGACCGAGCAGTGGCCCCTCGGGCGCCTGCTGTCCGCGGCCGCGCGCTCCGTCGAACGGGACTGGGACGAACGCCTTCGCGCCATCGGGCTCTCGCACGCCGCGGTCGTCGCGATCGACATCCTCATCCGGACCGGACCGACCGGCGCCGACACCATCGCCCGCACGGCCCGGGTCCAGCCGCAGACGATGTCCCGCACCCTCGAGCGGATGGAGCGGGACGGTCTCGTCGAACGCACCCCGCACCCCGCCGATCGTCGGCGCCGTGTGGTCAGCGTGACGCCCGCCGGCCGGTCCGCGTGGGAGACCGCGCGGCACATCGAGCGCGAGGTCCTGCCGGAGGACCCGGCGCTCCGGACGGCACTGGGCGAGCTGCTCGCCGGACCACCGTCGGAGTGAAACACTGTTCTTGAAATACCACATGCGATAAGATCCTGTGGTCGGTGCGTGCCGACCTGACCACAGGAGTCCCGCATGTCCGAACGCCGAGCCGCCCGGGCGGCCGCAGCACACCCCCTCCGCGCACCCCGTCGCAGCACGCGGCGACGTCGACCGTTCCTGGTCGCCCTGGTCGCGACGCTCGGCTCCCTCGTCGGCGTCGCCCTGGTCCTCGCCGTCGTGGCGAGCGTCTTCGTCGGCGGGCTCGCGCGGAGCTTCGACGCCGGTCGCGACACCATCGCCGACCCGTTCCCGAGCGGTGCGCGGCCGAGCACGTCCAGCGGTGAGAACATCCTGCTCATCGGGTCCGACGCTCGCGCGCAGGGCGGCCCCGAGGGCGCGCGGCCCGAGCTCGGCGGGCGCTCCGACACCCTGATGCTGGCGCACGTCCCCGCCGATCGACAGCACGTGTACCTCATGTCGATCATGCGCGACTCGTGGGTCGAGGTCCCCGGACACGGACGCGCGAAGATCAACGCGGCCTACTCCTGGGGTGGGGTCGCCCTCACCACGGAGACCGTCGAACAACTCCTGGACATCCGGATCGACCACGTGGCGGAGATCGACTTCGCCGGGTTCGAGGACATGACCGATGCCCTCGGCGGCGTCACGGTCGACTCCCCCCGGGCGTTCTCGGCACGCGGCCACGACTTCACAGCCGGGGCGAACCGGCTCGACGGGGCCGCAGCACTGGCCTTCGTCCGGGAGCGCTACTCCTTCGTCGACGCCGACCACACCCGCGTCCGCAACCAGCAGGCGTTCATGCGCGGCGTCGTGAACGGGCTGCTGTCCCGTGGCACCGTCACCAACCCCGGGCGCATCCAGGACTTCGTCGCCGCGACGAGTGCGCACCTGTCGGTCGACGCCGGGTTCTCGTTCACTCGGATGGCGGGACTCGGGTGGTCGCTCCGAGCGGTCCGGGCCGACGACCTCGTGACCTTCACCGTGCCGACCGCGGGCTCCGGGACGTCACCGGACGGGCAGTCGATCGTGAACCTGAACGAGCTCGCCGTCGGGTCCCTGTCCCAGGCGCTCCGGTCCGACGACGTGGCGGGCTGGCTCGCCGACAACCCGCAGTAGTCCGGCACCGCGAGGCCGCACGCACGACGACGCCCCACGACTCGAGGTCGTGGGGCGTCGTCGTGTTCGGTCTGCGGAGAGATCAGGCGGGGAGCTGGAGCTCCTGGCCGGCGTAGATCAGGTTCGCGTCGTCGATGGTCGACGTGTTCGCGGCCCAGAGCTGCTTCCAGCCGCCGTCGATCCCGAGCTTCGTCGCGATCGTGTCGAGCGTGTCGCCCGAGGTGATCTTGTACGTCTTGCCGCTCGTCTTCACCGGGGCCGGCTTGCTCGGCGTGGTCGCTGCCGGGGCGGGCGTCGACTCGGTCGTGCTCGGCTGCGGGGCGGCCTGCTCGGCGGGAGCCGGTGCCGGTGCGGCGGGCTGCGGGGCAGCCTGCTGTGCAGGGGCCGGAGCCGGTGCGGGGGCCGGAGCCGCCGCGGCGGGGGCCGCACCGCTGGTCCCGCTCAGCCCGAGCTGGGCGGAGCAGGCGGGCCATGCGCCCCAGCCCTGCGAGGCGAGGACACGCTCGGCGACGGCGATCTGGGCCTCGCGGCTGGCGGAGGCGGGGTTGCCCGCGCCACCGTTCGCCTGCCAGGTGCCGAGGTTGAACTGCAGGCCGCCGTAGTAGCCGTTGCCGGTGTTGATGGCCCAGTTGCCACCGGACTCGCACTGCGCGAGCTGGTCCCAGGTCGAACCGGACGCTGCGTTCGCGGGGGCTGCCGCGAGGCCGACACCGGTCGCGGCGATGCCGGCGAACGCCAGGCCACCGACGATGGTGCGGGTACGGGAAAGCTTCTTCATGTGATTGCTCCACCGGGGTCACGAGCCGCATCTGCTGCGGAATCCACTGCCCACCCCGACCGATCGCGGTCAGTTGTGGGGGTGCGCCACCGGGGGCAGTGGTCATCGGGCCGGCGGCACCTCGGTCGGCAACCATAGGAAACTCTTGACCGTTATCAAACCGAGACAAACGGTTCTACCCATGCATGCTATGTACCCCTACCCCGAACCTGAACGTGCGGATCCCCATGGCCATGGTGATCGAGCCGTACCCGGGTACGTGTCCTTGGCAATTCCCTGGCAATGCCGATCGGCGCTCGGGATCAGCCCCGCGTGAGCAGGGTCACGGCCTCGAGGTGACCGGTCTGCGGGAACATGTCGAGCACCCGGGCCCGACGCAGCCGGAACGACGGCATGCGTGCCAGGTCCTTCGCCAGGGTCACGGGGTTGCAGCTCGAGTACACGACGTGCTGCACGTCCGACTCCTCGAGCCAGGTCGACAGCCGCTCGCCGATCCCGCGACGCGGCGGGTTCACGACGACGAGCTCGGGCACCGCGTCCGGACGGGCCCGGAGTGCGTGCTCGGTCGCGTCGTCAGCGGCGAACCGGAGCCCCTCGAGGCCGGCCTCACGAGCGGACTGCTTGGCGGAGCGGATCGCCTCGGCACTCGTCTCGATGCCGGTCACCACACGGCCGGGGCGGGCTGCGTGCAGCGCGAACCCGCCGACGCCGCAGTACAGGTCCCACATCGACGCGGGTTCGAGCTCGTCGATCCAGGCCGTCGCCTGCGCGTACAACTCGGTCGCGACACCGGTGTTCGTCTGGAAGAAGCTCTGCGGCCGCAGGTGCATCGTGATCCCGCCGAGCCGCATCGGCAGCGTCTCCTGCTCGGTCAGCACGATCTCGCGGTCGCCTTCGGTGACGGCCTTGTGCTCGGGCAGCAGGTTGACGGTCACCACGACCGCGTTCGGCAGCGCGGCGCGCAGGGCGTCGAGGTGCTGGCGGAGCCGTGGCAGCTGCCCCTCGGAGCGCAGGACGAACCGGATCATCAGCTCGCCGTCGGGCGACTCGGTGACCAGGACGTACTTCAGCTCCCCCCGGCGCGCGGCGACGTCGTACGGGATCAGCCCCGCGGTCGAGACGAACTCGGCGAGCACGGGCAACGCGTGCCGGATGCCGGGCGTGCAGATCCCGCAGTGCCGCAGGTCCACGCCGCGCTGCCGGTGGTCGAGGATCCCGACGGTGGGGTGCTGGACGGATCCGCCCACGACCATCTTCGCCTTGTTCCGGTACCCGGACTCCGGGCTGGTGATCGCGGGCGACCAGGAGACCGCTCCGGGGCCACCGGCAGCCTCGACCGCGTCGTGCAGGAGTTCGCGCGTGCGGAGTTCCTTGTCGAGGACCTGGTCGGCGTAGGGCTGGCCCATGAGCGTGCACGACCGGCACACCCCGCGGTCGAAGTAGTCGCACTGCATGGCCGAGTCAGGATACGGCAGCGTCCCGCGTCGTCGTGGCGATCCGGTACACCGACGTCGTCGCGGTCAGGAACAGCGTCGTGCCGTCGTCGCCGCCGAAGCACAGGTTCGACGTGACCTCCGGCACGGCGACCGCTCCGATCCGGGCTCCCTCGGGGTCGAACACGACGACGCCGTGGTGGGAGGACGACCAGACGTTGCCGTGCACGTCGACCCGGATGCCGTCCGGCGCCCCCTCTCCGGGTTCGAGCCGCGCGAACACGCGGCCGTTCTTCAGCAGGTCGCCACGGCGGTCGTAGGCGCGGATGACCGGCTCGTCGCCCGACGAGCTCGCGATGTACAGCACCCGCTCGTCCGGGTCGAACGCCAGGCCGTTCGGCTCGTCCAGGTCGGTCGCCACGGGTCGCAGGTCCTCTCCCTCCGGTCCGCACCGGAACACCCAGTGGTCGCCGTACTCGCGCACACCCGGGTGCCCCTCACGCGGCTGGGTGATGCCGTAGGCCGGGTCGGTGAACCAGACGCCGCCGTCCCGAGCGACCACGACGTCGTTCGGGGAGTTGAAGCGGCCCCCGTCCCACACGTCGACGATCGGCGTGACGGCACCGTCGCGGTCACGCTCGACCCGACGCAGGCCGTGCGAGCACTGCACGACGCTGCCGTCCCGATCCAGCGTGCGGCCGTTGGTGAACTCGACACCGTCCGCGTACACCGAGGTCTCCCCCGAGTCGGCGTGCCACTGCAGGATCCGGTCGCCGGGGATGTCAGACCACCGCAGCGTGCGCGTCGACGGGATCCAGCAGGGCCCCTCGGCCCAGGTGCTGCCGGTGGCGATGCGCTCGAGCGCGTCGCGGTCCGGCACGAGGTCGTCGAGCAGCACGGGGTTCTCCTTCGAACGGGGTGCCCACCCTACGTTCGTCAGGCCGCGGCCGCCGCCTCGGTGCGTCGTCGCACGGCCTTCTCGATCGCGGAGATCGCCAGGCCGAGCAGGATCGACGCCACGACCGCGAGGGTCGTGACGAGGAACGGCTGCTCGCGACTCCAACGACCGGTGGCCGAGGCGATGCCGACGCAGTACGCCGCCCACACGACGTCGGCGAGCACGCAGCTGAGCAGGAACCGCCGGAGGTCGAGCCCGCTGTCCGCGCCGACCAGGTTCGTCGTCAACCGGCCCATCGGGATGAAGCGTCCGAGCACCGCGATGCGCCCGGGAGCAGCACGGTAGCGGCCGTCGATGGCGTCCCGGGCCGCGCGGACCTTCGGACGCGAGAACCACGACCTCGAGCCGAGGTCGACGGAACGCGCCAGGTGGTAGAGCCCGAGGTCGCCGAGGACCATGCCGATCGACGCCGCGACGACGAGGAACAGGACCGGCAGGAGACCGCCGTCACCGCCCACCAGGAGCGTGCCGATCGCGACGACGAGTGCCTGGCTGGGCAGGAACACCGCGACGCTGCCCACGGCGAGCACGAGGCCGACCACGAAGAACGCCCACGGGGTACCGACGAGCTGGACGACCAGGTCCTGTGCTGCGTCCACGACTCACCCTCCACGGGCACCGGAGGGGCACACCGGGGTCCATCCTCGCAGGTCCGGGGCGCTCCGCTCACGTGCGGTCGACGATCGCCCGCATCGTCGAGGCCGCCTCGTCCGGGCGGCCGTCGAGGACGGCATCGGCGAGTGCGAGGTGGAGGCCGACGTCGTGCCGGTCCGGGCGGACGCTCCCGCGTTCGCGCAGCACCTGACCGACGACCTGGTGCAGTCGTCGGTACAGCGCGTTGCCGGACAGGTCGAGCACGAGCGCGTGGAACCGCACGTCCGCGGCCACGAAGTCGGGGCGGTCGTCGCGGGTCGCGGCGGCGGCGAGTTCGTCCGCGGTGGTGCGGAGGGCCTCCCGTCGGTCCGCGAACTCGTCGAGCGCGACCCGCCGGGCTGCTGCGGCAGCGGCGGCGGGCTCGACCGCCGCACGCAGCTCACGGAGCTCGACCGCCACGCGGTCAGCGTCCGGGCCCCGCAGACGCCACCGCACCACGCGCGGGTCGAGGACGTCCCACTCCCGCGCGCCGAGCACGGTCACGCCGACCCGGCGCCGCGCGCTGAGCAGGCCGAGGGCGACGAGGACGCGGACGGCCTCGCGGACGATGCTGCGGCTGGCACCCGTCCAGGCCACCAGGTCGTCGATGCTCCGGCGGCTGCCCACGGCGACGGCACCGGAGACGACGGCGGCACCGACCTGGTCGAGGACCCGTTCGAAGGTGCTCGTCACCGCTGCGAGACCGGCGACACCACGAGCTCGTCGATGCGCACGTGCGCCGGCACCCCGAGCACGAAGGCGACCGTCCGCCCCACGTCCTCCGGCTGGAGCATGCGCTGCCGGGCGGCCGCATCGGGGACCTCCGGCCGCTGGTCGAGGAAGTCCGTCGCCACGTCACCCGGGCACAGGTGCGTGGCACGGACGCCGTGCTCGGCCTCCTGCTGGTTCAGCGTGCGGACGACCGACGCGAGCGCGGACTTGCTCGCCGAGTACGCGACACCCGCCCCCGGCTGGAAGGACCACCCGGCGTACGACGACACCACGACGACCACGCCGCCGGCCGCGCGGAGTGCCGGCAGCGCGGCGTCCACCAGCGTGACGACGGCGGTGAGGTTCGTGTCCACGATCGCGCGGAAGTCGGTGAGCGACTGGTCGTCCCACCGGCGTCGCGGGGCGTTGAGCCCGGCCGCCAGCACCAGCCCGTCGAGCCGGCCGTGCCGCTCGAGCACGGCGTCCCGCGCGGCGGTGACGGCGTCGGGGTCGTTCGCGTCGAGGGGCAGGACGTCCGCAGTTCCCCCGGCGCCGCGGACGGTGCGCGCGACCTGCTCGAGCCGGTCGGCACGACGTCCGCTGAGCACCACGGTCCAGCCGTCCCGCGCCGCCGCCTCGGCGCTCGCGGCTCCCATGCCGCTGCCCCCACCCGTGACCCAGAGCACACACTGATCCGTCATGCTCGAATAGTATGCCTATTGAAGCCACCGACGACGGGAGCAACGATGCACCTCGACCTGACCGACCGCGTGGTCGTCGTGACCGGCGCAGCGCGCGGGATCGGCCGCACACTCGCCGACCGCTTCGTCAGCGAGGGGTGCCGCGTCGTCGCGCTCGACCTGGCCTTCGAGCCGGACTTCCCGCTCGACCACGTCGTGTGCAACGTCGCCGACCCGCAGTCGGTGCACGACGCCGTGGACGAGGTCGTCGGGCGGCACGGCACGATCGACGTGCTGGTCAACAACGCCGGCATCAACGTCACGGGCACGGTCGCCGAACTGGAGTGGGACGCCTGGCGACGCTGCATGGACGTCAACCTCGGCGGCACGTTCCTGATGAGCCAGGCCGTCGCTCCGGTGATGCAGGCGGCCGGGCGCGGTCGGATCATCAACGCCGCCTCGTTCGCGGCGATCGTGCCCAGCGTCGGGAGCGCGGCCTACGCGGCGTCGAAGGCCGCCGTCGTCTCGTTCACCCGGGTCCTGGCGTCGGAGCTCGGCCCGTGGGGGATCACCGTGAACGCCTACGCACCGGGCATGGTGCCGACGGCGATGAACGGCTTCGCGACGATGCCGGCCGAGGCGCAGGACCGCCTGCTCGACACGCTGTCGCTCCGCCGGTGGGAGACGCCGGACGACGTCGCCGACCTGCTCGTCTTCGTGGCGAGCGACGCCTCCGGGTACATCACCGGCACCCTGCTCGACGTCTCCGGCGGCAAGCTCGCGACGCAGATCCCCGCCCGAGCGCACGGCCGGACCTGAGCGGACTGCTGTCCGGCCGCACAGGTTCTCCACATGGCCTCCTCCGTAGGCTGTGAAAGCCCAGTGAGCCGGACTGCAGCCCGACCCCGAGGAGGTGCCCGATGGTCCTCGTCCTCGTCGCGTTCGCGATCGTCGCCCTGATCGTCCCCGCCCTGACCCCCGTCCTCGGCCGCCGCGTGTTCTACGTGGCGGCCCTCGCCCCCGCCGCGGCGGCGGTGCTGACGATCGCCCAGACCGACGCCGCCCTGCACGGCAGCGTCGTCGAACGGCACCGGTGGGTCCCCCAGCTCGACCTCGACGTCACGCTGCGGATGGACGCCCTGTCGTGGGTGCTCGCACTGGTCGTCTCGATCGTCGGCGCGTTGGTGCTGGTCTACTGCGCCTCGTACTTCGCGCGGGACGAACCCGGGCTCGGTCGGTTCGCCGGGGTCCTGACCGCCTTCGCCGGCTCGATGTACGGCCTCGTGATCGCCGACGACGTGATCGTGCTGTTCGTCCTGTGGGAGGCCACGACGGTCTTCTCCTACCTGCTCATCGGGCACGACGCCGCGAAGCGTGCCAGTCGCGCCGCCGCCATGCAGGCCCTCGTGGTGACCACCGCCGGTGGCCTGGCGATGCTCGCTGGCCTCGTGATGCTCTCGGTCACGGCGGGCACGACCTCGCTGTCCGCGATCGTCGCCGATCCCCCGAGCGGCACGATCGTCTCGGTGTCGGTGGTCCTGGTGCTGCTCGGGGCGCTCACGAAGTCGGCGATCGTGCCCTTCCACTTCTGGCTCCCCGCCGCGATGGCCGCACCCACCCCGGTCAGCGCGTACCTGCACGCCGCCGCGATGGTGAAGGCCGGCATCTACCTGGTGGCCCGGCTCGCCCCGGCGTTCGCGCTGCTCGACGGCTGGCGCGAGACGATCACGCTGCTCGGCGTCGCCGGGATGCTCGTCGGCGGGTACCGGGCACTGCGGCAGACCGACCTCAAGCTCCTGCTCGCCTACGGCACCGTGGCCCAGCTCGGGTTCCTCGTGCTCGCCGCCGGCTGGGGTGCGCCCGCGGTCGCCCTCGGCGGGGTCGCACTCCTCGTGGCCCACGCCGCCTTCAAGTCGACGCTCTTCCTCGTGGTCGGCGCGATCGACCACGTCACGGGCACGCGTGACCTCGGCCGGCTCAGCGGACTCGGACGCGCCCGCCCGTGGCTGGCGGTCGTCGCGGTGCTCGCGCTGGTGTCGATGGCCGGGATCCCACCGACGATCGGGTTCGTCGCGAAGGAAGCCGTGCTGACCGGGTTCACCGAGTCCCTGCACGGTCCCGACGCCGGCTGGGCCTGGTTCGCCCTGATCGGCGTGACCGTCGGTTCGGTGCTGACCGTCGCCTACTCGCTGCGGTTCCTGTGGGGTGCCTTCGCCCGGAAGCCCGGCGTCGCGACCACCGAGCCGCACGCCCTGCACGGCCTCGCCGTCGTGCCCTCGGTGCTCGCGCTGGCCGGGCTCGCACTCGGCCTGTTCACGCCGCTGGTCGCGCACGGCATCGAGCCCGCTGCGACGACCGCGGCGCTCAGCGGACAGGAGGTCCCGCACCTCGCGCTCTGGCACGGCCTCGAACCCGCACTCGGCCTGTCCGCGATCACCCTGGTCGGCGGCCTCGCACTGTTCGCCCTGCGCCGCCCGGTCGAGGCACTCCAGCACCGGCTCGCCGGGTTCCCGAGTGCCGCGGGCACGTACCGGCACGGCATGCGACTGCTCGACCGCGGAGCGACCGGACTCACCGCGAGCCTGCAGCGCGGCTCGCTCCCCTACTACCTGACGGTGATCCTGTCGGTCTTCGTCGCCGGGGCGCTCGCCAACCTGGTGCTCGGCGGGCCGTGGGAGTTCCACGTCCGGTTCGCCGACTCGTGGGGCCAGATCCCGGTGATGATCGTGATGTCGATCGCCGGCATCGCGGTGCTCACGGCGAAGACCCGGTTCGCCGCCGCCGTGCTGGTCGGCGTCACCGGCTACGGCCTCTCGGTGCTGTTCGTCCTGCACGGCGCCGTCGACCTCGCCCTGACGCAGCTCGTGGTCGAGACGGTCACCCTGATCGCCTTCGTCCTGGTCCTCCGACGGCTGCCCCCGCGCATCGCCACCACCAACCCGTCGCGGTTCCGGGTCGTGCGGGCGCTCTTCGCCGGTCTGGCGGGGCTGACACTGGCGATCGTCGTCGTGGTGGCCGCCTCCGCCCGCACGGCCCGCCCCCTCTGGCCCGACCTGCCAGCGCTGACGAGCTCGTTCGGGCACGGTCTGAACGTCGTGAACGTCGCCCTCGTCGACCTGCGCGGCTGGGACACCCTCGGTGAGCTCACCGTCGTGGTCGCCGCGGCCACCGGCGTCGCGAGCCTGATCTTCGTGAACTCGCGCGAGGACACCCTGCCGCGACTGCGTGACCTGCCGGAGACCCTGACCGCGAACGGCGAGCGCACCGACGGTGAACCCCGCGCCTGGCTGCCGACGAGCGCCGCGATCCCGACCGGCCGCTCGGCCCTGCTCGACGTGGTCGTCCGACTGCTGTTCCACGGCCTGATCGTGCTGTCGCTCTACCTGCTGTTCGCCGGCCACAACTCGGCGGGCGGCGGGTTCGCCGGCGGTCTGGTCGCCGGCATCGCCCTCGCGGCCCGCTACCTGGCCGGCGGTCCCGCCGAACTCGGTGCAGCGGCCCCGGTGCGTGCCGGTCGCCTGCTCGGTCTGGGGGTCGCGACGGCCGCCGTCACGGCGATCGTGCCGCTGTTCTTCGGTCGCGAAGCCCTGTACTCCGAGTTCTTCGAGGCCACCGTCCCGGTCCTCGGACACGTCGAGTTCGTCACCGCCACGTTCTTCGACATCGGCGTGTACCTGGTCGTCGTCGGCCTGGTGCTCGACGTCCTCCGCAGCCTCGGCGCCGAGGTCGACCGGCAGCGCCTCGAGGACGCCTCGACCCCGACCCGCGACACCACCGAGGGGTCCGTCAGCGACGCCATCGATGCCCCCACCCCGGAAGGGAGCGCCACATGACCGTCACCCTCGTCCTCGTGATCGCCATGGCGGTGCTGTTCTCGTGCGGCGTCTACCTGCTGCTCGAACGCTCCCTGACCCGGATGCTCCTCGGCTTCCTGCTGCTCGGCAACTCGCTCAACCTGCTGCTGCTGGTGATGTCCGGCGCCGCGGGCGACCCGCCGATCGGCAAGAGCGCCGAGGGCATCACCGATCCGCTCCCCCAGGCGTTCGCGCTGACCGCGATCGTGATCACCTTCGCCGTGAGCGCGTTCCTGCTGGCCCTGATCCACCGGTCGTGGCAGCTGTCCCGCGCCGACGAGGTCGAGGTCGACGAGGCCGACGCCGCGATCGGCCGTGACCGTGACGAGCCGGCCGACGAGGACCCGGAGACCACCACCGACGCAGAACAGGAGGCGACCCGATGACCTGGCTCGTCCCGCTCCTCGTCCTCGTCCCGCTGCTCGGTGCCGCGGTCGCGCTCGGACTCCTCCGCCACCAGAAGCTCCAGCGTGCGATCACCGTCGTGGTGCTCGTCGTGGCCCTGGCTGTGGCCGCCACGCTCATGGTCCTGGTCGACCGGCACGGCACGATCGTGGTGCAGGTCGGCGGCTGGGACGCCCCGTACGGCATCTCGCTCGTCGTCGACCGGCTGAGCGCCCTGCTGCTCACCGTCAGTGCGAGCGTCCTGCTGCTCGTCCTGCTGTTCTCGATCGGCCAGGGTCTGGCCGCCGACGACGAGGACGCCCCGGTCACGATCTTCTACCCGACGTACCTGGTGCTCGCCGCCGGCGTGCTCGACTCGTTCATCGCGGGCGACCTGTTCAACCTGTACGTCGCGTTCGAGATGCTGCTGGTGGCGAGCTACGTGCTCATCACGCTGGGCGGCAGCGAACAGCGCGTCCGGGCCGGCACGACGTACATCGTCACGAGCCTGATTGCGTCGGCGATCTTCCTCGCCGCCATCGGTCTGGTCTACGGCGCCACCGGCACGGTGAACATCGCGCAGATCAGCGAGCGCGTCGCCGACCTGCCGGAGCACGTCCAGCTGCTCCTGCACACGATGCTGCTGATCGGGTTCGGCATCAAGGCGGCCGTGTTCCCGCTGGCGTTCTGGCTGCCGGACTCGTACCCGACGGCCCCGGCGCCGGTCACCGCCGTCTTCGCGGGCCTGCTGACCAAGGTCGGCATCTACGCGATCATCCGGCTCGAAACGGTGATCTTCCCGCGACCACAGCTCAACGAGGTGCTGCTCGTCGTCGCGGCACTGACGATGGTGGTCGGGGTGCTCGGCGCGGTGTCGCAGACCGACGTGAAACGGCTGCTGTCCTTCACGCTGATCAGCCACATCGGCTTCATGGTGATGGGCGTCGGACTCGGCACCGTCGCGGGGACGGCGGCAGCGGTGTTCTACACGGTGCACCACATCGTCGTGCAGACCACGCTGTTCCTGGTGTCCGGCCTGATGGAACGCGTCGGCGGGACGACCTCGACCCGGTCGCTCGGCGGACTGCTGAAGGCCGCACCGCTGCTGGCCGCCCTGTACCTGATCCCCGCGTTCAACCTGGGCGGGATCCCGCCGTTCTCCGGCTTCATCGGCAAGCTCGGCCTGTTCCGCGCCGCCGCCGAGGACGGTTCCCCGATGGCGTACGTCACCATCGGCGCCGGCGTCGTCACCTCGCTGCTCACCCTGTACGCGCTCATGCGGGTCTGGGACGCCGCCTTCTGGCGGCCGAAGCCGGCGGCCGAGGCCGCCGCCCCGCACGCGACGAGCGCGGAACCGCACGCCCACCTGCGGTCGCCGGAACCGGCTCCCCTCACCGTCTCCGAGGAGACGGGCGAGGCCTACCACCCGGGAGGCTCGGTGACGGTCACCGACGCACCGCACGCAGCCACCGACTCCAGTCCGACCACCGGCGTGACCGAGGCGGTCGGCGAGGCTCCCGAGAAGGTGCGCCTGCCGCGCATGCTCGTCGGTGTGACGACGATCGCGGTGCTCGGGTCCGTCGCGCTGACCGTCGTCGCCGGCCCGCTCTACGGCTACGCGACCCGCGCAGCGGAGTCGCTGGAGTCGCCCGACCGCTACGTGCAGGCCGTGCTCGGAGGTGAGCGATGACCGACGTCCGCCGCATCTCCAACGCCAGGCGGATCGCGCTGGCGTGGCGCTACGACGTTCCCCTCGTCGCGGGCCTCACCGTGCTCTGGGCGCTGCTCTGGGGGTCGTGGACCCCGCTGACGCTGCTGTGCGGCATCGTCGTGGCGCTCCTCGTCACCCAGGCGCTGCCGCTCCCGCCGGTCCCGCTGTCCGCACGGTTCTCGATCGTGCACGTGCTGCGGTTCCTGGTGGTCTGGTCCGGGCTCGTCGTCGTGGCGTCCTTCCGGGTCGCGTGGGTCGCGTTCCGTCCCCGCGGTGTGCGGCGCAGCTCGATCACGCTCGTACAGCTGCACTCCACGTCCGAGATGACCTTCACGCTGGCCACGCTCGCGATCTCGCTCGTGCCCGGCTCGTACGTCGCCGACGTGGACCTGCGGCGCCGTCGCCTGCTGCTCCACGTGCTCGACACCGAGCGCCCGGAGCAGGTCGAGGACGAACGCCGCGTCGCACTCCGGATCGAGGCCATGGTCATCCGCGCACTGGGCTCCAAGCAGGACCTCTCCGAACTGTCCGAGCCGCTGCCGGAGGTGACCCGGTGAGCCCCGCCGTCGTCGTGATGGGCATCGCCGTCGCGCTCGTGCTCGCGCTCCTCGGGGCGACGTTCGCCCTCGCGGTGTTCCGGATCGTGCGCGGCCCGACCATCCTCGACCGCATGATCGGCTCGGACATGGTGCTGACCACCGTGCTCGTGGTGATCGCCGCCGCGATGGTCATCCGCCAGGACCTGACCGGCATCCCCGTGCTCGTGGTGATCTCGGCGACGAGCGTGTTCGCCACGGTCGCCGTGGCCCGGGCCGTCACACCCTCGGCGGACCCGTCCGACGAGGGGCTGACCGTCACCACCCCCGAGCGCGCCGAGGAGGACCAGTCGTGATCGAGATCATCGAGTCGTTCGTCGACGACGCCGGCATCCGCGCCTGGATCGCCATCGCGCTGCTGCTCGTCGGGTCGCTGCTGTCGCTCGGCGCCGGGGTCGGCATCGTCCGGTTCCCGGACCCGCTCGTCCGCCTGCACGCGATGGCGAAGCCGCAGGTGCTCGGGCTCGCACTCGCGCTGGCCGCCATCGTCGTCGCGGTGTGGACGTGGACGGCGTTCTGGGTCGTCCTGCCGATCATGGTGTTCCAGCTGTTCCTGGTGCCCGTGTCGACGCACATGATCGCCCGCGCCGGCCTGCGCGCCGACGACTACCGGCACGAGGACCTGCTCGTCGACGACACGGAGTCCTGACGCACCGATCTGCCGGATCGGAGGCCCGTGGCGGCGTCGCCACGGGCCTCCGATCCGTCAGGCGCTCACGTTCGCGGTCAGGCGGTCGCGACCCGACGCGGGAGCAGCAGGTTGAGGACCGCGGCGACCACCACGATCGCGGCGGAGGCCGCCGGCAGCAGCATCGCCGCGGCGGTGCCGTGGTGCTCGGCGACGTCACCGGTGATGGCGGAGGCGATCGACTGGCCGACGATGACGGCGGACCCGAGGATCGTCATCGTGGTGGCGGAGCGGCCGACGGGTGACCGGTCCGAGCCGAGGCTGTACTGGGCGACCAGGGTGGGTCCGATCCCGATGCCCATCACCGCGAGGACGACGCCCGCGGCGACGACGGAGTCGGCGCTGGCGAACGCGACCGCACCGGCGAGGAGCACGACGCCGAAGACGAGCCAGCGCCAGCCGAGGCCGAAGGCCCGGGGGAACGCCGCCGACCCGAGTGCCAGCCCGGCGGACCCGATGCCCATCAGGCCGTAGAGCAGGCCGGCCTGCGAGGCCTCACCGTGGGTCTCCATGAACGCCGTCAGCGAGGTGAGCGTCGAGCCGAAGAACAGCCCGATGCCGAGGATGCCGATGACCACGACGACGAGCCGCGGACGCAGGAGCTGCCGCGCGGGTGCCTGCGTCGACTCCGCGTGCTGGCCGACCACGAGCTTGCCGGTCGGGTGCAGCGCGAACGCCGTGACGAACACGAACGTCAGGACCGAGGCGCCGGCGACGGCCACCCACGGGGCGATCGCGCTGGCGAGGATGCCGACCAGGAACGGGCCGATGATGAACACGGTCTCGTCGGCGGCGGACTCGTAGGCCATGGTGCCGCTGAGGGTCTTCTCGCGCCGCGCCGGGGCCATGCGCTGCCGGATGATCGCGACGAGCCGCGTGCGGGACATCGGGGCGACCTGCGGTGCCGAGGCGCCGATGCAGAACGCGACCGCGAGGACGGCGAGGTCGGGCGCGGTGCCGCTGACGACGAACGGGAAGAGTCCGAGCAGCGCCGCGTTCACCAGGCCGACGGGGACGAGCACTGCGCGCTGGCCGAAGCGGTCCGCGGCGGCGCCGACCATCGGGCCGAAGATCGCGGAGCCGATGCCGACGGCGGCGGAGTTGATGCCGCCGAGGGCGACGGAGTCACGGGCGGCGACGACGAGGGTGAGGACACCGACCACCATCATCGCGAAGGGGAGCCGGGCGATGAACGCCACGGGGAAGTACCAGCGTCCGGCGAGGGAGACGAGCGAGCGGTCCGGAGCGGGCGGGGCGTCGCCGGTGGCGGGGGTGTCGCCGGTGGCGGGGGTGTCGCCGGTGGAGCGGGTCTGGAGCATTGGGGTGTGCCTTCTCGGCCCGCCCGGTTCGGTGGCGGCGGACCCATCGGGTGCCGCCGTTGTCCGCCGGGGAGCCGGCGGCCGGTAGATACACACTGCGTGTTGTCGAACGCTGTCGATGGTACCAATCGGCCACCGCGCAGCGGAGGAGTTCGCTCCGGGTGCCGTCCCGCCGGCCGTCCGCGGTGCGGTCACAGACCGTCGCCTGCGGCGCCGCCAGCCGACAGTTCGTGACCGGTCGGCACGCGACCCGCGACGTGTCGCGACCACTCGGCGCGGGGCGACCACGCGACACGACGCGACCGGCCGACGGACGGGAGGCGCGTGGCGGGGCGCCCCGCGCCTCCCGGCCGCCGCACCGCGCGCCCAGGACCCCGCACCGGTCACGACACCCCGGCCGCACCCCGCGGTGCGGTCGCAGACCGTCGCCTGCGGCGCCGCCAGCCGACAGTTCGTGACCGGTCGGCACGCGACCGGCGACGTGTCGCGACCAGTCGGCGGGATCCGCCGAGCGACGAGATACGACCGGCCGAGGGACTGCTGCGGCGTGGCGCTCGGGTCAGGAGACCTCGCCCGCGCGGGCTCCCGCCCACAGGTCGACGTCCGTGATGCCGACGGAGTGCTCGTCGATGACGCGGAGCTCCTCGTCCGTGAACAAGGTGTTCGACAGCGCGGCGACGTTGTCCTCGAGCTGCGACACCCGCGAGGCACCGATCACGAGCGAGGTCACCCGCTCGTCCCGGAGCGCCCACGCGAGGGCGAGCTGCGCGAGGGACTGTCCGCGCGCGGCCGCGACGTCGTTCAGGGCACGGAGGTGCTCGACGACCTCGGGCGTGATGCTCGACGCGTCGAGGGACTTGCCCGCTGCCGCGCGGGAGTCCTCGGGCACACCGTTCAGGTACTTGCCGGTCAGCAGCCCCTGCGCCAGCGCGGTGAAGCCGATGACGCCGAAGCCGAGCTCGCCGGCGGCGTCGAGCAGCCCCTCGGTCTCGATCCAGCGGTTGAGCATCGAGTACGAGGGCTGGTGGATGAGGAGCGGCGTGCCGAGGTCGCGGAGGATCTCGGCCGCCTGCCGGCTGCGCTCGGCGTCGTACGACGAGATCCCGACGTACAGCGCCTTGCCCTGCTGGACCGCGGTGTGCAGGGCGCCCATCGTCTCCTCGAGCGGGGTCGAGGCGTCGAGACGGTGCGAGTAGAAGACGTCGACGTAGTCCAGGCCCGTGCGCTGCAGCGACTGGTCGAGCGAGGCGAGCACGTACTTGCGCGAGCCACCGCCCTGCCCGTACGGCCCCGGCCACATGTCCCAGCCGGCCTTCGTCGAGATGACCATCTCGTCGCGGTAGGGCCGGAAGTCCTCGCGCATCAGGCGGCCGAAGTTCACCTCGGCGGCACCGTACGGCGGGCCGTAGTTGTTCGCGAGGTCGTGGTGGGTGATCCCGAGGTCGAACGCCCGGCGGCTGATGGCACGCTGGTTCTCGAAGGGCATGTCGTCCCCGAAGTTGTGCCAGTACCCCAGGGAGAGCAGCGGCAGGTCGAGGCCCGAGCGGCCGGTCCGGCGGTACGTCATCGAGTCGTAGCGGTCGTCACTGGCGATGTAGGTCATGGGACGAGCCTGGCACTCGATCGGGCCCGGGCCTCGCACGCTTCGCTTCGCGGACCCATGATGGGTGCACCAGACCACGAGGAGACGACGATGGCACGGACGACGAAGACCGAGACCACCTTCACCGACGAGGAGCGCGCGGCGATGCAGGAGCACGCCGCAGAGGTCAAGCGCGCCCGCGGCACGAAGGGCACCAAGGCCGAGAAGGCAGCGGCCGACGCCGCTGCGGTCGAGGCCAAGATCGCCGAGATGCCCCAGCCGGACCGGGGGCTGGCGGAGCGCATCCACCGCATCGCGCTCGAGGTCGCGCCCGAGCTCGCGCCGAAGCTCTGGTACGGCATGCCCGCCTACGCTCGGGACGGCAAGGCGGTGTTCTTCTTCCAGGACGCCGCGAAGTTCAAGGCCCGCTACGCGACGCTCGGGTTCCAGGACTCGGCCGCGCTCGACGACGGCACGTTCTGGCCGACGTCGTGGGCGATCAGCCCCGAGTTCTCCGAGGCCGACGAGGCACGGGTGGCCGACCTGATCCGTCGCGCGGTCGGTTGACGGTGCTCGGGCTGGGCGCCGCTCCCGTCTTCGCCCTGCTGTTCCTGGTGCTGTACGTCCTGGGGCGGCGACGGGACCCGCGGATGCTCCGCAACGGGGTGTTCCTGACGGCGGCCGTGCTGTTCGGGCTCGCGACGGTCGTGGCCGTGCTCACCAGGGTGGTCCCCGGGTTCAGCCTGCTCGTCGCCGTGGTGCTGCTGCTCGTGCCGCTGGCCGTCGTGGTGCTCGGGGTCGCCCTGGTCGCGAACGGTCTGCAGATGCTCCGGGCCGAGGGGCGCAGCGTCGGCAACCTGCTGTCGCTCGCCGCCGGGGTGGCGGTGTTCGTGCTGCCGGCGGTCGCCATCGCCCTGCTCGTCTCGGGCAGCGGCGAGGGCTTCACGCTGTGGGACGGCACGAAGATCGCGATCGCCGTGCTGATGGTGTTCGTCTGCGGGTACTTCGCGCTGTCGCTGGTCGCGTTCGCCCTGTACTCAGTGGTCTACGGGCGGACGCGGCACGGCATCGTCCCCGACACGATCGTGGTCCTCGGCTCCGGGCTCGTGCACGGCGAGGTCCCGCCCCTGCTGCAGAGTCGACTCGACCGGGCGCTCGGCGTCTACCGGGCCGAACGGGCAGCCGGACGCCGACCGCTCCTCGTGCCGTCCGGCGGACAGGGCGACGACGAACCCCGTCCCGAGGGCACCGCGATGGCCGAGTACCTGGTGGCGCACGGTGCCGACGCGGACGACGTCGTCGCGGAGACCGCGTCGCGGAACACCCGCGAGAACCTCCGGTTCTCGCGGGACGTGCAGACGGCCGCCGGTCGGGACGGCCAGATGGTCGTGGTCACGAACAACTACCACGTGCTGCGGGCGGCGACCCTGGCCCGCCGCCTCGATCTGCCCGCCCAGGTCGTCGGCGCGCGCACGGCGGCGTACTACGTACCGAGTGCATTCCTGCGGGAGTTCGCCGCGGTGATCGTCGAGCACCGCTGGCTCAACGTGGTCGCCTGCACGCCGTTCGTGCTGTTCACCGGGTTCCTGCTCTGGGAGTCCTTCCAGCAGTAGGATCTCCACCATGGTCGAGATCCAGGCACCGCGGCCGACCGACCTGCTGCCCATCGGCGAGATCGTCCGCCGCACGGGCGTCGCCGCGTCGGCCCTGCACTTCTACGAACGCAAGGGCCTGATCCACCCGGAACGCACCGACGGCGGCACGCGGATGTACCCGCGGCACGTCGAACGGCGGATCGCGATCATCCAGGTGGCCAAACGCCTCGGCATCCCGCTCAGCGAGGTCGCCGAGCAGTTCGAGGCGCTGCCCGCCGACCGCATGCCCTCGCTGCGCGACTGGAACCGGTTGAACGAACGGTGGCGCGCACGGCTGCGGGCCCGCCAGCTCGAGCTCGAGCGCCTGCAGCAGGAGATGACGCAGTGCATCGGCTGCGGGTGCGTCTCGCTGGGAGCGTGTTCGGTCGTGAACCCGGGCGACACCCTGGGCGACGAGGGCCACGGCGCGCGTCGCCTGCTGCCGATCCAGGACGAGGCGGCCGACGATGCCGACACCACTGCCGACGACGACGCAGCGGCTGCCGCTGCCGCCGCCGCCGCCGCCGCCGCCGAGGACGCTGTCGCCTAGCCCGCGCGGAGCCCGTCGTCGATCCGCTGCAACAGCTCCAGCGCCTCGACCGCACCCCGTTCGTCGCCGCCGAGGGCCGTCCGGAGCTTGCCGGACCAGTGCCGGTAGAGCCGGTCCACGCTCTCCTGGGCCAGGGCGGTCGAGTGCAGCTGCACGGTCCGGGCATCCGCCGGGTCCTGGCGCCGCTCGACCATGCCCTTCGCCACGAGCGACCGGAGTGCGACGCTGAGGTTGCTGCGCTGCAGGGCGGTCGCCTCGGCGGTGGCGCTGGGCGAGGTGCCGGGGTTGCGGTTGATCCAGCGCATCACGAGCGCTTCGGTTCCGGTCAGCGGCACGATGTCAAGGGTCTCGGAGCCGTGTGGATCGATGTCACGCGCGATCCGGAGCAGGACGTCCGCGAACTCGGCGAGGACGTGGTCGGACACGGCGGAGTGCATGACCGTACTGTACCGATCTCCGGCGATGAGTTATGCTTTCATAACAATGACCACGGACACCGGAACCATCCGCGCGACGATCGCGACACCCACGACCAAGCAGCAGGGCATCACGACCGCGCTGCTCCTGGTGCTCGGCCTGCTCAGTGCCGTCGCCCCCTTCGCCACCGACCTGTACCTGCCGGCGTTCCCGCAGATGACCACCGACCTCGGGGCGAGCGCCACCGCCGTCCAGCTCACCCTCACCGCGTTCCTGGTGGGCGTGACCGCGGGCCAGCTCGTGTTCGGTCCGCTGTCCGACCGGTTCGGCCGCGTGCCGCCGCTCATCGCCGGTGCCGCGGTGTGCGTGCTCGCCAGCATCGCCGCGGTGCTCGCGCCGAACATCGGCGTGCTCATCGCGGCCCGCCTGCTGCAGGGCCTCGGCGGTGCGGCCGGCATGGTGATCAGCCGTGCGGTCATCTCCGACCTGGCGACCGGCAAGTCCGCCGCCCGCGCGTTCTCGCTCATGATGATCGTCGGCGGGGTCGCCCCGGTCGTCGCACCGCTGCTCGGCGGCCTGCTCACCGGCCCGATCGGCTGGCGTGGCCTGCTCTCGATCGTGCTCGGCCTGTCGGTCGTCATGCTCATCGCGGTCCTCGCCGTGATCCGCGAGACCCACCTGAAGGAACACCGCGACGCCCTGCGTGCGGAACGCCGTGGCTCCGGCTCGGCCCTGCGTGCCCTGCGCTCCCGCACGTTCCTCGGTTACACCGCGGTGTTCGGCTTCGCGTTCGCCGTGATGATGGCCTACATCTCCGCGTCGCCGTTCCTGTACCAGGACATGATCGGCTTCGGCACGGTCGGCTACGGCCTGGCCTTCGGGCTGAACGCCCTGGCGCTCATGGGCGTCAGCATCCTGTCCGCCAAGCTCACCGCGACCCGTTCGGTCACGGGCGTGCTGTCGCTCGGCATCGTGCTGGTGCTCGCGTCGACGGTGGCGTTCGCGCTGCTCGTCGTCTCCGGGGCGCCGGTCATCTGGCTCGCCGTGCCGCTGTTCACCGCGGTCGGTTCGCTCGGTCTGGTGCTCGGCAACGCCACGGCACTCGCCCTCGGCGCCGTGCCGTCGGCCGCCGGCAGCGCCTCGGCCGTGCTCGGTGCCCTGCAGTTCGGGCTCGCGGCGCTCGTGTCCCCGCTCGTCAGCATCGGTGGCTCGGACACCGCGGCGCCGCTGGCGATCGTGATGCTCGCCGCCGCCGTGGTGGCCGTCGTGGCGCTGCTCGCGGCGCGGGGCCGGACCAGCACGCTCCGCTGACCCGGAACGGCGCCGCCCGCTGACCCGGAACGACACTGTCGACGTCGTACGACATCGACAGTGTCGTTCCGCGTCGGCCAGACCACCATCAACCACCCCAGCCCCAGCCCAACAGCCCAGCCCAACCCGCCCGGCGTCAGCCC
>NZ_QKTF01000017.1:0-79342 GCF_003234745.1 Curtobacterium sp. MCLR17_039
GGCGTCGGCGGGGGTCCCGACGCCGAACGACATCGTCGACGTCGTACGACGACGACATAGTCGCTCCGTGCACGCGCCGACAGTTGCACACGCGCGGATGCGACGGAGTCGATGTCGTACGACGACGACATCGTCGTTCCGCGTCAGCAGCGCCACCCCGCCCGCCACCCCGCCCCACCCCGGTTGCGCCGTGTGTCCACGACTCTGGCCCACGTCAGGGGTGCGGATTATGGTGTGCGGCATGGCCCCCGTCCTGACCTCACCACTCGTGTCGACGCAGTGGCTCGCAGACCACCTCGGTGCTGACGAGCTCGTCGTGCTCGACGCCTCGGTGCACACGGTCGGGGCCGGGTTCGACACCAGCTGGCTCCCCGGGCGGGACGCCCACGAGCAGCGCGGCCACGTGCCCGGCGCCCGCTTCGCCGACCTGATCGACGACTTCTCCGACGCCGACGCCGACGTCCCGTTCACCCGCCCCGGCGCCGAGCGCTTCGAGGTCGCCGCGGCACAGCTCGGCGTGACGAACACCTCGACCGTCGTGGTCTACGACGACAGCGTCGGTGAGTGGTCGGCACGCCTGTGGTGGATCTTCCGTTCGTTCGGCTTCGACTCGGTCGCGGTGCTCGACGGTGGCTTCACGAAGTGGCGCGACGAGGGCCGCCCGGTCCGCGTGGGCGCACTCCACACGCCCGCGACGCCGTCCGACCCCGATGCCGGCGCGTTCCTGGCCGGCGAAGAACGTGCGCTCTGGGCCGACCACGACCGTGTCACCCGAGCGGTCTCCGGCGAAGAGCCGGCGTCCCTGGTGTTCGCCGCGCCCTGGGCCGCCCTCGGCGACGACCACCCGCCGATCGTGCCGGGCAGCACCCCGATCACGGCGGACACACTGGTGGACCCCGAGACGAACGCGTACCTGCGCGGTGCCGAACTCGAGCGGGCCTTCGCCGCGGTGATCGGTGCCGACGAGATCGTCACGTACTGCGGGGTGGGCAGCGCCGCGTGCGTCGACGCCCTCGCCCTGACAGTGCTCGGGCACGACCGGGTGAAGGTCTACGACGGTTCGCTCGCCGACTGGTGGCGGCACGAGCAGCTCGCCTCCTGACGGAACCGATCGCGGAACGACGGCCACGTCTGGCCGACGGCCGCGGACCGAGGCCCGAGGCCCGGCAGCCGAGGACCGACGGCAGCGGAACGACGGCCCCGCCGCACTACCGTTGCACCATGAGCACCAGACGCGCGGTCATCCTCGGCGGCACCGGCGGGATCGGCTCGGCCGTCGCACGTGCGCTCCTCGACGCCTCCGGCCGAGGCCGCGACGACTGGCAGGTGGACGTCCTCGCACGCCGAGGCGGCCCCGCAGCGGATGCGCTGACCGCTTCCGGCGCCACGTTCACGTCCGGCGACCGCCGCGACCGTTCCGTCCTGCGCGACCTGCTCCGCCCCGGAGCCGACCTGCTCGTCGACACCGTCGGTGCGACGCGCGACGACGCCCAGCAGCTCCTGCCGTTCCTCGACGACGTCGGCTCGACGGTCTTCGTCTCGTCGAAGGCCGTCTACGCAGACGAGCAGGGCCGGCACGCGAACTCGCTCGACAAGCCGGTGTTCGGCGGCGCGGTCACCGAGATCCAGCCCACGGTCGCCGCCGGGGACGGCGACCCGACGAGTCGTGACGGGTACGGCGCCGCGAAGGTGGCGGCCGAACAGGTCCTGCTCGACCACGGCGCCCCGGTCACCGTGCTCCGCCCGTCGAAGGTGTACGGCGTCGGCATCGGCCGCCCACGGGAGTGGTTCGTCGTCCGCCGTGTGCTCGACGGCCGGGAGCGCATCCTGCTCGCCGACCACGGCCGCGGCATCGACCACACGACGGCGGCGAGCGGCATCGGTTCGCTCGTCCGACTCGTGGCGGACGCACCGGACCGCCGGATCCTCAACGTCGCGGACGCCACTGCCCCGACCGTGCTCGAGATCGTCCGCACGATCGCCGGACACCTGGACCACCGGTTCGACGAGGTCCTGCTCGACGAGGACGCGCCCGCCTTCGTGGGCGGCACGCCCTGGTCGTCGCCGTCGCCGTTCGTCCTCGACACCACGGCAGCACGAGCCCTGGGTTGGGAACCTCCGGAGTTCCGGACCGCCGTCGCCCCGGAGCTGGCATGGCTCGTCGAGACCGCCCACGCCACCCCTGCCGACGGCGACGTCCCGTGGGCCGACGACCCGTTCTGGGAGCACCTGTTCGACTACGGCCCCGAGGACGCCGCACTCGCGCTCCTCTCCCTCAACCTGGGCTGACACGGTGCTCCGGTCCGAGGTCCTGTTCATCGGCGGACGTTCCGGCGTGGGCAAGTCCACGGCGGCCGAGGCACTGCACGACCTGCTCGTCGCGGCGGACGTCCGGCACGCGGTGATCGAGGGCGACGTGCTCGACCTCGCCCACCCGGCACCGCACGTCGAACACCCCGAGGCGCACCTGGCCGAACGGAACCTGGCCACGATCTGGGCCGGCTACCGGGCGATCGGTCACCACCGGCTCGTCTACACGAACACCGTGTCCGTGCTCGAGCACGAGCGCCTCGCTGCGGCGATGGGCGGCGATCCGCTGGTGCGCGTCGTCCTGCTCCGCGCATCCGACGACGCGACCGCCGACCGGCTCGCACGACGAGCGGGTGGTGCGGTCCCGCAGGCGCAGCTCGCGCACAGCACGCGGACGGCCGGGAGGCTCGACTCGGCCACCGCGGACACGGTCACCCGGGTGGACACCGACGGCCGGAGCCCCACCCAGGTGGCCGCACGGCTCGCGTCGATCACGGGGTGGCTCGAGCGCTGATCTCCCCGCTCGGCCTGTGCAGAGCGGGCGTCCCGTCCACAGATGTCCCCGGGCGGTGGTCCGCCCAGTCGCGGGCGGGCACGCTGGAGCCATGAACGACAACCGCCTCGGCACCTCGGTCAGCCCGTACCTGCGTCTGCACGCCGACAACCCCGTCGACTGGCGCGAGTGGGGTCCCGAGGCGTTCGCCGAAGCGCGCGAGCGCGGGGTCCCGGTGCTGGTGTCCGTGGGGTACGCCACGTGCCACTGGTGCCACGTCATGGCGCGCGAGAGCTTCGCCGACCCGGAGATCGGCGAGCTGCTCCGGCGGGACTTCGTGTCGGTGAAGGTCGACCGCGAAGAACGGCCGGACGTCGACGCGAGCCTGATGGCGTCGGCCAGTGCGTTCACGCAACAGCTCGGCTGGCCGCTGACGACGTTCCTGACGCCCGACGGCCACGTCTTCTTCGCGGGGACGTACTTCCCACCCACTCCGGTCGGGCAGGTCCCGGCGTTCCGGCAGATCCTGGCCGCGGTGCTCGACGCCTGGACCGAGCGTCGGCACGAGGTCGACGCGAACGCCTCGGCCATCGCGACGGCGATCCGGCAGGGCGCCGTGGCGGACGCAGCCACCCGCTCGGGCGAGGGCGGTGCCGGAGCCGACCCGGGCCTCCCGTCCGTCGACGCCATCCGGGCCGTCACGGACCAGTTGTCCCAGGCAGAGGACACCACCTACGGCGGTTTCGGCGGCGCGCCGAAGTTCCCGAGCACACCGCTGCTCGAGTTCCTCGCCGACGCGGCGGCCGACGGCGACGCCGAGGCCGACGGGATGCTCGACCGGTCGTTGCACGCGATCCGCGCGTCCGAGCTGACCGACGCCGACGGCGGCGTCTTCCGGTACGCCACCAAACGCGACTGGAGCGTGCCGCACTACGAACGGATGCTCTACGACAACGCGGGGCTGCTCGCCGTCGCGGGGGCCGAGCAGGCCCGCGGCATCGCGGACTTCCTCCGGGACACCCTGCGCCGTGCCGACGGGGCGTTCGTCGCCGCGCAGGACAGCGAGTCGACCATCGACGGCCGTCGGGTCGAGGGCGAGTGGTACCGCCGACCGGTCGCCGAGCGCGCCAAGCTCGACCCGCCACCGCTGGACGACCAGGTCCTCACGGGCTGGAACGGCCTGGCGATCCGGGGGCTGGCGATCGCCGGCGCACGGCACGGTGACCCGGAACTCGTCGCGCTCGCGCGGGGAGCGGCCGACGCGGTCCTCGCCGCCCACGTGCAGGACGGCCACGTGACGGTGCGGTCGAGCACACCGCGCGGGGCGTCCTCTGCTCCGGCCACCGTCGAGGACGTCGGACTGCTCGCCGAAGGGCTGCTCGAACTGGCCCTGGTGACGGGCGAGGTCTCCTACGCGACCGTCGCACGCTCGCTGGTCGACGACGGCCTGGCCGAGCGCTTCGACGTCGACCCGGTGCTCGCCGCCGCGGGGACGGCCACGGGCGAACAGCCGCAGACCGCGATGCGGTCCGGCACCGTGGCGCTGGCGTCGGCCGCCGCGACGCTCGGGGCGCTGACGGGCGACGGGGCACTGCGGGTCGCCGCGGCACGACTCGTCGCCGACCGCGCCCGCACCGGGACGGAGCGACCCCTCGGTCACGCTGACGCCCTCGGTGTCGCCCTCGCCCTGCAACGGCCGTCGCGCGAGATCGTCGTCGTCACGAGCGGCACCGACGACCCGATGCGAGCCGTGGCACACCGTGCTCGGCGCCCCGGCACGGTCGTCGCCACCACCACGCCGGAGCAGGCACGCGACTGGGCCGAGGCGGGGTTCTCGTTGTTCGAGGGTCGCGACGTGCTCGACCCTGCCGCGTACGTCTGCCACGACCGGGTGTGCGAACTGCCGTCCCGGTCGGCGGACGCCCTGGCCCAGCAGATCGCCTGACGCACCAGCCGCTCGGCGCGCCTGTATCCTGGAATGCTCATGTCTTCTCCGCTGCCCGTCATCACGTACCCGCCCGAACTGCCGGTCTCGCAGCGGCGGGACGACATCGCGGCTGCCATCCGTGACAACCAGGTGGTCATCGTCGCCGGGGCCACCGGTTCGGGCAAGACCACGCAGCTGCCGAAGATCTGCCTCGAGCTCGGGCGTGAGCACATCGGGCACACCCAGCCCCGCCGGATCGCGGCACGGACCATCGCCGAGCGCGTCGCGGAAGAACTGGGCGGCGGGGAGCTCGGCGGACTCGTCGGCTACCAGGTCCGGTTCACCGACAAGGTCAGCTCCGAGACCCGCGTGAAGCTGATGACCGACGGCATCCTGCTGAACGAGATCCACTTCGACCGCGACCTGAAGCGGTACGACACGATCATCATCGACGAGGCGCACGAGCGGTCCCTCACGATCGACTTCCTGCTCGGCTACCTGAAGCGGCTGCTCCCCCGTCGCCCCGACCTGAAGCTCATCATCACGAGTGCGACGATCGACCCGGAGTCGTTCTCGAAGCACTTCGACGACGCCCCCATCATCGAGGTGTCCGGCCGCACCTACCCGGTCGAGATCCGGTACCGCCCCCTCGTCGCCGAAGACCAGGACGACGACGCCGACGACGAGTCGGACTCCCGCACCGGTGACAGCGGCAACGCAGCCGACGACCGCGACACCCTGCAGGGCATCACCGACGCCCTCGACGAGCTGGCGCAGGAGGACCCGGGCGACGTGCTCGTGTTCCTGTCCGGCGAGAACGAGATCCGCGACGCGCAGGACGCGATCGAGGGCAAGCGGTACCCGGGCACCGAGGTCCTGCCGCTGTACGGCCGCCTGTCCGCGGCCGACCAGCACCGGGTCTTCGAGCGCCGGCACACCCCGGGCATCCGCCGTCGTGTCGTCCTCGCCACGAACGTCGCCGAGACCTCACTGACCGTGCCCGGCATCAAGTACGTGATCGACACCGGGACGGCGCGCATCTCGCGGTACTCCCCGCGGGCCAAGGTGCAGCGCCTGCCGATCGAGGCGATCTCGCAGGCCAGCGCCAGCCAGCGTTCCGGTCGAGCGGGCCGCACCAGTGCCGGCATCGCGATCCGGCTCTACTCCGAGGACGACTTCGGCCGACGCCCCGAGTACACCGACCCCGAGATCCTCCGCACGAACCTCGCCGCGGTGATCCTGCAGATGATCTCGCTCGGCTTCGGGGACATCGAGTCGTTCCCGTTCCTGCAGCCGCCGGACAGCCGGGGCGTGAAGGACGGCCTCGACCTGCTCCGCGAGCTCCGTGCCGTCGATAAGGACGGCCGCATCACGAAGTCCGGGCGACAGCTGACCCGGCTGCCGATCGATCCCCGGCTCGGTCGGATGGTGCTCGAGGCCGGACGGCAAGGCGTCGGACGCGAGGTCATCGCGATCGTCAGCGCCCTGAGCATCCAGGACCCCCGCGAGCGCCCGCTCGAGAAGCGCGCGCACGCCGACCAGCTGCACGCCCGCTTCGCCGATCCGACGAGCGACTTCCTGACCCTGCTGAGCCTCTGGAACCACATCGAGGACCAGCAGGAGGAACTCTCGTCGAGCGCGTTCCGCCGACTGTGCAAGGCCGAGTTCCTGAACTACCTGCGCATCCGCGAGTGGCAGGACCTGTACCGGCAGCTCTCCCGTGCCGCGAAGCAGGTCGACGTCCGAGTCGGACAGTCCCGCTCCGACGACGGTGACGCCGTGCACCGCGCACTGCTCGCCGGACTCCTCAGCCAGATCGGGCTGCGGGACCGCGAGAAGCGCGACTACCTCGGCTCCCGGAACACCCGGTTCGTGGTGTTCCCGGGCAGCGTGCTCGCGAAGAAGCAGCCCGACGCCGTGATGGCCGCCGAGCTCGTCGAGACGAGCCGGCTGTTCGCCCGGACCGTCGGCCGGATCGACCCCGCCTGGGTGGAGCCGCTCGCCGGCGACCTGCTCAAGCGCACCTACGGCGAACCACACTGGGAGAAGAAGCAGGGGGCGGTCGTCGCCTACGAGCGGGTGACCCTGTTCGGGGTCCCCATCGTGCAGCGCCGACGCGTGCAGTACTCGCGGATCGACCCGGAACACTCCCGTGAACTCTTCATCCGGCACGCCCTGGTCGAGGGCGAGTGGGAATCGCAGCAGGCCTTCGACCGCGCCAACCGGAAGCTCCGCAAGGAACTCGAGCAGCTCGAGGAACGTACCCGCCGCCGGGACATCCTGCTCGACGACGAGAACGTCTACGAGTTCTACGACGCCCGGATCCCGGCCGACGTCGCCACGACCCGCGACTTCGAGGGGTGGTGGCGCACCACCCGCCGTGAGCAGCCGGACCTGCTCACGATGCGCCGGTCCGACCTGCTGGACGAATCAGCGGCCGAGGCCGCCGAGGACGACGTCGAGTACCCGACCCAGTGGCGGAGCGGCGACCAGCGTCTCGCCATCCAGTACCGCTTCGAGCCCGGCGCACAGGACGACGGGGTCAGCGTGCAGGTCCCCCTCGCGCTCCTGCCGCGGATGCGTGAAGAGGGCTTCGACTGGCAGGTGCGCGGCCTCCGCAAAGAACTCGTCACCGCGCTCATCAAGTCGCTGCCGAAGCACATCCGCAAGAACGTCGTGCCCGCTGCCGACTGGGCCGAGAAGATCGTCGCCGAGCTGCCCGACGACGCCCCGACCGAGCCGACGGAGTCGTTCCGCGCCACCCTCGCCAAGGCGATCCAGCGCATGACCTACGCGCCGGTCTCCGAGTCCGACTTCGACCTGTCCCGTGTCCCCGCGCACCTGCTGCCGACGTGGGCCGTGGTCGACGAGCGTGGTCGCCGGGTCGAGACGGGCAAGGACCTGTCGGCCCTGCAGACCAAGCTCAAGGACCGGACCCAGCAGAGCGTCGCCTCCGCCACGGCGAAGGGCGCGGGACGGACAGGAGGCGCGGCTCGCGTCGCCTCCGCCGGCGCCGGTCGCCCGCTGGAACAGTCCGGACTCACCGCCTGGCCCGACCAGGACCTGCCGCAGACCCTCGACACCAAGCAGGCCGGCGGCGTCATCCGCGCGTACCCGTCCCTGGTCGAGGAAGGCACGGGTCCGAAGGCGACCGTCGGCGTGCAGCTGCTCGCCACCCCGTCCGACCGCGTCGTCCGGATGCCCGCCGGGGTCCGCCGTCTGGTGATGCACGCGGTGCCGTCGCCCGTGTCGTACATCCAGTCGCACCTGACCGCGCAGGAGAAGCTCGCCCTCGCCGCCAGCCCCTACCCGTCGACCGCCGCGCTGTTCGACGACGTGCTGGCCGCCGTGGTCGACGCCGGCATCCGTCGCGCCCACCCGGACGGCCTCGTCTTCACGAAGGCCGAGTTCGAAACGGTCCGTGATGCCGTGTCGGGCTCCGTCGTCGACACGATGTTCACCGCGGTGTCCGAGGTCGCGGCCGTCCTGGCCGCACAGCGCTCCGCCGAACGAGCACTCAAGCAGGCGAACTCGATGTCGCTGCTCGCCGCCCTCAGCGACATGCGGCAGCAGATGGAGCGCCTGGTGTTCCCGGGGTTCGTCGCCGTCGCGGGGCTCGACCGGCTGCGCCGCATCCGCGTGTACCTGCAGGGCATCGAGGCGCGCGTGCAGAAGCTGCTGCAGAACCCCGGACGCGACGCGACCTGGATGCGCGAGGTGACCGTGGCGACCGACCGCTACACCGATGCCGGCGGCACCTTCCCGCCCGCGGTCGGGGCGCACCCGGAACTCGTGCACGCTCGGTGGATGCTCGAGGAGTTCCGGCTCAGCCTGTTCGCGCAGGAACTCGGGACCGCCGAGACCGTCTCGTTGCAGCGGATCACGAAGGCGCTGACCGCCGCACGCTGATGGGTCTACCGTGTCGGCCATGATCGGCACACTCGACGTCGTCGTCCTGGACTGCCCGGACCCCCGCGCCCTCGCCCGCTTCTACGCCGAGTTGCTCGGCGGGGAGATCGTCGGCTTCGACGAGGACTGGGCGGAGCTCGCCCTCCCGTTCACCGACCACCGTCCGATCCTGGCGTTCCAGCAGGTCGACGACTACCGGGCGCCGGAGTGGCCAGGGCAGGCGGTGCCGCAGCAGAGCCACCTCGACGTGAAGGTCGACGACCTGGACGACGGCGAGGCCGCGGTGCTCGCGATCGGTGCGACGGCGACGGGGTCGGGCACGGAGACGTTCCGCGTCTACCTCGACCCCGCGGGGCACCCGTTCTGCCTCATCCGGCCGTCGGACTGACCGGTTCGGTCGCCAGACCCTCGACCACGGTCACGTTCGGCAGCGCGGTGAGTGCGGCGCCGGGCAGGAACAGCTTGGCGGCGCGACGACCGGCACCGATGACCACCTCGGGGGCGTCGAGGACGCGCGCGTCGATGTAGAGCGGCCACGACGACGGCAGCCCGATCGGGGTGATGCCGCCGTACTCCATGCCGGTCAGCTCGACCGCTTCGTCCATCGGGGCGAAGCTCGCCTTGCGGACGTCGAGCAGCTGCTTCACGACGCGGTTGACGTCGAGCTTGGTCGATGCGAGGACGACGCAGGCGGCGTAGCGGACCTCGTCGCCGCGCTTCCCCGCGACGACGATGCAGTTGGCGCCGCTGGCCAGCGGGTAGCCGTACGCCTCCGAGAACGCGGCGGTGTCGGCCAGGTCGGCGTCGATCGGGGCCCCCTCGATCTTCATGACGACCTCGGTCGGCAACGCGACCAGGGCTTCGGCGACGGGGATCGCGAGGAATCCGGTGGCGACCAGGGCGGGAACACGTTCGAGCGTCGGCATGGCTCCACCGTAGGGAAGCGATCCCGCACGAGGGTGGAGCCATGACCGAACTCCGGGCGATCGACGTCGACCAGTGGCCCCGCCGGGAGCACTTCGAGCACTACCGGCACCGCGTGCCGTGCGCGTACGAGGTGACCGTCGAACTCGACGTCACGGCCTTCGTCGAGCGCGTCCGAGCGACCGGCCGTCGGACCTACGCGTCACAGCTCTGGGCGATCGCGACCGTGGTGAACCGGCACGACGAGTTCCGGATGCAGCTGCTCGACGACGGCTCCCCCGCCGTGTGGGACCGTGTCCACCCGATGTTCACCGTGTTCCACCCGGACACCGAGACGTTCTCCGCCCTGGTCGTGCCGTACGACGAGGACTTCGGCACCTTCCACGACGCCGCGGTGTCGACGATGACGGAGTACCGGGACGACACCCGGATGTTCCCGCAGGACGACCGGCCCGGCAACGTCTTCGACGTCTCGACCCTGCCGGGAGCGTCGTTCACCGGCTTCTCGTTGCAGGTGCGCGACGGCTGGGACCACCTGCTGCCGATCATCACGCTCGGCGGGTACCGGACCACTGGTGACCGGACGCTGCTGCCGCTGGCGCTGCACGTCGACCACGCCGCTGCCGACGGCTTCCACACGACCCGACTGCTGCGTGAGCTCGAGGAGCTCTTCGCCGCCCCTGGCTGGCTCGGCTGACCGTGCCCCTCGTTCCACCGCATCTCCTACGCTGACCCCATGACGTCGCAGTCGGAGACCCCCGCCCGCAAACGCATCGGGCTCGTCGGCGCGGGCGGCATCTCCGTCGCCCACCTGCCCGGGCTGCTCCGCCTGGGCGACGTGGTGGTGCACGCTCGCGAGGGCGCCCACGAACTCGTCGCCGCGTCCACCGACACCGCCCGGGCCGAGGGCAGCACGATCACCGTCGCCGACAGCCTCGACGAGCTCCTCGCCGCGGTCGACGTCGTCGACGTGGTGGTCCCGACGCACGCCCACGCCGAGGTCGTCCGTGCGGCGATCGCGGCCGGCAAGGACATCGTCTCCGAGAAGCCGCTGGCCCGGACCGACGCGGACGCGGCGGACCTGGCGGCGCGCGCTGCGGACGCAGGCGTGCAGCTCTACCCGGCCCAGGTGGTGCGCTGGTTCCCCGCGTACGCGCGCCTGCACGAGGCCGCGACCACGGGCCTCCTGGGCGACCTGGCGGTGTTGCGGTTCTCGCGGTCCGGCGCCTTCCCCACCCACGTTCCCTGGTTCGGCGACCGCGCGCTGTCGGGCGGGATCGTGATGGACCAGATGATCCACGACCTCGACATCGCACGCTGGGTGGCGGGCGAGGTGACCCGGGTGTCGGCGGTGAGCGTCCGCGCGGGTTCCGAGGCGGAGCCGGTCGAGGCGGCGCACGTCCTGCTCACGCACGAGTCGGGTGCGATCAGCCACGTCGCCGGGCTGTGGGGGCCGCAGCACCTCGCCTTCACGACCGAGTACTCGGTGACGGGGACGCTCGGCAGCCTGTCGCACTCGTCCCGGGCCGAGGAGGACACCCGCAGTGACCTCGCGGCACCGGCCTCCGTGGACGGTTTCCTGCCGACGGTCGACCCGGCGGACGACCCGTACGCCCTGGAGCTCGCCGACTTCCTCGCCGCGTTCGACGGTGGTGCACCGCCCCGGGTGACCGTGGACGACGGCGTCGCTGCGGTGCGGATCGCGAACGCTGCGATCGCCTCGATCGAGTCCGGCCAGCCGGTGGAGGTGTCGCGGTGACGCTCCGGGTCGGGGTGCTCTCCTTCGCCCACACGCACGCCATCAGCTACCTCGGCGCCCTGGCGGCGATGCCCGACGTCGAGGTGCGCGGCACGGATCCGGACGGCACCTCGACGGGGACGGAACTCGGCGACCTGCGCGGGGCCGAACTGGCACGCGCGCTCGGCGTCGGGTACGCGGACTCCGTCGACGAGCTGCTCGCCTGGGGTCCGGACGCGGTGATCGTCACGAGCGAGAACGCCCGGCACCGCGAGCACGTCGAGCTCGCGGTGGCAGCGGGGGCACACGTGCTCTGCGAGAAGCCGCTCGCGACCTCGTGGCAGGACGGCCTCGCCATCCGCGATGCGGTGGACCGCGCCGGGGTGCTGCTCATGATGGCGTTCCCGGTGCGCTTCGCCTCGGCGTTCGACCGGCTGCGCGCGACGCGGGACTCGGGCGCATTCGGCACGGTGTTCTCGGTGCGCGGCGCGAACAACGGCATGCTGCCGCTCGCCCGGGACTGGTTCACCGACGTCCGGTCGAGCGGAGGCGGCGCCCTCGTCGACCACGTCGTGCACGTCGCCGACCTGATCGACGGGCTGACCGGCGCGGCGCCGGTGTCCGTCACCGCCGTCGCCAACCGGGTGCTGCACGCGGACCGAGCGAACGCCGAGACCGCGGGCCTGGTGACCATCACGTACGACGACGGCACGATCGCGGCGATCGACTGCTCGTGGAGCCGACCGGACACGTCACCGGTGTGGGGTGGACTGACGCTCGACGTCGCCGGGACCGGCGGCACGGTGTCGGTGGACTTCTTCGGGGCGGCTGCTCGCGGGCTCGACGCGGTCGGGGGCCGGCCGATCGAACTCCGGTACGGACCCGACCACGACCTGCCGATGCTCCGGACGTTCCTGGCGGCCGTGGCATCGGGCGAGCAGCCGCAGCCGGACGTCGGGGTCGGGCTGCGGACGCTGTCCATCGTGCTCGCGGCGCAGGAGTCGGTGCGGACAGGCAGGACGGTGGCGGTCACCCCGGCGTGATGCGGGAGCGCCGCAGCGCGAGTCCGATGTGACCGTCCAGGTCGACGTCGCGCAGCCGCGGCCTCGTCCGCGTGCTCGTCCGCGTCTTCGTCTTCGTCTTCGTCGTCGTCGTCGTCTTCGTCTTCGTCGTCGTCGTCTTCGGAGGCGAGGCGGATTCGCGTCGTGCCGTCCCCGGCGGTATGTTCGGGGCGCGCGGTAGGGACCGCGCATCGTGAGGCAAGGGGTAGCTCGTGACGGTCGCGCCGGCGCGCGCAGCGCGACACGCCCCTGTCGCGCGCCACCGTGCCCGTCACAACGCTCGCCGTCCGGGTGGTGCAGCGGACACCAGGACGCTGCGACTCGAGATCCAGGCCGTCCGTGCCATCGCCATCGGGGCGGTGGTGCTCTACCACCTGTTCCCCGAGGTGCTGCCCGGTGGCTACGTCGGCGTCGACGTCTTCTTCGTGATCTCGGGCTTCCTCATCACCGCGCACATCGCGAAACCGCTGGCCACCGGCCGGTTCAGCTTCCGGGCCTTCTACGCTCGACGTGCCTGGCGACTCCTGCCGGCGTCGATGGCGACGCTCTTCGTGACCGTGATCCTGACCGCGGTGTTCGTCCCCCGGACGCTCTGGAAGGACTTCACCGAGCAGATCATCGCCAGCGCGCTCTACGTCGAGAACTGGGCGCTCGCGGGCAACGCCGTCGACTACTCCGCCCTGGCGTCCGACGCGAGCATCGTGCAGCACTTCTGGTCGCTGTCGACCGAGGAGCAGTTCTACGCCGTCTGGCCGCTCGTCCTCTGGTTCTGTGCCTTCGTGCGGTACCGGCGCCGACGCCGGAACGGTGTGTCCCTCGCTCCGGCGATCGCCGTCGCGCTGGGCATCGTGTTCGTGCTGTCGTTGGCGTACTCGATCTGGGCGACGGCGCACACCCCGGCGTCCTACTTCCTCACCACGACCAGGGCGTGGGAGTTCGCCGCGGGCGGCCTCCTCTGGCTCGGCCTGCAGCGCGTCCGGATCCCCGCGGCGCTGGCGGCAGCGATGAGCTGGACCGGCCTCGTCCTGGTCGCGACGACCGCGCTCCGGTTCGACGCGTCGACGCCGTTCCCGAGCTGGACGGCGCTCATCCCCATCATCGGGGTCTCGCTCGTCATCGCGGGCGGGATGCCCGAGCCCGCGTGGAGCCCGGCGTTCCTGTACCGGCTGCGACCCGTGCAGTGGCTCGGGGATGTGTCGTACTCGCTCTACCTCTGGCACTGGCCGCTGCTGATCGTGATGCCCTTCGTGATCGGGACCCCCACGGGCGAAGCGACCCCGCTCTGGGCGAAGGGCATCGTGCTCGTCGTCGCGCTCGTCCTCGCCCACTTCTCGCGCCGGTTGATCGAGCAGCCCGTGATCGCGTTCTCCAGCGAGCGCATGCGTGCGCGGCACCCGCGGCACCGCGGCGTCCTGGTGCTCGCGATCGCCGGCATGCTCGTCGTCGCCGTGCCCGCCGCCAGCATGTACTGGTCGGTGGTGCGGGAGGAGACCGCGGGCGCCGCCACCGGGGTGACCGTCACCGCGGACGGCACGCTGACCAGCCGAGCCTGTCACGGTGCCGCAGCGATGCAGCCCGGGGCGGACTGCCCGAAGGTGGAAGCGGCCGACATCACGCCCAGCCCGGTGCAGGCGGGGTCCGACGCGTTCGCCGACCAGTCCGGCGCCGGGTGCCAGGTCGCGGGCGACGACACCACGGTCCGGGGCTGCGAGGTCGGCGACCCCGACGGCACCGTGCGGCTGGCGATCGTCGGCGACTCCCACGCCGCCAACTACGTGCCGTCCCTCGAGCTCATCGCGAAGGCGAAGCACTGGAGCCTCACCACCTACCTGCACTCCGGCTGCCCGATGACCCGGGCACTCGTGACCCCGTCGTGCAACACCTGGAAGGCCGACACCCTCGAGCGGCTGCAGCAGGAGCGGTACGACGTCGTGTTCGTCGCCGCGATGTCCCGCACGCCGTGGCCGCACGGCATCATCCGGCACGCCGACGAGATGACGCCCCAGGTCCGCGACGACGCGGCAGGCCAGTACGCGAAGACCTGGGTGCGCCTGCAGCAGGCCGGGTCGAGCATCGTGGCCCTGCGCGACAACCCCGACCCGGGCATCGGCGGCGTGTCCGACGTGCCGAGCTGCGTCGAACAGCACGGCGACGGCGCCGCCTGCGACGTCTCCGAGGCCGACGCGCTGATCGACGACCCGGTTGCGCAGGCCGCGCGGACCACTCCGGGCGTCACGCTGATCGACTCGACGGCGATGTTCTGCGCGGACGGCACCTGCCCCTCGGTCATCGGCGGCGTCGTCGTCTACCGACAGGTGCAACACGTCACTCAGACCTACGCACGATCCATGGCGCCGTTCCTGGAGCCGAAGGTGACCGCTGCGGTCGAGGCCGCCGTCGCCGGCTGAGGTAGCCGCAACGGCCGCAACGGCCGCGACGGCCTCAGCGGCCAGCCGGGTACCGCCGGATACCGCCGGGTACCGCCCGGGAACGCCCGCGCTACGCTCGTCCCGATGCGCGCAACCGTGCGGGACGTGGCCGCCCTCGCCGGGGTGTCCCCGAAGACCGTCTCCAACGTCGTCAACGGCGGCGTGGTCGTGCGCCCGGAAACCCGGGAACGCGTCGAGCGTGCGGTCGCCGAGCTCGACTACGTACCGAACCTGTCCGCGCGTGGCCTACGGAACGGCCGCTCCGGAGCGATCGCGCTGACACTGCCGGAGATGGGCAGCGCCTACTCCGCCGAACTCGCGCAGTCCTTCGTGGAACTCGCCCGCGAACGCGGCTGGGTCGTGCAGCTCGAGCAGACCGGCAACGACCCGGCCCGCGAACGCGAACTGGTCTCCCGTGCCCGCGCACACCTGGTGGACGGGCTGATCCTCAACCCGGTGTCGCTCAGCGCGAGCGTCCTGGCCTCGACCGAGGGACTGCCGCCGACCGTCGTCATCGGCGAGGTCGAGCCCGAGCACGTCGACCAGGTGCACGTCGACAGCCGTGCGGCGGCCGAGCAGGTCACCGAACACCTCATCGCCCACGGGCACCGGCGCATCGCGATCGTCGGGGCGTCACCCGAGGGTGCGGCGACGGCGACCAGCGAGCTCCGCGAACGCGGGTACGCCGCCGCGATCGCCGCCGCCGGCATCACGCCCGACCCGTCGCTCCGTGTCCCGCTGCCGGCGTGGACCACGAGTTCCGCGGCGACGACCTTCGCGGCCTGGCTCGACGAGCACCCCCTGCCCGACGCCGTCTTCGCGTTCACCGACTCGATCGCGTTCGGGGTGCTGCACGTGCTCGCCGCCCGCGGTGTCCGGGTGCCGGACCAGGTCAGCGTCATCGGGTTCGACGACGTCGACGGTGCCGCGTACGCGATCCCGTCGCTCAGCACGGTGTCGTTCGACCGTCGGGCGTTCGCAACGGCTGCGCTCGACCTGCTGACCCGTCGGATCGCGGACCGCGGTGCCGCGCCGGAGACCGTCGTCGTGCCGCACCGGATCGTCGAGCGCGCGAGCGTCGCCGACCGCCCGCGCTGACGCCGACACGGCCGCCGCCGTCGCCGCCGCCGTTTCGCGCTGACCGACACCTCACGCCGTCGCGCGCCCGTGACGTGTCGCTCAGCGCGAAAGACCGCCGGACCCGGAGCCGGAGACGGAGCCGCCCCCGCCCCCACCCGGGTCCGCCGCCGCCAGCACCGCCGACCGCGTCCGCGCATCGCCAAGGATCCGGAAGTGCCCACCCACCGGCAGCCGCACGTTCGTCGCCCCCTGAAGCTCGCTGCCCTCGGGGATGAGCGTGTCGAACACCCCGTACACCGAGGTGATCCGCGCGTTCGCGTCGAGTTCCCGTGCCAGCCCCGCCAGCACCGGATCGGCCGCCCGGAACGCCCGCAGGTGCGGCACCGGCGCGAGCCGCGCGTAGACCGAGCCCGCGAAGGGCGTCGACACCGCGACCATCCGGTCGATCCGCTCGTGCTGGTCGAGCTGCGTCATCGCGTACTTGCCGATCAGCCCGCCCTTGCTGTGTGCGAGCACGAGCACGTTCCGCAGGTCCTGTTCCTCCAGGGTCGCGATCACCTCGCGCGCGGAGTCGGGCACGGGCCGCAGGTTGTGCCGCAGGACGGGCAGCACGTGCACCGGGTGCCCCCGGTCGTGGAGCGCGTCCATCAGCGGCCGCATGAAGTGCCAGGTCTCGTAGACGCCGGGCACGACGACGACGGGCTGCCCGCCACCGGTCCGGTAGTCGTCCGCGGTGGTCGGGCCGAGGCTCCGGACCTGCCACCTGGCGGCGTACCCCCAGTCGAGTGCGGCCCACCACGCGCGTCGCACCAGCGGAACACGGCCTGGAGGCCCGGATCGCGCCGTCCGCGCCGCCTCCGTCCCCGACGTGGCCGGCCGGGTCATCGCAGCCCCTCCAGGCGCTCGGCGCTGCGGAACGTCTCGAGGAGGCGCGCGAAGGCGTCCGGCTGCCGTTCCTGCACGTGGTGCGGGCCGGCCAGTTCCACGAAGGTGCCGTTCGGCGCAGCGGCCGCGACCCGAGCCGACCAGTCGTGCCGCGCGATCGGGTCCTGGTCACCGCGGACGACGAGGACGGGCTGCGTCACCTCGGTGATCGTCTGCTCGGTCGGGTAGCGGAGCATCGGTCCGAGCTCTCGCGTGTACTGCCGCATGCTCCGCAGGTAGTCGGTGACCAGGACGCCGTTCATCCGGACCCCCTCGACGAACCCGTCGCGGCCCAGGTCGAGCGCCTGCAGCGGGAGCGATCGCCGCTCGGAGTCGATGACCGGACCGACGAGCACGATCGCCGCGACGGTCTCCGGGTAGCGCCGGGCGGCCTCGACCACGACCTGGGCACCCATCGACTGCCCGACGAGCACCAGGTCGCCGTCGACCAGGTGGCGGACGGCCCGCACGACGACGTCGCCGAGCTCCTCGATGGGCAGCCGACGACCGGCCGCGGGCAGCCAGCCGAACCCCGGCAGGTCGACGCTGATCGTGCGGTGCTCGGCGGCGACGGCGCGCTGCGACCGGGCGAAGGACCGGTGCGACATCCCGATGCCGTGGACGAACACGACGGTGGGGTCGGTGTCGTCGCGGACCGGTTGCCGCGACGCCATCGCGTGCAGGCGCACGGGCAACCCGTCGATCCGGACGGTCTCCACAGCAGCGCGCACGAGCCGAGGCTACGCGGCGGTTCGCAGCACCGGGTCAGCCTCGTCATCGGCTGCACACAGCCGCGCCGTGTGCACTCCTGGCATGAGCGACACCACTCCCACCAACGGCCACGAACCGGACGGCTCCGACCCGGCGAACCGGGCGACGACGCCGACCGGCTGGGGCGCCGCCCCGACCCCGACGTCGACCTCCACGCTCGACGCCCCCGCGCCGCAACAGCAGCAGCAGCCGTACCGCGCGGACGCCGGCGCCACGACGCCGGGCGCCTGGGACTTCACCGCCCCGAACGGCACCACCCCCTGGTACGGAGCCGCAGCCGGCGCCGCGAGCCCGACCAACCGCCGCAGCGCAGGCCCGAAGCCCCCGTGGTTCTGGCCGCTCCTCGCCGCGATCGTCGGGCTCGCCGCGCTGCTCGTCGGCGGAGGCGTCGGGTTCGCCATCGGCCACGCGATCGGTGCGGACCGGGCGCAGTCGACGACGCAGGTGCCCGGCACGAACCGGTTCCCGGGCAACGGCGCCGGCCAGGCCCCCGGGTACGGCTCCGGCAGCAGCGACGGGAGCAGCAGCGACGGCACGAGCGACGGCAGCAGCACCGACGGCACCGGGAGCTGAACGGCGGGTACGATCCGTCCCATGCGGAAGACCACTGCCGGTCTGTTCACGTCGGTCGACGGCGTCGTGCAGGACCCCTACGAGTTCCAGTACGACAGCTTCGACGACGAGCTCGGTGCAGCGATGGGTGCCTTCATGGCCCGGACCGACACCGTGCTGCTCGGCCGGAACAGCTACCTGGAGTGGTCCGAGTGGTGGCCAGCCCACCCGGAGGACCCCTTCGGGCAGTGGATCAACCCGATCGAGAAGCACGTGGCCTCCACCACGCTCGGCGACGACCTGACCTGGCAGAACAGCACGCGGATTCCGGGCGACGTCCCCGCGTTCGTGCGCGATCTGCAGCAGCGCGAGGGGGCGGACATCGCCGTGTGCGGCAGTGTCACGCTCGTCCGCAGCCTGCTGTTCGCCGGGGTCCTCGACGAACTGCAGCTCATGATCCACCCGGCGATCGCCGGCCGTGGCCGACGACTGTTCGAACCGACCGATCCACCCACGCGCCTGCGTCTGGTCGACAGCACCGTGACGAGCAAGGGGAACGTGCTGAACACCTACGGTCGGTTCGACGCCTGACGGACGCACCACGGGCCTCCCGGCCCCACCCGTCATGCGCCCCGGCAAACCGCGCGTACCCTCGATGGTGACCATCCGCACCCGAGGAACACCGGAGCAAGCATGACCCAGGACACCCGCCCGCACGTCGTCATCGTCGGCGGTGGATTCGCCGGTGTGGCCGCCATGCGCGAGCTCGCCGACGCGCCGGTCCGGGTGACCCTGGTCGACCGCCACGTCTACAACATGTTCCAGCCCCTGATGTACCAGGTGGCGACGGGCGGCCTGAACGCCGGCGACGTGACGTACTTCCTGCGCTCGCTCCGGGCCCGCCAGTCGAATGCCGAGTTCCGTCACGGCCTGCTCACCGGCATCCGCACCGACGAGCGCATCGCCGAGATGTCCGACGGCGAGCACCTGCACTACGACTACCTGATCCTCGCCAACGGCGTGAACACGAGCTACTTCGGCACCCCCGGTGCGTACGAGTACGCGTACTCGATGTACTCCCGCTCGCAGGCACTCCGCATCCGCGACGAGCTGTTCACCCGGCTGGAAGAAGCGGCGGCCAACCAGGGCCCCGACGAGATCCGCATCGTGATCGTCGGCGGCGGTGCGACGGGCGTGGAGATGGCCGGTGCGCTCGCCGAGCTCCGCGACCAGGCGCTCGTCGGCGCGTACCCGGAGATCGAACGCGGCAACATCTCGATCACCCTCGTGCACCGCAGCGGCGAGCTGCTCAAGCCGTTCGCCCCGCGCCTGCGCCGCTACGCCGCCAAGGTGCTGCGCAAGCGCGGTGTCGTGCTGCGGCTGAACACCGGCGTCTCCGAGGTCAAGCGCGACGGCGTGATGACCGCGGACGGCGAGTTCATCCCCGCGTCGCAGGTGATCTGGGCGACCGGTGTCGCCGCCCACAAGGAGGTCTCCGGCTGGGGCCTGCCGCAGACCCACGGTGGCCGCATCCAGGTGAACGACGACCTGAGCGTGAAGGGTGCCGAGCGGATCTTCTCCGCCGGCGACATCGCGGCGCAGGACGACGCCCTCGCCCAGCTCGCCCAGCCCGCGCTCCAGGGCGGCCGGCACTCGGCGCGGCAGATCGTGCGCCTGCTCGAGGGCAAGGCCACCGAGCGCTTCAAGTACTTCGACAAGGGCACCATGGCGACGATCGGCACGAACGCCGCGGTCGCCCAGCTGCGCGGCGGGATCACGATGGTCGGCCCGGTCGCCTGGCTGGCCTGGGTGTTCGTGCACATCACGAGCCTGCTCGGCGCCGGCAACCGGATGTCGACCCTGACGCACTTCTTCGTCCGCTACGTGTGGTTCATGCGGAAGCGCTCGATCCCGATCGTCGGCGACGTGCGCCCGGTGCGCCCGAACGGCGACCGCGAGCCGGACCCCTGGCAGCTGCAGAAGGCCGAGTAGCCGCGCGCGTTTCCACTTGGTGAGCAGGAACGGTCGGGTCCGCACGTCGGACCCGACCGTTCCTGCTCACGGTGTGCGTGCGGTGGACGCGGGGCGCGACGGCCTGGAGGCGCGGTGCGGGCCGGCCACGGGCCTCCCGGCCGGCGCATGGTGCGCGGGGCTGGCGCCGACGCGTGGCCGGGGCCGTGGGGCCGGCCGACGCGGAACGACGATGACGCTGTCGTACGACAGCGACATGGTCGCTGCGCGCGCTTCGCAACATTGCGCGCGTGCAACGAACGACGATGTCGCTGTCGTGCGACGTCCACACTGTCGTTCGACGTCGGCGCTGACGAGCCTGGCGCACCCCGCTCGTTGAGACTCCTCTTACCCGCGAGGAGGACCCTGGTCGGCGACACGCAACCGAGCAGCGCGGGGAGGGACCATGGCGACGACCACGCTGACCCACGCGCCGACGCAGGCGCAGCCACAGCACCGCACGGCCACCCCGGCGCACTCCGAGGCCGGGTCGCCGCAGGCTCCACCACCTCCGCTGACGCACCGCGCACCCGCGCTCGACGGGCTCCGGACCCTCGCCATCCTGGTCGTCGTCCTGTACCACCTGCACGTGCCGCAGTTCGAGGGCGGCTTCATCGGCGTGACGGTGTTCTTCGTGCTGTCCGGCTTCCTCATCACGACGCTGCTGCTCGGCGAACGGCGTCGCACCGGGCGGGTGCGCCTCGGCTCGTTCTGGGTGAAGCGGCTGCTCCGCCTCTACCCGGCACTGCTCGCGCTCGTCGTCGTCGGGCTGCTGCTCTGGAACTGGGTCGGTGACTACAAGGGCGCCTCGCTGTCGTCCGGCGAAGCGGCGTTCATCGCGCTGACCTACACGGGCAACCTGTTCCGCGCGTTCTGGGACACCTCGCAGGGCGTCTTCGCGCACACGTGGAGCCTGTCGATGGAGGAGCAGTTCTACCTGGTCTGGCCGCCGGTGCTGGTCCTGCTCGCCGCGCTCCGGGTCCGCCGTCGCTGGCTCCTGGCGGGGCTCGGGGTCCTGGTCGTCGGAGCGTCGGTGGCGTCGTGGGCGAGCTACCGCAGCCCGAGCGGCGGTGCCACGCCCGACGTCTACTTCTCGCCCGTGCTCGGGGTCGTGCCGCTCGCGATCGGCTGCGCACTCGCCCTGCTGCTCGACGACGAACGGGTGCGCGTGCGGGCCGCCGGGGTCCTCGGGCACATGGCGACCTGGCTCGGTCTCGTGCTGCTGGTCGGGGTGCTGCTCCGGATCGACGACGACTGGACGCAGCACGCGTCGACGTTCGGCATCGTGCTGCCGCTGACCGGGCTGATCGCGGCGGTGACGATCGGCGGGCTGGTCTCGGTCCGCTCCCCCGTGTCCGCCGCCCTGGCCTGGACGCCGGTGTCGTGGTTCGGCCGCCGGGTCTCGTACTCGGCGTACCTCTGGCACCCGCTGGTGATCGCGCTGCTCGGCACCTTCGCGATCGGCCCCTGGGGCACGGTCGGCCTGGTCGGCGCTGTGGTGATCGTGTCGATCGGCGCCGCCTACGCCGTCGAGGTGCCCGTCGAGCGCTTCCGCGCACGGGTCCGAGCGGGTCGCAGGGCGGCGGCCCACGCCGCACCGGCGATCACGCCCGCGCCCGCGCACGCGCCCGCGCAGCGCATCGAGTGAGCAGAAGACGTCGAGTACGGCCCCCTGACCCGACGCTTTCTGCTCACTGAACGCCGCGGCGAACGGTCACCGTAGGCTCGCGGACGTGCCCATCGAACGCGTCGACGTCCTCGTCGTCGGCGGCGGCCCCGTCGGACTGTTCCTGGCGGCACTCCTGGCTGCGCGGGACGTCGACGTCCGGGTGTGGGAACGCCGGGCCGAGCCGCCGACCGGTTCGCGGGCCATCGGCATCCACCCACCGTCCCTCGACGCGTTCGCCGCGATCGGCCTGGACACCGCGGTGCTCGCCGAGGCGTCGCTGGTGCACGCCGGCGTTGCCCGCAGCCGAGGCCGGACCCTCGGCACCCTGCGCTTCGACCGCGCGTCGCCGACCCACCCGTACGTGGCCACCCTCGACCAGCACCGCACCGAGTCCCTGCTCCGGGACCGGCTCCGGGCCAGCGCACCGAGCGCCCTGCGGACCGGTACCACCCTGACCGCCCTGTCCCGGCACACCGACCACGTCGACGCCACCGGGACCGGACCGGACGGCGACACCGTGACGGTCCGTGCGGCCTTCGTCGTCGGGGCCGACGGTGCCCGGAGCGCCGTCCGTGACCTGCTCGGCATCGGCACGACCGGCCGGGAGTACCCGGACCGCTACGTGATGGGTGACTTCGCCGATCCCGAGGCCCCGTCGGCTCGGTCCTCCGCGCTGGTCGACGTCGGCCCGGACGGCGTCGTCGAGTCCTTCCCGCTGCCGGGTGCGCGGCGCCGGTACGTCGCCCTGGTGCCGGACGACGAAGCGTTCGCCTCGGCCGAGGGCAGCTGGACGGGCACGCCGGACCCCGCGGTCGTCACACGCCTGGCCGCACTCGTCGCGGCGCGCACCGGCGTCGTGCCGGACCCCGCGACCTGCTCGATGACCAGCGGCTTCCGGGTGCGCCGCCGCGCCGCCGACCGGGTGGGCGTCGGCCGGGTCGTGCTCGTCGGCGATGCCGCCCACGAGATCAGTCCGATCGGCGGGCAGGGCATGAACCTCGGGTGGCTCGACGTCGCCGAACTGGCGCCCCTGCTGGTGGGTGCCGTCCGCACCGGCGTTCCCGGTCCGTGGCCGGGCTACGCCGCCCGCCGCCAGGCGGCCGCCCGACGCGCGGCACGGCAGGCCGAGGTGAACATGGCACTGGGCCGTCCGCTCGGCCCCGTCACGGCGACCGGCCGGGAGGCGCTGCTCCGGACCGCCCTGTCCCTGCCGACCGCGCACGGCCTGGCCCGGCTCTACGCGATGCGCTGGGCCTGACGGCTCGCGTCCGGCGCGCAGACGCGCAGACGCGTGTCTGCGCGGAGGCGCAGCGTGTTCCGCGTCGTCAGGCGACGAGTCGCGCGCCCGCGAAGCCGAGCTCGATCACGAGCACGAGGGAGGACGCGATGACCAGCCGGAACAGGGTGCGCGATGCCCGCCCCCCGAGCACCAACCGGACGCCGACGACGGCGAGCACGGCCACCACGACAGCACCGAGGACCGCGAGCACGACGCCGAAACCCCGGACGGGGTCGTCGCCGAGCACCTGTCCGCCGAGCACCAGCGCGGCCGCGACGACGAGCGAGGCGAACGCGACGATCCCCGCGCCACGGAGCCCGAGCCGGTGCGGGAAGCCCCGCACACCGGTCGCTGCGTCGTCGACCAGGTCGGGCAGCACGTTGGTGCAGTGGATCGCGATGCCGAAGACGGCCCCCGTGGCGATCGCCCACCACGCCGGCCACTGCCCCTCGGGCCCGGCCGCGACGGACACGACGGGCAGCAGCCCGAAGGCGACGACGAACGGCGCCACCGACCACACCGAACGCTTCAGCCCGGCGTCGTAGGCCCACCCGGCGGCGACCAGCACGAGGTGCGCCAGGGCGGCGACCGGCCCGAGGAACAGCGAGAGCACCACGGCGATCCCGGCGGTGACGTACGCGGCGGCACGGACGGTGCCGACGGCGATGAGGCCGCTGGCCACGGGCTTGTCACTCCGCCCGACGGCTCGGTCACGGTCCGCGTCGATCCAGTCGTTCGCGAGCCCGATGGACAGCTGCCCGGCGACGACCGTCAGCGCCACCAGCACCACGAGCCACACGGGGTGTCCGACGGCTGCGGCGATCACCGCGGCGAGGACGGTCACGGTGACCGTGGGGCCGGGGTGCGACGACGCGAACAGCAGGCGCGCGGTCGACGGGGTACGGCTGGCGGTCACCCGGTCAGCGTACGGATCGCGCCTGCGCGGTCGTGGCAGGGGTCACGGAACGGCCGTCACCTCGACGCCGAACCGGTCGACGAGCTCGCGCTTGAGCACCTTGCCGCTCGGACCGAGCGGCAGCGCCTCGAGGACGTGCACCACCCGCGGGTACTTGTACGCGGCGATCTCGGCGGCGACGAAGTCGACCAGGACCTGCGGCTCGACGGACGCGCCGGCGTGCAGGACCACCGCGGCCTCGACCTCCTGCCCGTGCACGGCGTGCGGCACGCCGAAGACCGCGGCCATCGCGACGTCGGGGTGGGTGGCGAGCACTTCCTCGACCTGCCGCGGGTACACGTTGTAGCCGTTGCGGATGATCATGTCCTTGGTGCGGTCGACGATCGTCAGGTACCCGTCGTCGTCCTTCGTGCCGAGGTCACCGGTGCGGAACCACCCGTCGACGATGGCCTCGGCGGTGTCCTCCGGCCGGTCGAGGTACCCGTTCATCAGGTTGTGGCCGCGGATCACGAGCTCGCCGATCTCGCCGTGGGGCAGCATGACGATCGCGTCGCGGACCTCGGGGTCGGCGATCTCGACGTCGATGCCCCACACCGCGGTGCCGATGGTGCCGGGTCGCGGCGGTTGCCCGACGTGGTTGAAGGTGGCGACCGGCGAGGTCTCGGTCAGCCCGTACCCCTCGTGGATCGGCGCGTCGAAGACCTGCTGGAACCGCTCGAGCACCGCGAGCGGCAGCGAGGCCCCGCCGGAGATCGCGTACCGGAGCGTCGGACGGGCCTCGGACCGTGTCGCGGCGTCGAGCAGTGCCATGTACATCGTCGGGACACCCATGAAGATGCCGCAGCCGTGCTCGACCATCGCGGCGAGCGCCGTGTCACCGTCGAACTTCGGCAGCATGACGAGCGTCGCGCCGGTCCGGAACCCGGTGTTCATCGTGCAGGTCTGCCCGAACGTGTGGAACAGCGGCAGGGCGCCGAGCAGGACGTCCCCGCGGTGCATGTCGAACGTCGTCATCAGGTTGGTGTTGACCTGTTCGAGCAGCGAGAAGTGTGACCCTTCGGCACCCTTCGGCTGGCCGGTGGTGCCGCTCGTGTACAGGATCGTGGCGGTGTCGAACGGGTGCCGCGGCACGTAGGTGTCGAGCGGTTCGCTCTGCGCGGCCAGGGCTTCGAGCCGGTCGGGGCCGGCCGCGGACCCGTCGTCGGTCGTCGCCGGTGCGAGCACGGTCACGACGTCGACCCCGGCGAGCTCGGCTCCGGCGGCGCCCTCACCGAGCAGCGGGGCGGCACAGACGAGCAGGGTGGCACCGCTGTCGCGCAGGACGTACTCGATCTCGCGGCGCTTCAGCAGCGCGTGCACGGGCACGGCCACCGCGCCGAGGGCCAGCGTGGCGTAGTAGACGCGGGGGAAGTCCGCGACGTTCGGTACGAGCATCGCCACCTTCGACCCCTCGGTCACGCCCCGCGCGCGGAGCGCCCCGGCGTAGGCCAGGGTCTGCGCCCACAGCTCGGCGTAGGTCGTGCGGACGTCGCCCACGATGACGGCGACGTCGTCCGGGTAGCGTGCCGCCGACTCGGCGAGGATGGCTGCGACCGACGCGGTCGCGCGGGTGGTGTGGGTGTCGTGCATGCCGGTCTCCGTCTTCGTCGACGACCTCGTCGTCGTCACCGCCGATCCTACGGCTCGACCCGGCGGACCGGTCAGGCAGGCTCGACCCGGCGGACCGGTCAGGCGGCGGACGCCGCGGGTTCCCGTCGACGGAGGAGCACCCCGGACGCCAGGGCGATCCCGAGCAGGACGACGAGTCCGCCGACGGGCTCGTTCCACCGCACCCGCTCCCCCAGCACGAGCACACCGAGCGCCACCCCGACCACCGGCGTCAGGTACGTGACGGTGGAGGCGCGGCCGGCGCCCCACGCCTGCACGAGCCGGGTGTTCCAGGCGTAGGCCAGCCCCGTGCCGACGCAACCGAGCGCGACCATCGCGGCCACGATCCTCCCGTCCAGCTGTACCGGACCGGTGGCGATGACGGGCGCGACCAGCAGGAGCATCCCGGAGGCCAGCGTCAGCTGGACCGTCGCCAGTGTGACCGGGTCGTACGCGCTCGCCACGGCCACCCGGCGCAGGTAGGCGAGCCCGATGCCGTAGGACGCCGTCATGCCGAGCAGCGCGACCTGCCCCGGCACGCTCGCCAGGACCTCCGGGTCGGTCAGGACGTCCCACGGGCCGACCAGCACGAGCACCCCGACGATGCCGAGCACGATCCCGAGCACCTGCCGTCCGCGCAGCCGTTCGGACGGCACGAGCACCGCGAGCGCGGCCAGCGTCATGATCGGCGTCGTCGCGTTGTAGATGCTCGCGAGCCCGGACGGCACGGTCTGCTCGGCCCACGCCATCAGTGACGACGGCACCGCGTTGAGGAACACCGCGACGACCGCCAGGTGCGCCCAGGTGCGTGGCTCCCGGGGCCACCGGCGACGGGTCGCCAGGAGCACCACGACGAGCGTCACCCCACCGAGCACGGTCCGCACGGTGGCGACCTGCTGCGGGGCGAGTCCGTCGAGTCCGATCTTCGCGAAGAGGAAGCTCGAGCCCCAGGTCAGTGCAACGAGGGCGTAGAGGAGGGCGTTCACGTGGCCTAGTGTCGGACCAGCGAGTGACATGCGGCAAACGCATGGGGCTCATGCCGACATGAGGAGGACGCATGACCGTCTCGGTCCAGCAACTGCGCGCGTTCGTCGCCACGCTCGACGCCGGGTCCTTCACCGCGGCGGCCGCCGCGCTGAGCGTCGGGCAGTCCGCGGTGTCCCACGCCGTCGCCGGGCTCGAACGCGAGGTCGGTGGACCCGTGGTGCGCCGCGGCACGGTCGCCGCCGCCACACCGCTGGGCGACCGCCTGCTGGCCCACGCCCGCAGCGTGCTCGCCTCGGTCGAAGCCCTGGAGGCGGTGGTCCGGCCCGCCACGGCGCGCGGCACCGTGCGCCTCGCCGCCGTCCCCACCGTCTGCCAGGGCCTGCTACCGCGGCTCCGCGAGCTGTGGGCCGTGACCCTGCCGGACGTCGACGTGCAGGTCTACGAGGGCGACGACGACGAGATGCCGGAGTGGCTCGAGGCCGGCACCGTCGACGCCGCCGTGCTCGTCGACCCGTCGCCGGCACCCGCGGGTGGCGTGGTCGTGGCGCGGGACGAGATGGCCGCCGTGATCCGCCGCGACCACCCCCTCGCCGAACTGCCTGCGCTCACCCTCGACGACCTGCACGAGGACGGCCTGGTGGCGGGCGGCGGCGGCTGCGAGTACCAGATCCAGAAGCTGCACGAGCTCGACGGCCGTCCGTTCCGCTACGCCCACCGGGTGCGGGAGATGAGCACGATGTTCGGGATGATCCAGCGGGGCGAGGGCGTGTCGATCGTGCCGACCCTGGGCCGCGGGATGCTGCCGCCCGACCTCGTGATGATCCCGATGGCCCGGCGGCTCGAACGGACCCTGGTGCTGAGCGGGCCGTCGTCCCGTGCGTGGCACCCGTTGGCGCGGGCCCTGGTCGACGCGGTCTGAGACGGACGGTCCCCTGGTCAGGCAGCTCCGGCAGCTCCGACCTTCGGCGGATCCGCTCGTCCCGACGGCTCCCTAGGCTCGGGGCATGACCTCGACCGCGCTCCCCGCCGTGCCGCTCGGGCAGCGTGTGTGGTCCCAGACCTGGCGTGTCGCCGTCGCGGCCCTGACCGGGCTGCTCACCGCGGGGCTCGTGTGGCCGTCGATGGACACCCGCGGCTGGAGCGACCTGCACGTCGGCGCACTGATCCTCGGCGACGTGGGTGCCGGTCTGGTGGCCATCGTCCTCCTGCCGTTCCGGCACCGGGCACCGCTGGTGATCACCGTCGTCATCGGTGCCCTCAGCTCGGTGTCGACCCTGGCCGTCGGCGCAGCCGGACTCTCCCTCGTGTCACTCGCCACCCGGCGTCGAGCCGTGGAACTCGCCGTCGCCGGCGCGGTGCTGCTCGGCGCCACACTGCTCTACGACGTCGTCCTGGCACCCCCCGTGGATGACATGCCGCTCTGGCAGATCATGCTCGTGGGCCTCGTCGGCATCGCCCTGCTCGTCGCGATCGGCATCGGGATCGGACAGCGCCGGGCCCTGCTGCTGTCCCTGCGCGAGCGCGCGGCCCTGCTCGAACGCGACCAGCAGCTGCGCGAGGACCGTGCCCGCGAGCAGGAGCGCGCCCACATCGCTCGCGAGATGCACGACGTCCTGGGCCACCGGCTGTCCCTGGTCGCGCTGCACGCCGGTGCGCTCGAGTACCGCGGTCCGGGGCTCACCCCCGACGAGACCGCCGCAGCGGCCGGGGTCGTGCGGGCCGAGGCGCACTCCGCGCTCACCGACCTGCGTGACGTCCTCGGGGTGTTGCGCGACCCCTCGGCGAACGGCGGCGACGAGGTGACCGGCACCGCGCCTCCGCAGCCGACGCTCGTCGACCTGCCCGGCCTGCTCGACCAGGCGCGTTCCGGCGGTGCGACCGTCCGGGCGCGCGTCGACACCGACGGCACGGCGGTACCGACGGCCGTGGGGCGGCACGCCTACCGGATCGTGCAGGAGTCGCTGACGAACGCCCGCAGGCACGCCCCCGGAGAGCTCGTCGACGTCGTCGTCGAGACCGTCCCCGGCCCGGCGATCCGGGTGGTGGTCTCGAACACGCTGGCCGCCGGACCTGCGCCCGCGGACGCCTCCGGGCACACCGCCGGGCACGGCCTGCGCGGGCTCGCCGAGCGCGCCCGTCTCGTCGGCGGGAGCTTCCGCGCCGGCAGCGACGACGGACGCGTGCACGTGGTCGAGGCGGTGCTGCCGTGGACCCCGTGACCGCTCCTGTCCGCGTCGTCCTGGTCGACGACGACCAGCTCGTGCGCGTCGGGCTCCGCATGCTGCTCAGCGGCGACGACGGGCTGGTGGTGGTGGGCGAAGCGGGCGACGGGCTCGAAGCCGAGGGCGTCATCGCGTCGACCGCGCCCGACGTCGTGCTCATGGACATCCGGATGCCCCGGTGCGACGGACTCGTCGCCACCGAACGCGAACTGCGCCGACGACCCGACCTGGCCGTCCTGGTGCTGACCACCTTCGAGGGCGACGACCTCGTGCTCGGAGCGCTGCAGGCCGGCGCCCGTGGGTTCCTGCTGAAGGACACCCCGCCGCACGAACTCGTGCAGGCCGTGCGGACCGTCGCCGCCGGACGCTCGATCCTGTCCCCGTCCGTGCTCGACCGGGTCATCGCGTTCGCGGCCGGGCCCCGCTCGGGCCAGACGGCCGATGGCCGGGGCGGCGGACCGGCCGGGCCTCGGGCCGGCACCGCTCCGGACGGAGCCGAGGAGCGCCGGCTGCTCGCCCTGCTGACCGAGCGGGAGCGGGAGGTCGCGCTCGCCGTGGCGAACGGGGCGTCCAACGCGCAGATCGCCGCCGACCTGTACGTGGGCCTGGCCACCGTGAAGACGCACGTCGGGCACGTCTACGAGAAGTTCGGCGTCGAGAACCGGGTGCAGCTCGCACTCGTCGTGCACGCGGCCCGGCGGGGAGAGCCGAGCGCGTGACCGGGCGCCGGGCGACCGGGGCGCCGGGTGACCGTCGGCTGAACGGTCGACGGTTCCCCCTCGGCAGGATGGGCCGATGGCCGAGACGCACGTGAAGACGTTCACCACCGCGGACGAAGCGGCAGCCGAAGCCGCCGGGCTCGCCTGGCTCGCCGAGGCCGAGGACACCGGGGGCACCCGCATCGCTCGCGTGCTCGGGCGCCCGACCCCGATCGTGCTCGACCTCGAGCTGATCTCCGACGGCTCCCCCACCGCCGCCCAGGCGGAGCGGTTCGGCCGCTCCCTCGCGCACACGCACGCCGCCGGTGCCGACCACTGGGGTGCGCCGCCCACCGGGTGGACCCGCGGTGCGGCGCTGCGGATGGGCCGCTCGCGCACGCCGTTCGTCGCGGCCGATCGGGCACCGGCGACCTGGGGCGAGTTCTTCGCCGAGTACCGCATCCGTGACTTCGTCCGCCGCATCGTCGACGCCGGCGGGTTCGACCACGCCGAGGCAGCCGTGTTCGAGCGGGTCGCCTCGCGCGTGCAGGACGGCACGCTCGGGTCGCCCCAGCCCGCGCTCGTCGGGGACGGACCCGCGCGGCTGCACGGCGACCTGTGGGCCGGCAACGTCCTCTGGCCGACGGACTCGTCCGAACCGACCGGCGCCGTGCTCATCGACCCGATCGCCCACGGCGGGCACGCGGAGACCGACCTGGCACTGCTCGGGCTGTTCGGGCTGCCCCGGCTCGAGACGGTGCTCGCCGCCTACGACCGGGAGTCACGGCTGGCCGACGGCTGGCAGGAGCGCGTCGAGCTCCACCAGCTCGCGCCGCTGCTGCTGCACGTGTTCCTGTTCGGCGGCTCGTACACCGGGGCCGCACTCCGGGCAGCGCAGCGGTACGCCTGACCCCTCGCACCGTGCGAGGGGCGCCGCACGAACGGTGCGAGGTTCCACACTCCGTGCGACCCCGCGTACCTCGCACCGAGTGCGGAACCTCGCACCACGGCAGACCGCCCCCTCGCACCGTGCGAGGGGGCGCACCGAGCGTCCTTAGCCCGCACATAGCCGGCGCAGTGCAGCAGTCGGGGAACGCCCCGGATGCTCATCGACATGACCACGTACCCGATACCCGTGACCGACCGACGCGACCCCGCGCGCAGTGCCGCCCGGGATCGGCGCCGCCTGCCCCTCGCCCGGCTGTTCCTCGGCGAGCGCGAGGACGCCCGCTGGCTCCGACCGGCGTTCTGGGCGCTCCTGGCCGTGACCGCCGTGGTGTACCTGTGGGACCTCAGCGTCTCCGGGTACGCCAACAGCTTCTACGCCGCCGCCGTGCAGGCCGGCACGAAGTCGTGGGAGGCGTTCTTCTTCGGCTCCCTCGACTCGTCGAACTTCATCACGGTCGACAAACCGCCCGCCTCGCTGTGGGTGATGGTGCTGTCGGCCCGACTGTTCGGCTTCTCGAGCTTCAGTCTGCTGCTCCCCCAGGCGCTGATGGCCGTCGGTTCCGTCGCCCTGGTCTGGGGCACGGTCCGCCGCACCTTGGCCCGACTCGGCGCCACCACCGCGAACGTCGGCGCCCTGCTCGCGGGCTTCGTCGTCGCAGCGACCCCGGCGGCGGCGCTGATGTTCCGCTTCGACAACCCGGACGCCCTGCTCGTCCTGCTGATGACCGCCGGGGCGTACTGCACGGTGCGGGCGCTGCCGAGGGGCAGCTGGAAGTGGATCGCGCTCGCCGGGGTCGCCCTCGGGTTCGCGTTCCTGACGAAGATGCTGCAGGGACTACTCGTCCTGCCTGCCTTCGGCCTCGTCTACCTGTTCGCCGCCCGCACCGGATGGGGCCGGCGTGTGGTCGGCCTGCTCATCGCCGCCGGTTCCCTCGTGGTGGCCGCCGGCTGGTGGGTCGTCGCCGTGTGGCTCTGGCCCGCCGAGTCCCGTCCGTACATCGGCGGCTCGACGAACAACACCGTCCTCGACCTGGTGTTCGGCTACAACGGCCTCGGCCGGATCTTCGGGGGCTCGGGCAACGGCGGCGGAGGCGGCGGCATGACCGGCGGCACCGCCGGAGGCTCGTTCGGCGGCTCGACGGGCCTGAACCGCCTGTTCTCGTCCGAGATGGGGCTCGAGATCTCGTGGCTCCTGCCCGCGGCGCTCATCGCCCTGGTCGTCGGTCTGGTCGTCGTCGGCCGTCGGCACCTGGCCGATCCCGCACGCGCCGGGCTGGTCCTGTGGGGCGGCTGGCTCCTGGTCACCGGCCTCGTGTTCTCGTACATGTCCGGCACGATCCACCCGTACTACACGGTCGCCCTCGCCCCGGCCATCGCCGGACTCGTCGGCACCGGTGGCGCCCTGCTCTGGCACGCACGAGCCCGGTTCGTCGGCCGCCTCGGCCTCGCTGCGATGATCGGCGTGACCGCGTTCTGGGGTTGGTGCCTCCTCAACGAGAACCCGACCTGGCTGCCGTGGCTGCGCTGGGTGATGCTCGCCGGTGGGCTGCTGTCGGCAGCACTGATCGTCATCGGCAGTGTGCCGTCGCTGCGCAGGCTCGTCACGGTCGGTGTCCTCGCCGGCACCCTGTTCGGGCTGTCCGGCACCACCGCCTACGCCCTCGCCACGACGACCGTCGCGCACTCCGGTTCGATCCCGAGCGTCGGTCCGGCGGGCAGCAGCTCCGGCGGGACGGGCGGCGGCGGCACCGGTGGCTTCCCGGGAGGCACGGGCGGACCGGGTGGGTCGGCCTCCGGCTCCGACGACGGCGGCTCCGACAGCACGTCGGACACCCAGCAGGGCCCCGGCGGGACCCCGCCGGAGGGGGCGTCCGGCGAGGCCCCGGAGATGCCGGACGGCACGTCCGGCACGGCACCGGGCAGTGACCAGGACGGCACGGACGACGCGACCTCCGAGGACGGGTCGGGGATGGGCCTCCAGGCCGGGGGTGGTGGCGAGGGCGCGTCGACCTCGTCCGCCCTGCAGGAGCTGCTCGAGGCATCCGACGCGAAGTGGGTGGCCGCGGTGAACGGATCGCAGTCGGCCGCCCAGCTCGAACTCGACACCGACACCGCCGTGATGGCGATCGGGGGATGGTCGAGCGACCCGGCACCGACGCTCGCGCAGTTCAAGGCGTACGTCGCCGACGGCGACATCGGGTACTACGTGTCGTCCGGCTCCGGCGGTGGCATGGGCGGCGGCTCGTCGACCGCGTCGGCGATCCAGGAGTGGGTCGCGGCGAACTACGAGTCGACGACCGTCGGCGGCCAGACCGTCTACGACCTGAGCAGCACGGAGTGACCGGCGACGAGGGCGCGGTGGATAGGCTCCGGGACATGCCCGGCACCCCGCTGCAGCGCACCGACGGCTCCCCCGTCCGCGCCCTCGTCGTCGACGACGAGCACGCCTTGGCCGAGGCCGTCGCCCTGGCGTTCGAGGGCGACGGCTGGGCCGTGCGGTCCGTGCACCGCGGGCGCGACGTGCTGTTCGCGGCCCGGGAGTTCCAGCCCGACGTGATCGTGCTCGACGTGATGCTGCCGGACATCGACGGGTTCGAGGTGCTCGAACGGCTCCGCGACGCCCGCGACGGCGTGCGGGTGCTGTTCCTCACCGCACGCGACGCCCCCGAGGACCGGCTCGCCGGGCTGACCGGCGGCGGCGACGACTACCTGACCAAGCCCTTCGGCATCGAGGAGCTGCTCGTCCGTGCCCGGATCCTGGCGCGCACCTCGACCCGGGTCGCCGCCGCCGGGGCGAGCGCCGAGGTCGTGGTCGGGGACCTCCGGCTCGACGAGGACGCCCGCTCGGTCAGCCGTGCCGGGGACCCGATCGAGCTCACGCCGACCGAGTACGAGCTGCTGCGGCACCTGGCCCGGAACGCCAACCGGGTGCTGTCCCGCGAGCAGCTGCTGGCGAGCGTCTGGGGCATGGACTTCGGCACGTCGTCGAACCTGGTGGACATGTACGTGTCGTACCTACGGAAGAAGCTCGACGCCGGACGTGAGCCGATGCTGCAGACCGTCCGGGGGGCGGGGTACGTGCTCCGGCCGGCGACGTGAGCCGCCCCGGGCGCACCGGGCGTGTGCCGTCGTTGCGCTGGCGGATCGTGGCGGCGATGGCCCTGCTGCTCGTGGCGACGAACGTCGTCGTGGGGGCGGTGACCGTCGTCGCGTTCCGGGGGTACCTGGTCGACCGGCTCGACGCGGAGCTGTCGACGGCGGCGATGCGGACCGTCGGCGGACGGGACGGGGCGGAACCGCCGCCGGGGGCTTCCGGGCCGCCGCCGGGGTCGTCGTCCTCGTCCTCGTCCTCGTCCTCGTCCTCGTCGGACGATCTGCCGGATCCCGACAACGCCTTCATCGGTGCGCCGGGGCAGTCTGCGGGCACGGTCATCGCCATCGTCCGCGACGGCGACGTGGTGCTCGGGGGCTACACCGACGGGGACGGTGACCAGCGCCGCCTGACCGCGGCGCAGCAGCGGACGCTCGCAGCGGTCCAGACCGGCCGTGACCCCGTGACGGTCGAACTCGGCGCACTCGGCGACTACCGGGTGCAGGCGGTCGGCGACGACGGCGACGTGTTCGTCACCGCGCTCCCCCTCGGTGACCTCGACGCCGCGATCGCCCGACTGCTGCTCGTCATCGGGGTCGTCACGGTGCTCGGGCTCGCCGTCGCCGCGTGGGCCCTCACGGTGCTCGTCCGCCGATCGCTCCGGCCGCTCGAACGGGTCGCCGCGGTGGCGTCCGGTGTGACCGCACTCGACCTGGAACGCGGCGACCCGGACATCCCCGTCCGCGTCTCCGACTCCGACCTGCGCGCCAACCGCGAGGTCGCGCAGGTCGGCAACGCGCTGAACCGGCTGCTCGGTCACGTCGCCCAGGCGCTCACCGTCCGTCGCGACGCCGAGGCCGGCATGCGGACGTTCGTCGCCGACGCCTCGCACGAGCTGCGGACCCCGATCGCCACCGTCCGGGCGTACGCCGAGCTGTCGGAGCGGACCTCCGACCTGGACGCCGTGCACCGCAACGTCGACCGGATCGGACGCGAGGCCGTCCGGATGGGCGACCTCGTCGACGAGCTGCTGCTGCTCGCACGGCTCGACGCCTCGGCCCTGGCGTCGGGGGCGCCGGCCGCGCAGGTCGTCCGCGAGCCGGTCGACCTGACGTCGCTGGTGGTCGAGGCCACCATGGACGTCCGCGCGACGGCGCCGGACCACCGGTGGACGCTGCAGATCGTGGACGACCAGCCGGTGCGCGTGGCCGGTGACGAGGTGCAGCTCCGACGGGTGGTCACGAACCTGTTGACCAACGCCCGGACGCACACGCCGCCCGGGACTGCCGTCGTGGTGTCGTTGCAGTCGGTGCCCGGGTCGAGGTCGGCGTCTGCGTCCGCGCCTGCGTCGGGGTCTGCGTCTGCGTCTGCGTCTGCGTCTGCGTCTGCGTCTGCGTCTGATGGTGCCGTTGTCCGCTTCGTCGTGGCGAACGACGGGCCGCCGATCCCCGCCGAGTCCCTGCCGACGCTCTTCGACCGGTTCACCCGAGGCGAGGCCTCGCGCTCACGGGAGCACGGCACGAGCGGACTCGGGCTGGCGATCGTGCGGGCCGTGGTCGTGGCGCACGGCGGCGCGGTGCGGGTCGCGTCCGAGCCCGGGCGGACCGCGTTCACCGTGGACCTGCCGGCCTCGGCTGACGGCGGGTCGACGGAGGTCACTGCGGACGCTGGGGAAGCTTCGTGAGCAGACGACGTCGGGTGCCGCGACCGCGCTCGACATCTCCTGCTCACCGAGTGCCGCCCGGGTCGCCCGGGTCGCATACTGGTCGGAGAACGCCGGACGAGGAGGCCCCGTGACGAACGCGTACGACAAGCTCCCGGGCCGCCCGGACCCCACCGACCTGGTGGTCGAGGTCCCGGCGTTCGAGGACGACCGCCCCCAGCCCGAACCCGCTCCGCCCGCCGCGGCGCCGGAGCTCGTGGCCGCGACCGAGTTCGCGCGGTCCTCGCACGCACCGCCCACGATCCGCCGGACGCAGATGCGGGCGGGAGCCTGGATCGCGGGTGTCCCGATCGCGGCGCTCGTGGTCGTCGCGATCGTGCAGATCCTGCTGCCCCGCTGACCGAGAGCGTCACGGAGCGGGGCGGAGCGGGGCGCTCGGACGCGTTCTCACGCGCTGTGCGACACCTCACGCACAGCCGACCGCGTGAGGTGTCGCTGAGCACGAAACCCGGGCGTCGTCCGGATCGTCAGACGATCGACCAACGTCGAGCCCCATCGCGTGCATCCGCATCGCAGCGCACGCAGGCTGGGTCCTGTCCGAGCAAGACGACCCGAACGGGTCACCACTGCAGAGATGGGAAACACGATCATGAACTCGTTCAAGCGCAAGTCCGTGAAGCTCCTCGCCGGCACCGCCCTCGGTGGCGCCGTCATCGCCGGGGCGTTCGTCGCAGCCCCCGCGCAGGCCGCCGAGCCCGCGCCGCCCAGCACCTCGTCGTCCGTCGGCGGCAACGTCAACGTCAACCTCGACCCGGTGGCGATCGTCAACGCGATCAAGGACGCCGTCAACGACCAGAGCGATCGTGGCGGTGCCGTGCAGGCGGCGCTCGACGTCGGCTACTGGAACGCCGGCAACCCCGACCGCCTCACCGTCGCGGTGGTCAACAAGAACCAGGACATCACCGTCGAGGGCGACGTCGCGGACGCCCAGTCGATCGACATCAAGGGTGGCAACTACGTCATCTACTGGTTCAAGGGCCCCGGCAAGGTCACCAACAACGGTGACGGCGGCTGGCTGAACTGGGGTGTGTTCGGCAACATCGAGCGCATCGACAACGTCATCCACGTCAACGGCGGCTGACTTCCCCGTTCATCGGCGACGCCCCCTGGGACCTCGGTCTCCGGGGGCGTCGCCGTGTGCTGTCGGACTCAGGGAGCGTCGTCGTCCGCGCGCGCCGCTTCGATCGCCGACGGCCGGTTGCGTGCAGCCAGCCTGAAGTCCCTCCGAGACCGGATCCAGCCCCGGACGAAGGCGACCGACACCAGCGCCGTCCGGTTCGGCGCGTTCCAGGACTTCATCAGCCGGCCGAGGTGCCAGGCGACGGCCTGTCGGCTGTAGGCGGTCTCCTTGGCGATGGCGTCGTTCGAGAGCCCGCGGGCGGCGAGCGCCAGCATCCGTTCCTCGGTCTCGTCCAGGCCGGGCGCCGATGCCACCAGGTCGATGTCGTCGGTGCCGAGTGCGGTCGTCGGGTCCGCCGATGCCCCTCCGCGGTGCTGTGCCCAGGCTTCCGCCCAGCACGAGCCGAGTTCGTGCGCCACGAGTGATGCCCGGCTCATCGCGAGCATCGTCCGGCCGGCGTGGTCGATCGTCGTCGCGTGCTCGCGGGTGGCCGTGTGCATGACGAGGGCGAAGACACGGATCGCGGGCAGGGCGCCGCGGAGCACGACCGAGACGTCGACCTGCGGGTCGTCGGCGCTGGCGGCTGCGACCTCGCGGAGCCGGACCAGGCACTCCGGGTCGAGTGGTTCCCCACGTTCGACCGCGCGCAGTGCCGCGGGGAGCACGAGCGGGACGATCTGCTCGTACCGACGCCGGAGCCAGTCGTGCCCGTCGGGTCGGATGCCGTGCAACGGTGGCGCGAGCAGCAGCTCCGTGAACTCCGGACACCGCTCGTCGAGCGCCAGCCCCAGCCGCTCCCCGGGGAGCAGCACGGCCGTCCGTCGTGCGTCGTCGCGCTCGGTCGTCATCGTGCGTCGAACGTATCCGGACAACAGGTGTCGTGTCCGCTGCGTTCACGTGGTGTTCGTTCTTACCCGGGCCACAGCGCCCTGCCTCGGCCCCCGTAGCCCCGCTGCCGAGCATGAGCGGCATGACGGAGACGAACCAGCCCCTCGACATCGACATCGTCGTCCCCTGCTACAACGAGCAGGACACACTCGCCGCCCACGTCCGACGGCTCCACACCTTCTGCCGGACGTCGTTGCACCACTCGTGGCGGATCACGATCGCGGACAACGCCTCGACCGACGACACCGCCCGGATCGCCGACGACCTCGCAGCGATGCTCCCGGGCGTGCACGCGGTGCACCTGCCCGAGAAGGGCCGGGGCCGGGCACTCAAGGAGGTCTGGGCGGCATCGCCGGCGACCGTGCTCGTCTACGTGGACGAGGACCTGTCCACCGACCTCGCCGCGCTCGAACCCCTCGTGGCACCCCTGCTGTCGGGGCACTCGGACCTGGCGATCGGCACCCGGCTGGCAGGTTCGTCCCGCGTGGTGCGCGGCAGCAAGCGGGAGTTCATCTCGCGCTCGTACAACCTGCTGCTCCGGACGACGATGGGGGTGTCGTTCTCGGATGCGCAGTGCGGGTTCAAGGCGGTCACGAAGGCCGCCTCCGACCACCTGCTGCCGTTGTGCGAGGACGACGCCTGGTTCTTCGACACCGAGCTGCTCGTGCTGGCCGAGCACGCGGGACTCCGCATCCACGAGGTCCCCGTCGACTGGGTCGACGACGTCAACTCCTCGGTGCACATCGCGTCGACCGCGACCGAGGACCTGAAGGGCATGTGGCGGGTGTCGAGGAACATCGCCACCGGGCGGGTGCCGATCAGCACGGTCTACGCGGCGATCGGTCGGCGGCCGTTCACCCCACCGAGCGTGGGGTTCCTGCGGCAGGTCCTGCGGTTCGGGGCGATCGGGGTGCTCTCGACCCTGGCGTTCGCTGCCCTGTACGCCCTGTTCCGGCCGGCGATCGGCGCCCAGACCGCGGACTTCCTCGCGCTGCTGGTCACGGCGATCGGCAACACCGCACTGAACCGGCGGTTCACGTTCGGGGTGCGGGGCCGTGCGGGAGCGGGTCGGCACCACGTGCAGGGCCTGGTCGTGTTCGGCATCGCCTGGGCGATCACGTCGGGATCGCTGGTGGTGCTGCACGCGTCGGTACCGGGCGCTTCGCACGGTGCGGAGATCGCGGTGCTCACGGCGGCCAACCTGGTGGCGACGGGCGTGCGGTTCGTGTTGTTCAAGGCGTGGGTGTTCCGTGGTCGCCGACGCCCGGAGCTCATCCGCCCCGGCACCACCCCGGCCGCCGACGCCAGCACGGCGGTCACCGAACCGATCGCGACCCCCGAGCGCACCGGCGACCGCGCTGCCTGACACCGCGAGCAGCACGGCAGCTGCCCGCCGCGTCGCCCATCCGGTGCGAGGTCGTCCGCTCCGTGCGGCGCTGCGACCTCGCGCCGAGGGATCGACCCCGCACCAGCCGGAGAGCCCCGCGCCGCGCCCCGCACCACCCGTGTTGCACGGTCGGTATACCAAGCCGTAGCATCGCCCTACCGCACCACCACCCCACAGGGCCCGACTGCCACCATCGGTCTGCCCGCGGCGAGCGCTCCATCGATGCAGCCCGCGCCGTCCGCTGCCGGCAACGCCCCACTGGACCCGCACGTGAACCCCACCTCTTTCGGTCTCTACGACCCTGCCCGCGAATCGAGCGATTGCGGCGTCGGTTTCATCACCCGTCTCGACGGGACGCCGAGCCACGACGTCATCCGCAAGGGCGACGAAGCGCTGTGCTCCATCCCGCACCGCGGCGGCAAGTCCGCCGAGGGTGTCGGTGACGGCGCCGGCGTCAGCATCGACCTGTCGGTGGAGTTCTTCAGCGCCATCACCGGCGAGCAGCTGCGCGCCGGGCACTTCGGCGTCGCGAACTGCTTCGTGCCGAGCAGCGACCGAGCCGACGGCACCGACGAGCGCGCCCGCGCCGAGCAGACCGTCACGGACGCCATCACGGCCGAGGGCTTCGAACTGCTGCTGGTCCGTGACGTCCCGGTGGACCACTCCGTCGCGCGCCCCGAGGCCGAGCAGTACCAGCTGCCGATCGTGCAGTGGGTCTTCCGTGCTCCGTCCGACTGGGACCGCACCGAGGTCGACGCCGCCGCGAACCGCGCCCTGCTCGCCATCGAGGCGGTCTCCTACGCCCAGGCCGCCGCCGAGCGCGCCGAGCACGCCGCCCTGTACCCGCTGTCGCTCAGTGCCCGGACCCAGATCCTGAAGGGCCGGCTGAACTCCGGCGAGGTGATCGGGTACTTCACCGACCTGCGCGACCCCCGGCACTCGGTGCGGACGCTGTACTTCCACACCCGGTTCTCGACGAACACCGAGCCGCACCCGACGATGGCGCAGCCGTTCCGCCTGATGGCGCACAACGGCGAGCTGAACACCGACCGCAAGAACCGGTTGTCGGACGAGGCGCTCGCGCGGGCCCGCACCCGGAGCATCGTGCGTCCGCCCGGGCAGTCGGACTCGAGCCGACTCGACCAGACCCTGCAGAGCCGCGTGTTCGACGACGGGCTCGAGATCATCGAGGCCGTGGTCTCGCTCATGCCGCCGGCGTGGGAGAACGACCGCACCCTGACCCCGGACGTCCGGGACATGCTCGAGTACTTCTCGCTGTACGAGGAGAAGAACGACGGTCCCGCCGCCGTGATCTTCAGCGACGGCGACGTCGTCGGCGCCCGCCTGGACCGCCTGGGCCTGCGCCCGCTGCGCACCGTCGAGACGGCCGAGTACCTGATGGTGTCGTCCGAGGCCGGCCAGGTCGAGTTCGACGCCGACGAGGTCGTGCACCGCGGCCGCATCGAGGCCGGCGGCATGCTCGTCGTCGACCACCGCACCGGCACCCGCATGCGCACGGGCGAGGTGCTGCACATGCTCGCGGCCCGCCGTGACTACGGCACCCTGCTCGACGCCGCCCGCGTGAACCTGGACGACGTGCCCGCTCCGGACTACGAGCGCACGACGTCCACCCTGGGCTACGACGGCGACCTGTCGCTCGCGGGCCGGTACGTGGCGTACTCGCTGAACCAGGAGAGCTTCCGGTTCATGCTCGACCCGATGCTGCAGAACGGGTCGGAGCGCATCTCGGCGATGGGCTACGGCAACGCGATCAACGCCCTGAGCGACACCGAGGGCGGCATGGCGAAGTACTTCTCGCAGCGCTTCGCCCAGGTGACGAACCCGCCGCTCGACTCGATCCGCGAGGCCGACGGGATGTCGATGCGCGTGGCACTCGGCGCGAAGCCGGACGGCACGGGCACCACGGGGCGTCAGCTGGTCGTGCAGTCGCCGATCCTCGGGCACCTCGACATGGTGCGGCTGCGCGAGCAGGACATCGTGCCGCTCGAGCGCTTCGACATGCTCTACGTGCCGGTGCCCGCCGACGAGCAGGCCAACGCCGACGCGATGCGCGGCGCGCTGGACGCGCTGTGCGACGCGATCGAGGCGTTCGCGGCGCGCGGTGGCGGGATCGCGGTCGTGACCGACCGCGAGGTGTCGTCGACCCATGCGCCCCTCCCCGTGATCCTGGCCGTGGCCGCCGTCAACCAGCGGCTCATCGAGACCGGTCTGCGCCTGCGGGTGTCCGTCGTCGCGGAGAGCGGTCAGCTGCCATCGTCACACCACGTCGCGACCGCGCTGGGCTTCGGTGCCGCCGCTGTGTACAGCTTGAGCGCTCGGCTGCGCGCGGAGGAGAAGTACCCCGCCGCACCCGCACCCGCCGGCGAGCTGACCGCGACCGACCTGGCGCTCAAGCAGTTCCGCAAGGCCGCCGAGAAGGCCCTGGCGAAGACCATGGGCCGCGTCGGCCTGTGCACCGCCGAGAGCTACATCGGTGGCGAGTTCTTCGAGCCGAACTACCTCGACACCGGCGACGACGTGCTCGCGCGGATCTTCCCGCACATGCAGGCACCGGTCGGCGGGGTCGGCTTCGCGCGCATCGCCCAGGCGGCGACGGACTGGCACGAGCGTGCCCGCTCGGTGGCGTCCGAGGGCCAGGTCCCGCTGCTCGGCCTGTTCAAGGAACGCTCCGACGGCGCCGGCCACTCGTTCGGCGTCGCGAGCGTCCGCGGGTTCGGCGGCATGACCGAGGAGCGCCCGGCCTTCGAACGCTCCGGCGACTCCGACGCGCTGCGCCTGCTCACGCTCGGCCAGCTCGACGACTCGTTCGGCATCACCGACGCCGCGTACCGGAACACCGGGTACGACCGGCTGAGCGACGCCGAGATCGACGCGCACCGCATCACGCCGGGCTACGTCACGTTCCTGCAGACGACCCACGACGAGCGGTCCCGCCGCCCCGCCGCGCTCCGCGACGTGCTCGCGCTGCCCGCGGACGTCACCGGGATCGACACGGCCGAGGACTTCGCGCGCGAGCTCGGCCGCTTCTCGACGAGCGGCAACGCCAGCGTCACCGTGCGCGGGCTCTCCGGCTCGCGTCCGTCGGACGACCAGGACCTGCCGGGAGGCACGGAGCGGTTCCGCCTGGAGCTCACGTCGACGGGGACCACGGGTGCACTGCGCCACGCGGCCCTGGCGGACGGCCTCGCGCTGCTCCACCCCGGACAGATCGACGTCGACGCCGTCGACGACACCGGGGTGACGCTCCGCGCCACCGGTGCGGCCGTCGCCCTGCTCGCACTGCTGCAGAGCGCCCCGGCGAGCGTCGAGCTCGACGAGGTGCAGCCGGCCCACGAGATCACCCGGACCCTGGCGTCCGGCGCGATGAGCCACGGCGCGCTCGTCGCCACCGCCCACGAGGCCGTCGCGCACGGCACGAACATGGTCGGCGGCATGTCGAACAGCGGTGAGGGCGGCGAGCACCACTCCCGTTACGGCACCATCCGCGGCTCGCGCATCAAGCAGTTCGCCTCGGGCCGGTTCGGCATCTGGGCCGGCTACCTCGCCGACCCCATGCTCGAGGAGCTCGAGATCAAGATCGGCCAGGGTGCGAAGCCCGGCGAGGGTGGCCAGCTGCCCGCACCGAAGGTCACGGTGGACATCGCTGCGGCCCGGGGTGGCACGCCCGGCGTCGAGCTGATCTCGCCGCCGCCGCACCACGACACGTACTCGATCGAGGACCTCGCGCAGCTCATCCACGACTGCAAGGCCGCCCGCGTCCGGGTGATCGTGAAGCTCGTCTCGTCCGAGGGCATCGGCACCATCGCGGTCGGCGTCGCGAAGGCCGGCGCCGACGTGATCAACGTCGCGGGCAACACCGGCGGCACCGGCGCCGCGGCCGTCACCAGCCTGAAGTACGCCGGCCGCTCCGCGGAGATCGGCGTCGCCGAGGTGCACCAGGCCCTGGTCGCGAACGGCCTGCGCCAGAAGGTCACGCTCCGCTGCTCGGGTGCGCACCAGACCGGCAGCGACGTCGTCACGAGCGCCCTGCTCGGCGGCGACAGCTTCGAGTTCGGCACGACCGCGCTCATGATGCTCGGCTGCGTGATGGCGAAGAACTGCAACGTGAAGTGCCCGGCGGGCCTGACCACGAACGCCGAGGCGTTCGAGGGCGACCCCCGCGCGCTCGCCCAGTACCTGCTCAACATCGCCCACGACGTGCGGCAGATCCTGGCCCGTCTCGGCCTGCGCTCCCTGCGCGAGGCCCGCGGCCGGACCGACCTGCTGCAGCTCCTGGACCACCCGGCGAGCGTCGGCCGGCTCGACGCCCGAGCCCTGCTCGCCCAGGTGCCCGAGAAGGTCGTCGCGGACCCGGAGTACCTGGAGAAGGACTTCCACACCGACGACGCCCTGCTCGAGCGCGTCCGCACCGCCCTCGTCGACCACGCGCAGGAGCACGTGCTCGTGCACGGCGTGCTGCTCGGCAACGCCGACAAGTCGGTCGGTGGCCAGCTCGGCATCGACCTCGAGCGTCTGCTCAACCACGAGCTCGGCGCCGAGGACGTGCGGGGCCTGCCCGCCGTGACGACGGACGACCGCGGACGCCGCCGGCTGGTGGACGGCGCGGTCACGATCCGCACGCAGGGATCGGCCGGGCAGTCCTACGGCGTCTTCAACAACGACGGCGTCGTGCTCGAGCACACCGGCACCGCGAACGACGGTGTCGGGAAGAGCCAGAGCGGCGGACGGATCATCGTCCGCGCCCCCGGCGGCGGCAGCGCCGCACAGGGCGGCAACGTGCTGGTCGGCAACTTCGCGCTGTTCGGGGCCACCGGTGGGCGCACCTTCGTCGAGGGCGAGGCCGGCGACCGGTTCGCCGTCCGCAACTCCGGCGCGACCGCCGTGGTCGAGGGCCTCGGCGACTTCGGCTGCGAGTACATGACCGGCGGCGCCGTGTTCAACCTCGGCGCGTTCGGCAAGGGCCTCGGCAACGGCATGTCCGGCGGGTTCCTGTACCAGTACGACCCCTCCGGCCAGGTCGCCGAGCGTGCCAGCACGGACTCGCTCCTGGTGTTCCCGGTCACCGACACGGAGCGCGGTGCGTTCCACGAGGCCGCCGCCCGCCTGCTGCTCGAGTGGCACCTCGAGGCGACGGGTTCGGCCCTGGCCGAGCGGCTGCTCGCCGAGTGGGACACCGCCCGCGCGCACGTGTACGTCGGCATGCCGCGTGCCCTGCTGCTCACGCAGGACGCCGGCGAGATCCTCGCGGCGGCGACCCGGCCCGAGCTCCTCGACGAGCTCGCGACCTCGATCGCCACCGACAAGCTCCGCGCGTTCAAGCTCGACTACCGCGACCAGCGCACGGTGCTCGGTGGCCGTGCCCCGGCGCTCGGCGACCAGGGCGAGGACATGTTCTCGCTGCTGTCGTCGTACACGGTGCTCGGGGTCGCCCAGGACGTCGCCCTCGAGCGCGTCCCGGGTGCGCTCGGCGCCGCCGACCCGCGGGTCGCCGAGGCCGTCAAGAACCTCGTGCTCACCGAGGACTTCTCCGTCAAGCAGCGCGTCGTGAAGTACCTGCGCGGCACGCTCGACCGGTTCGCCGACGACCAGCTCGCCACGCTCATCGCGATCAAGCGGCTCGACGACTACAAGCGCGCGCTCACGCAGCGGAACAACCGCAGCATGGACGCGCCGGGCACCACGGGGTGGATCATGCACCAGAACGCCAAGAACGACGGCCGCGTCCGCGAGGCCCGCTTCGACGAGCTGCTCGCCACCGCGGCGCTCGAGGACATCGCCCGCCGGGCACCGCAGGCGCCGACCGAGGCGATGACCGCGTGAGCCTGCTCCCCCCGACCGGGTCGCTGATCCCCGTCGACGCACCGTTCTCGGCCGCCCAGGAGTCCTGGCTCGCCGGGTTCATCGCGGGCATCGCCGCCGCCGGCAAGAAGGTCGCAGCCAGCGCGCCCACGACCACGATCGACGTGCTCTTCGGCACCCAGACCGGCAACGCCGAGTTCCTGGCCGACGAGCTCGTCGCCGGCGCGAAGGCCCGCGGACTCGGCGGTCGCGCCAGTGCGCTCGACGCCGTCACCCCCGAGCAGCTCGCCGAGATGTCGCACGTGCTCGTCGTCACCTCGACCTACGGCGAGGGCGAGATGCCCGACAACGCCGGGCTGTTCTGGGACGCGATCCAGGCGAGCACCGTGCCGCGGCTCGAGGGGCTGCAGTACGCCGTCCTGGGCCTCGGCGACACGAGCTACGACGAGTTCTGCCAGGCCGGGAAGCTCCTCGACACCCGGTTCGAGCAGCTCGGCGCGACCAGGATCCACGACCGCGTCGACTGCGACGTCGACTTCGAGGACCCGGCCGCGCTGTGGACCGCGGCGGTCCTCGACCGCCTCGCCGCCGAGGCCGGCGCGACGGCCGCATCCGGCGCGACCACGGGCGGTGGCGCCGGCGACGGTGCCGGCGCGACCGGCGGGGCGGGCGCGAGCCGTGCCTCCCGGCCGGGGTCGCAGTGGAACAAGCGCAACCCGTACCCGTCGCGCCTGGTCGAGAACCGGCTGCTCTCCTCGCCGCGCAGCGCGAAGGAGATCCGGCACTACGAGTTCGACCTCGGCGGCTCGGGCATCGAGTACGCGGCCGGCGACGCCCTGGCGGTCGTGCCGGTCAACGACGAGGTCTTCGTGGCGGACCTGCTCGAGCAGGTCGGCGCGAACGGCGGCGAGGCGTTCGACGGCCGGCCGATCACCGAGGTCCTGCGGACCGACCGTGAGATCCGGACGCCCTCGAAGGACCTCATCGCCGACCTGGTGCAGCGCGCGCCGTCGAGCGAGCTCGCGGCCGTCGTGGCGCACGGCGACAAGCACGAGCTGGACCGTTGGCTCTGGGGACGCGACGTCCTCGACCTGCTCCGCGACGCCGGCCCGGCCGCCCCGGGACTCGACGAGCTGCTGCCGAACCTGCGGCCGCTGCAGGCGCGGCAGTACTCGATCTCGTCGAGCCCGCTGGCCCACCCGGACCGCATCCACCTGACCATCGCGTCGGTGCGCTACGGCGATCCGCACCGGATGTACGCAGGTGTGGCGTCGACGTTCCTGGCCGACCGGGTCGACCCGGACGGCACCGTCGACGTCTACCTGCAGCCGAACGCGTCGTTCGGGGTTCCGGCGGACGAGTCGGCCCCGATGATCATGATCGGCCCGGGCACCGGTGTCGCGCCGTTCCGCGGGTTCCTGCACGAGCGCGCGGTGTCCGGGGCGACCGGACGCAACTGGCTGTTCTTTGGGGACCAGCACCGGGACACCGACTTCGTGTACCGGGACGAGCTCACCGAGCTGCAGGAACAGGGCGTGCTCGACCGCCTCGACCTGGCGTTCTCGCGCGACCAGGCCGAGAAGGTCTACGTGCAGACGCGGATGCTCGAGCGCTCGGCGGAGCTCTTCGACTGGCTCGAGGACGGCGGCCACGTGTACGTCTGCGGCGACGCCTCACGCATGGCAAAGGACGTCGAAGCAGCGCTGCTCCAGGTCATCCGGACCGGACGCGGGCGCGGCGAGGACGACGCGCAGGCGTACCTGGCCGACATGCGTCGCGCGAAGCGGTACGTGCGCGACGTGTACTGAGCCGCACACGGACGTGACGGCGGATCCGCGTCCAGACGTGATGAGTCCGCCCCGGCCACGGAACCCGAATCCGATGGCCGGGGCGGTCCCGGAGGAGCGCCGGTCGATGGGGGCGGACCGGCGAGCCCTGCAGCGTGACGCACGCATCACCGACGCGTGGCGTCGGTGACCCCGAGCAGGGAGTCCCCTGATCCGGGACTCACGTCCCTCGCTCGTCTCGGTCACCGGTGGTTGGTCGGCACCGGACTCGCTGTGCGTCACGGGCTGTTCGGGTTCCCCTCCTGCCGCGGACACTGCCTGCACCGGCGCCTTAGCAGGCCGGTGCGGGGGGACGACAGCGAACCGCGGTACGGAAACCGTACGAGGTGCGGAGTTCGAGCGGAACCCGTTGACCCGGATCAACCCGCTGTGCTATTGCTGACGGGATCAGCGCGCGGTGCTCCCGCTCGGTGTCCCCGAGGCGTCGTCCGCGTCGCCCGGTGCCACCGCCCGCGACCACGCCGAGTCGGCCGCCGTGCTGGTGTCCGCCGGCTCCGGCGTCAGCACGAGCCCCGACCCCGAGGTGGCCGAGGCGTAGAGGTCCTCGAGCCAGCTGCGGTTGATCGACGGCACCCGGCTGCCGGTGAACTTGAAGTGCAGGCTCACGTTGGGGTGCAGCCAGATCGTGCTGCGACCGTTGCCGTGGACGACGTCGTCCTTCCACGAGAACGCGAAGCGGTGGTCACGCCGGAGCATGTTGACGATGACGATCTGCAGGTGCGTGAGCGCGCGGTCGTCGATCCGCAGGTCGAGCGGTCGGCCGTCGTAGATGAGCTGCCCCATGGCTCCTTCTACTCCTGCGCTCCGGTGTGCGCGAGACCAGACGCCCAGGTGGTGATGGTGCGGTCGAACCAGACGGCGTCGACGTTGCGCTCCCAGGCGTGCTCGGCCGGCTCGCTGACCGCCAGGGTCACCGTGCCGGGGTGGGCGTCGGCGAACTCCTGACTGGCCGAGAACGGCACCGTGGTGTCGCCGGTGGAGTGGATGAGCAGGGTCGGTGGCAGCTGTCGGGGTGCGCGCAACCAGGACAGCGCGCGCACGTCGACCGGCGAGCGCAGCCCCACCGTCCGGCAGAGGACCGGGGTCGCCATCGCCCCGAGGGCAGCGCCCACCACAGGGCCGGGCAGCCCCGCGCGACGGGCCTGGGACCGGACGGTGACGGCCCAGTCCAGTGCCGGGGCGACGAGCACGATCCCGGCCAGGCGGTCACGGTGCGCCGAACGGGCGAGGAGTTCGTGCGTGATCGTCGCGCCCATCGACCACCCCACGATGACGAGCCGTTCGGCGCCGTTCGCGACGGCGTGGTCGAGCGCCGCTTCGACGTCGGCCCACTCGCGCGCGCCGAGGTGCGAGGCCCGGCCCTCCCACGGTGCTTCGCCGTCCCCGCGGAACGACGGGACGATCGAGGTCCAGCCGAGCTCGACCGCGGCGGGGACGGTCCGGAGCGCGGTGACCCGGGTCGTCCGGATCCCGTGCACGTGGACGGCCCAGGTCCGGGCGGCCGCGGGGTCGGCACCCTGCGCAGCCGCGCGGTCCGGGCGTGCAGCACCGTCCGGCCCGGGCCGCACCACCCACGCGGGTGCCGGCCCCACCGGCGTCGGCAGCGACACCTCGGACCAGTCGACGTCCATCGCCGCCGGGTCCGGGTGCACGTGTCCGCTCCACCGCACCCGCGACGACACCGCGCCGGTCGTCCGCACCACGGCCCGGCGGACGAACCCGGCGGCTTCGTCGACCTCGAGCACCGGCCCGACGGTGGTGTGCCCGGGGCCGTCGTGCCACAACCCGTACTCCCCCGGCCGCACGGTGTCGTCGGTGATCGGCAGCCGGACGGAGTCCGCGTCGGACTCGAGCACGGGCGTCCACCGATCGCCACCGGGCAGCACGATCCTGCCGACGACCTTCCGCAGGACGACCAGGACCGCCAGGGACACCGCCGCCAGCACCACGAGCGCTCCGAGCACCCACCACACGATCGTCACGCCGTCATCCTCCGAGGCTCCGGGTCAGGGTCCGTTCCGCCGACCGTACCTGCGCGAGTTCGGCGTCGTCGAGGGTCCGTCCCTGCACCTCGGCGTCGCGGATCGCGATGACCAGGTCGTAGGTCCGGGCCTGCGGGTCCCCCGGCCGCTCGACCGCCCGCACCGCGTGCCGACGGGCGATGCGGCGCAGGCGTCGGTGGTGCCCGCGGTGGCGCAGGTCACGGCCCCACCGCCGGAACGTCAGCGAGGCCATCGCCACGACGATGAGCACGATGCCGAGGTAGAACGGCGGGTCGAAGGCCAGGCGCAGGCCGTCCCGCACCCCGGCCGGGAAGAGCCCGAAGTGGTCGGCGGTGAGCGAGGCGACCTCGTCGACGCTCGCCACGACGACCAGCGCGAGCCCGACGCGGAACACCACGAGCGCCACCGGGTTCTGCAGCACGCCGCGGCGCAGTGTCGTCGCGGCGATCAGTCCCACGCCCACCATGTACACGGTCGCGTAGAGCCACATCGGGGTCTGCTCGATCTCGCGCACGATGAAGTGGAAGTCGGTCCCGCCGCGCTCCTCGACCAGCAGGAACGGCACCGTGAAGGCCACGACCACGACGAGCAGCGCCACCGGCCTGGCGAGCACCGGGCGCTCCGGCAGGTCGTCCGTGCTCGCGCGCAGCATCAGCCAGAACGCGACGGTCGCGCAGACGTTCTGCACCAGGTTGATGAGGTTCGAGCCGCCCAGGGCACCGTCGAGCACCGGCTGCGGCACGACGCTGCCGAGGGTCAGGAGCCCGAGCGCCCCGACGCCGGTGGCACCCCAGGCCGCCCGACCACGGGGGTTCCGCAGCACGTACGGCGTGCGGGCGAGGAAGATCAGCGCCGCGAACCAGAAGGCCGCGGCGTGCAGGACGGCCATCAGCCGTAGGCCCGCTCGTCCGCGCCCGTGGCCCCGGCGAGCAGGACCGTCGCGAGCTCGTAGGCGAACCGTTCGGCGAAGTGCTCGTCGTCGTCGGAGATGCTCACGAGCCCGGAGTCGGCGTCGAGCGCTCGACGGCAGACGTGGCCCCCGGCGGCGAACTCGGCGACGGACGACTGGGTGGGTGTGCCGACGTCGCCGTGCACCAGGTGCCCGAGCTCGTGCAGCACGCAGTGCATGCGGTAGAGCGGTGGCGCGTCGGCCGGTACGAGCACCAGGTTCTCGTGCTCGAACTGCGACACGAGCGCGGTGAGCGGACCCCAGCTCGGGCCGTCGACGTCGACGACGCGCGTGGGCTTGCCGACCATCCGACCGACGCCGGTCACCACGTCGGACAGCTGCGGCGCACGGGGCAGGGTGGCGACGAGGGCACGGACGGCACCGGACGCACCCAGCTGCTCCGCCATCGCCCCTCCGATCTCCGCGGCAAGACTACCGGCAGGTCCCCCTTGTGGACGAGACCGGCCGGACGTAACCTACAACCAAATGGTTGTACGAATCGAACTGTCCGACGCCGAGGTCGACCGGGTGTTCCACGCGCTGGCCGACGCGACCCGTCGTGACATCGTCCGGCGCACGCTCGTCGGGTCGTCGTCCGTGAGCGAGCTCGCGGACGCCTACTCGATGTCGTTCGCCGCCGTCCAGAAGCACGTCGCCGTCCTCGAAGGAGCCGGACTCGTGAGCAAGGAAGCCCGCGGCCGCACCCGCATCGTGCGCGCCGAGCCGGAGCAGCTCGACCGGGTCCGTGATCTCCTCGACGCCTACGGCCGCCTCTGGCACAGCCGGATGGACCGCCTGGGCGACCTGCTCGACGGCGACGCGTCCGGACACCCCACACCAGACGACACCCGACGACACCAGGAGCGATGATGCCCACCACGTCCGTCCACACCGATCCCGACACCCTCTCGATGACCCTCGTCGCCGAGTTCCCCGTCCCCGTCGAACGCCTCTGGGCCGCCTTCGCCGACCCACGCCAGCTCGAGCGGTTCTGGGGACCGCCCGGGTTCCCCGCGACGTTCACGACGTTCGACCTGCGCCCCGGCGGCCGTGCCGACTACCGGATGACGTCCCCGCAGGGCGAGCGGTTCCACGCCGTCTGGCAGGTCACCGAGGTCGAGGAGCCCCGCCGCATCGTCTTCCGTGACCTGTTCACCGACCCCCAGGGCACCGTCGACGAGTCACTCCCCGCGGGCGAGACCGTGTTGTCGTTCGGCCCGGCCGACGACGGCTCGCGGGTCATCGTGGTGTCCTCGTTCGCCTCGGCCGCCGACCTCGACGCGATGCTCCAGATGGGCATGCTCGAGGGCTACCAGCAGGCGTTCGGCCAGCTCGACCGGGTGCTCGCCGACCTGCGCGAGTGGGCCTTCGGCGCGGGCACCGAGACCGAGGTCCTCGACGACACCCACGTCCGGATCACCCGGGCGTTCGCGGCACCGCGGCACCTGCTCTGGCGGGCGCACACCGAGCCCGACCTGGTGCGCCGGTGGCTGCTCGGCCCCGACGGGTGGGAGATGACGGTGTACGAGAACGACCTGACCCCGGGCGGCGCGTTCCGGCAGGCCTGGGCGCCGACCGGTGACACCGAGGGCGAGGCCTTCGGGTTCGAGGGCGAGAACCTCGTCGTCGAACCCGAACGCCGGATGGTGTCGACCGAACGCATGACCGGGGCGCCCTTCCCACCGAACACGAACGACCTGCAGTTCGACGAGGACGACGGCGTCACGCTCATGACGCTGCTCGTCACCTACCCGGACCGGGAACAGCGGGACATGATCCTCGCGACCGGCATGACGGAGGGCATGGAGGCCAGCTACCAGCGGCTGGAGCGCGAGGTCCTGTCCGCAGCGTGACCAGCAGACGGACGGGAGGCCCGTGGCGGCGCCGCCACGGGCCTCCCGTCCGTCCGGTGTCCGGTCTAGGACGCCTCGTGCCGGTCTAGGACTCCTCGTAGTGCCGCGCGCCACCGCGCACGCCCGCGAAGCGGAACGGCGCGGTCGTGACGCGCGGACGCTCGACGTCCTCGCTGGTGGCGGCACCCGCTGCGTGCAGCGCGCGGTACGCGTCGACCGTCAGCGGGACCCGTGCCTCGAGCAGCGACCGCACACGACCCGCACGTCGGTGCTCGCGGTAGTCGGGCCGGACGGTGCCGGTGATGAGCTCGCCGACGCTGCCCGAGCCGTAGCTGAACAGGCCGAGTCGCTCCCCCGCCAGGTCGTCGTCCAGGTCGAGCAGCGCTGCGAGCCCGATCCAGAGCGACGCCGTGTAGGTGTTGCCGGTCTGCCGGTTGTAGGTGAACCCGATCGCCAGGTCGGCCTCGTCGAACGGTGCGCCGACGTGCTGCGTGAGCTTGCGGTGCGCCTTGATCGCCATCTTGGTGAAGGGCTGGTGGTGCACGAACCGGGCGATGTCGTCGTACGCCGGGCCGCCCTGTTCCGCCAGGTCGTCCCAGGCGCCGACGAACGCGTTGACGTACGCGCTCACCGAGAGCCGACCGTCGACCAGGGCGGTGGAGCGGTCGTTCGGCCGCCAGAAGTCGTCGACGTCCGCCGTGTAGACGCCCGCCGCCGGCTCGATCTCGATCAGGTCGGGGTCGGCGGACACCAGGATCGCTGCGGCACCGGCACCCTGGGTCGGCTCGGCCGGGGTGTCGACGTCGTACCGGGCGACGTCGGCGGCGATGACGAGCACCCGCTCGTGCGGGGCACGGGCGACGATGCCGAGTGCGAGCTGCACCGCGGCCATCCCGCCGTAGCAGGCCTGCTTCAGCTCGACCACGCGGACGGCCTTCGGCAGCCCGAGCAGGCCGTGCACGTACACGCCGGCGGCCTTCGACTGGTCGACGCCGGACTCGGTGGCGAACAGCACCGTGCGGATGCCGTCGACGCCGTGCCGGTCGATGAGCTCCTTCGCCGCCGCGGCGCCCATCGTGACGATGTCCTCGTCGGGCGCGGGCACGCTGAAGGCGTCCTGCCCGATGCCGACGTGGTACTTCGCCGGGTCGACGCCGAGCCGCTCGGCCAGGTCGTCGAGCTCGAGCACGTGGTGCCCGGTCGCGATCGCGATGTCGTGGATGCCGACGCCGGTCATGCCGCACCCCCTGCGGGCTTCGCGCCGCGGCGTTCCATGGCGACGTGGGCGGCCATCAGCTCACCCGGGTTGGTCTGTGCGGCGAGGAGCGAGAGCTCCCCGCACAGGACGGTCGCGGCGCACAGGGCGGCGAGGCGGCGGGCGTTCCCGCCCGGCTCGCGGTCCTCGCGGCAGCCGAGGCGCACCAGGGCGTCCTCGACGACGGGCAGGTCCCCGCCCTTGCCGTTGCCGACCGTGCCGACGATCAGGTGCGGCAGCGAGGTCGCGAAGTACAGGTCGCCGTCGCGGTCCTCGGCGCTCGTGATGCCCTGCGAACCCTCGACGATGTTGGCGGCGTCCTGCCCGGTGGCCAGGTAGAAGCCGAGCAGCATGTTCGCGTAGTGCGCGTTCGCCGAGCGGATGGCCCCGGCGATCGTCGACCCGATCAGGTTCTTCGCGATGTTCAGCTCGACGATGCGCGCGGTGCTCGACCGCAGGCGCTTCTCGACGATCTCGCCCGGGATCACGATCTCGGCGATGGTGTTGCGGCCGCGGCCACGGATACCGTTCACCGCGGTGGCCTTCTTGTCGGTGCAGAAGTTGCCCGACACCGAGACGTACCGCAGGCCCGGCTGCCAGTCCAGGATCGCCGGCAGCAGCTTGTCCGCCGCCTGCGTGACCATGTTGTGGCCGGAGGCGTCGCCGGTGGTGAACGCGAAGCGCAGGAACAGCAGGTCCCCGACGATCTCCGGGTGCACCTCGATGAGCTTGGCGAACCGGCTCTGTCCGGACACGATCGCGGCGAGCTCGTCCTGGCGCGCGAGGATCTGGCCCGCGGCGACGTGGGCTGCGGCGGCGCTGTCGGCACGGACCACGACGGAGCGGGTCATGCGCTCGTCGACGACGGTCGCGACGATGCCGTCCTCGACCATGCGCGAGATGCGGGCACCCCGGCCGACGGACGGCCAGAGCGGCGACTCGTAGGTGGCGAGGGGGACCTCGTGCTCCCCCTGCACGGCGTTGCCGCTGACGCGGATCGGGCCGACCCACTTGGTGGGGATCGGTGTGAGCAGGTCACTCATCGAGGGCTCCTTCTGGTGCTCGCACCGCGACGCTGAGGTGTCTGATGTCGTGCGCCTCCCAGGCGCGGTGGATGCCGGCGGGGTCGGTGTCCGCCGGGACGAGCGCGATGCCGCAGTCGCCGCCGCCGGCCCCGGACGGTTTCGCCGCCCCGCCCGCGGCCTCGACGACGTCGCACAGGGTCGCGAGACGCTCGGTCTCGATCTGCGACCCGACGGACGCACCGAGGCGCTGCAGCAGCCCGCGGGCGCGTCGGAGGGCACCGAGCGTGCGCTCGGCGTCGCCGGTCTGGAGGCCCGTGGTCAGGTCGTCGACGGCGCTGCGGCTCTCGTCGAGGAACGCCTGGTACCCGCCGTTGCGGTGCCGACGCACCACGTCGACGAGCTTCGTGGTGGACGCGGGCGAGCCGGTCCAGCCGACGAGCAGCTGCAGGTTCTCGGGGGCGGGCAGCCGCTGGACGTCGAAGCCGTCCCAGGCGTCGGCGTCGGTCAGGATCGCGGACACGGCGTGGTCGCCGAGCATCGCGGCGAGCCGCTCGCGGTCGGGGGCGCTGTAGCGCAGCCAACCGCCGAACGTGCTCGCGGCGAGGTCGCCACCGGAGGCCCGGGGGTTCACCCGGATGGTGGCGAGCAGGGCGACCTGGAAACGCTGACGCTGCGTCAGGCCGATGCCGTAGAAGCGGTCGAGGGCGCCGACCGTGGCGACGGTGACGGCGGCCGAGGACCCGAGCCCGAACTTCCGCCCGCTGGCGTCGTCCAGTTGGCTCTCGATGCGCAGGTCGTGGAACCGCGGGGCGATGCCGTGCTCGGCGCGGAGCTTCTCGACCAGGTCGATCGTGGCCATCACGTAGTCGTACGGGTGGTGCTCTCGGTCGAGCGCCAGGCCGTCCTCGGCACGGGTCCACGTGAGCGGCAGGTGTCCGTACTCCTCGGAGTGCACGCTGCCCGCGCCGTGGCCCTCGCGCACCTTCGCCGTGATGGCGCGGTCGAGGGCGATCAGGACGGACGGCTGGCCCGGCTCGACGACGGCGTACTCGCCGGCGACGAACAGCTTGCCGTGTGCACGGAACTCGATCACTGCGCGGACTCCTTCTGGTCGGGATTGCTCCCGATCTCTTCGGAGCGGAGCACCCGCGCGGCAGGTCCGGTGCCGGACTCGATGACGTCCCCCAGCGACGCGAGCGCCCCGGCGACCGCCGCCCGGTCCTGCGGCTTCGTGAGCACGACGACGTTCGGGCCCGCGTCGGCCGTGGCGTAGGCCTCGGTGCCGCCGGCGCGCAGCTCGGCGACGGCGTCGAACACGGCGACGCTGCGGGCGTTGAGGTAGCGGATCGGCGGGAACGCGCCCTCGATCGTCGCGTGCATGCGGAGCGCGTTGCTCTCGGTGATCTCGCCGATGCGGGTGAAGTCGCCGGCCGCGCAGGCCGTGAGCATGTCGCCGACGGTCTCGGTCGTCGAGGTCACCCAGGCCGGGTAGAACGGCGACGTCGCGATGGTGCGGCGCATGGCCTCGCGCGACCCGATCGGCTTCGGGCCGGCGTCGATCGTGACCACGACCATCGCCATCGGCGGGGCCGGGATCGGCTCGGCGAAGGAGCCCTGGTCGTCGCCCGCGTGCCAGACGGCGACACCGCCGGGGATCGAGCGCGTGGCCGAGCCGGAACCGCGACGTGCCAGACGCGACAGGTCGCGCGGCGACAGGTCGAGGCCGTAGGCCGCGGCGGCGGCGGTCGCCAGTGCGGCGAAGCCGGACGCGCTCGAGGCCAGCCCGGCACCGGTCGGGACCGTGTTCTCGGACACCACCGACGCCCGCTCGGACGACCCCGCGAGCTCGCGCACCAGGTCGAGGAACTGCTGCACGCGCACCAGCGCACCGTCGTCGACGACGTGACCGTTCAGCGTGAACGCGTCACGCGCCTCCCGTCCGCCGTCCACCGTGACGGTGGTCGTCGTCGGGAACACGTCGAGCCCCATCGAGACGCTGCCCGTGGCGGGCAGCGCGAGCTGCGCGTCCGCCTTCCCCCAGTACTTGACGAGGGCGATGTTGGGGTGCGCGACGGCGGTGGCTGTCAGCAAGCGCGGGCTCCGATCGTGGTGGTCCAGGTGGCTGCGGCCCCTGCGCCGCGGAGTGCGGCCGCGATGCGGTCCGCGTGGTCGTCGTCCGTGGCGAGCGCGAGGACGCACCCGCCCCGCCCGCCGCCGGTGAGCTTCGCGCCGAGGGCATCCGCAGCGCGTGCGGCGTCGACGAGCCGGTCCAGGTCGTCACTCGACACGTCGAGTGTGCTGAGCAGGTCGTGCGCGGCGTCCATGGTGGCACCCAGACCCTGGGCATCGCCGTCCTCGAGTGTCCCCCGTGCCCGCCGGGCGAGCGCGCCGATCCGGTCGATCACGGCGCCGACACCGACCGGGTCCTGGTCGTGGCGGGCGCGGACGGCCGAGACGGCCTCGCGGGTGTGCCCGGGGACGCCGGTGTCCGCGACGACGAAGGTGAACCGGTCGCCGAGCGTGACGGGTTCGATCCGGCCGCCCTCGAACCAGACCGGCGCGGACGCGACGACGCCCCGGGCGTCGAGGCCGGACGGTCGGCCGTGGGCGACGCGCTCGCACTCCTGGATGAGCTCGTGGTGGGTCTCGACGTCGAGGGTCTCGCCCAGGGCATCGGCGACGGCGGCGGTCACGGCGGCGGCGACCGCGGCGCTCGAGCCCATTCCGCGGGCGGTCGGGACCTCGCTGTCGACCCGGACGTGGAAGTGGCGGTCGGTGACCCCGAAGTGGCGCAGGGTCGCGGTGACGGCGGTGACGGTCGGCATCACGGCCGCGGGTGCGAGGTCGAGGGGGCCGGTGTGGACGGTCGACTGCAGGCTGTGACCGGCCTGCTCGGCGTCGGCGGCGACCGGCGTGACCGTCGCCACGACCCGCGCGTCGAGCACCGGCAGAACGAGAGCGGGTGCGCCGTAGACCACGGCGTGCTCACCGATCAGGATCGTCTTGCCGTGGGACGACGCCGATCCGTTGCCGGGGGTCGTGGTGTTGTCGAGGTCGCTGCTGGTCATCGTGGGTCACGTCAGCCTAACCGTCCGGGCCGTCGGCGTGTTCGTCAGCTGGGCATCCGCTGCATCGAGTTGTGCACAACTGGGTTGCGTGACAGTGTGGACGCATGCCCGTGACCGACGAGATGGTGTGCTTCTCCCTCTACGCGGCGTCCCGCGCCACCACGCAGGCGTACCGCACGATGCTCGAACCCTGGGGCCTGACGTACCCGCAGTACCTGGTGCTCGTGACCCTCTGGGTCGAGGGCGACCAGACCGTCTCGGGCCTCGGCGAACACCTGCAGCTCGACTCCGGCACGCTCTCGCCGCTGCTCCGCCGCATGGAGCAGAGCGACCTGGTCCGCCGCGAGCGCCGCAGCACCGACGAGCGCGTCGTCACGGTGACCGTCGGTGACCGCGGCCGCGAACTGCGGTCCGAGCTGAGCGGCATCCCCGCGCGGATCGCCGCAGGCATGGGCCTGGCCGACGAACGCGCGGCCGCCGAGCTCATCGCGACGCTGCACCGGCTGACCGAGACGATGCACGCGGCGGCCGACCCCGCTGGCGCCGTTTCGCGCTGAGCGACACCGCACGCCCCCGTGCGCCCGTGAACTGTCGCTGAGCGCGAGAGCACGCCGCACACCCCCGAACTTCACGATCCGCCCCACAAGGAAGGAACACCATGGAAGCCCTCTACACCGCCGAGGCCCTGGCCACCGGCGAAGGCCGCAACGGCCACGTCGCCACGAGCGACGGCACGGTCGAGTTCGACCTCGCCATCCCCAAGGAGATGGGTGGCTCCGGCAACGGCGCCAACCCCGAGCAGCTCTTCGCCGCCGGCTACGCCGCCTGCTTCCACTCCGCACTGCAGGGCGTCGCCCGCAGCCAGAAGGTGAAGATCACCGACTCGTCCGTCGGCGGTCGCGTGTCGATCGGCCCGAACGGCAACGGTGGCTACCAGCTCGCCGTCATGCTCGAGGTCGTCATCCCCGGCCTGGAGCACGACCAGGCCCAGGCCCTCGCCGACGCGGCCCACCAGGTCTGCCCGTACTCGAACGCGACCCGCGGCAACATCGACGTCACCATCGTCGTCTCGGAGGACTGACCCATGAGCACCACCACCCCCACCACCATGCGCGCCGTCGTCCACGAGACGTTCGCCGAGCCCGCCGACGTCCTCGAGGTGCAGGAGCGCCCCGTACCGACGCCCGGCGCCGGCGAGGTCCTCGTCCGCACGGTCCTCTCCCCCATCCACAACCACGACCTGTGGACCGTCCGCGGCACCTACGGCTTCAAGCCGGAGCTCCCCGCCGCCTCGGGCACCGAGGCACTCGGCGTCGTCGAGGCACTCGGCGAGGGCGTCACGAACCTGCAGGTCGGCCAGCGCGTCGCCGGCGGTGCCTTCGGCGTCTGGGCCGAGTACTACACCGCGAACGCCGCGGGGCTCGTCCCGGTGCCGGACGCGATGACCGACGAGGCCGCCGCCCAGCTCGTCTCGATGCCGTTCAGCGCCATCAGCCTGCTGCACTCGCTCGACCTGCACGAGGGCGACTGGATCATCCAGAACGCCGCCAACGGTGCGGTCGGTCGCATGGTGGCCCAGCTCGGTGCCGCCCGCGGCATCAACGTGATCGGACTCGTCCGTCGCGCCGCCGGTGTCGACGAGCTCCGCGAGCAGGGCATCGAGCGCATCGTCGCCACCGACGCCGACGACTGGCAGGACCAGGTCGCCGCGATCACCGGTGGTGCACCGATCATCGCCGGCGTCGAGTCGGTCGGTGGCAAGGCCGCCGGTGACATCGCGTCCGTGCTGGGCGAGAACGCCACCCTCGTCGTCTTCGGCGCGATGGCGTCGCCGACGCTCGAGATCCCGTCGGGCAAGGTCATCTTCGGCCAGCTCACCGTGAAGGGCTTCTGGGGCTCCGTCGTCAGCAAGACGATGCCGGGCGAGACGAAGGGGCAGCTCTTCGGTGAGCTCATCACCCGCGTGCTCGACGGCTCGCTGACGCTCCCCGTCGCCGAGACCTTCGCCTTCGAGCAGGTCCGTGACGCCGTGCGCGCCAGCGACACCGCCGGCCGCGTCGGCAAGGTGCTCCTGCGCCCGTAGCGCGACCAGCAAGACGGACGGGAGGCCCGTGGCGACACCGCCACGGGCTTCCCGTCCGTCCTCCCCGCGTCCACTGCCGGAACGCGCGTCGGTCGTCAGGTCGCGCGTCAGCCGCCGACCACGTGGATGCCGTAGGCGGCGAAGAACCCGACGACCGCGATGAGTCCCGTCCACGGGCCGGTCTTCCGGAACGCCTCCGGCAGCATGGTGTCGGCGAGCATCGCCAGGATCGCTCCGGCGGCGACCGCGGTCACGGCGCTCTGCACGCCGGCGGGTGCCTGCCCGAGGATGGCGTACCCGCCGAGCGCCGACAGGGCGCAGGCCAGGGCGATGCCACCCCAGACGGAGAACACGTACCGTGCTCCCCGGCCGTTCTCCTTCATGTCCGACGTGCTGGAGAGTCCCTCCGGCAGGTTCGAGATGACGACGGCCGCGAGGACCGCGATCGAGAGCGATCCGCCCGCGGCGAGCCCGACGCCCTGCACCGCCGTCTCCGGGATGCCGTCGAGCAACGCGCCGAGGGCGATGCCGAGCCCGGTGCCGGAGCCGGGCGACCCGGCCCCGCTGCGCTTCTTCCGCGCGCCGCGCCGTTCCAGCAGCACGTCGAGGCCGACGTAGACGACCGCGCCGCCCAGGAACCCGGCCATCGCCGTCCAGAACGTGCCGGACCGGGTGGCCTCGGCGACGAGGTCGAAGGAGAGCGCGGAGATGAGGACGCCGGCGCCGAAGGCGGTGATCGTGGCGACCACGGTCCGTGGCACGCGGACGAACCAGGCGATCGCGGCGCCGACGACGAGGGCGAGGCCGGAAGCCAGGCCGGCCCCGGTCGCGAGGAGGAGGGGATGCACGGGTCGAGTGTAGGAACCGGGCGGTGCGGACGCGCCAAGGTCCTCCGGACACGCAGAACAGGAGACGTCGGGCACCCTGGGGCGACCCGACGTCTCCTGCGCACTCGGTGCGGCGTGGTGCGGACTAGCGGCGCGACGCCTTCACGGGGACGGTGAAGATGTTGCCGGTGGTGACGCCCTCTTCGACCTCTTCGAGGGTGCGACCGCGGCTCTCCGGCACGAACTTCCAGATGAAGAGCAGCGCCAGCAGTCCGACGACCCCGAACCCGAAGAAGGTCCCGGTGATGCCGGTCGCTGCGACGATCGTCGGGAAGTACAGCCCGAGGAACGCGTTCGCGATCCAGAGGCAGAAGACCGAGATGCCCATGCCGAGCGCACGGATCTGGGTCGGGAAGATCTCGGACAGCACGACCCAGACCGCGATGTTGAGGAAGGTCTGCATCGAGCCGACGAACGCGACGACCAGGAACAGGATGACCCACGGGCGGGCCGGGTTGCCCTCGGGCAGCGCCACCGACGCGATGCCGATGAGGAAGTGGCAGATCGTCGTCAGCGTGAACCCGAGGATCAGCGTCGTGCGGCGGTTGATCTTCTCCATGTTGTACAGCGCGATGACGCCACCGACCACGGCGATCACGCCGGGGGCGATGTTCGCGATGAGGGCTGCCGACGCCTGGAACCCGGACTCGATGAGCACGGTCTGGCCGTAGTACATGATCGAGTTGATGCCGGTGAGCTGCTGCGCGACGCCGAGCCCGGCACCGATGAGCACGATGCGGATGAGCCACTTGTTCCCGCGCAGCGTGTGCCAACCGCTGACGCGCTCGACCTTCGCTTCGAGGTCGTTGCTCCGCTTGATGTCGTCGAGCTCGGCACGGGCCCGATCGGTGGTCCGGACCTGCTCGAGGACCGAGAGCGCCTCGTCGTAGCGGTCCTTCGACGCGAGCCACCGCGGCGACTCCGGCACCCGGAGCATCCCGACGAACAGCGCGATCGCGGGGAGCGCACAGACGGCCAGCATGACGCGCCACACGCCGTTGCCCTCACCCCACACGTTGCCGATGATCGCGTTGACCACGAACGCGGCGAGCTGACCGATCACGATCATGAGCTCGTTGCGGCCGGACAGCGACCCGCGGATCTCGTACGGCGCGAGTTCGGCGAGGAACACCGGCACCACCGTGGACGCGCCACCCACCGCGAGGCCGAGGAGCACACGACCGACGACGATGACCTCGAACGTCGGCGCGAACACGCAGATCAGCGTGCCGACGAAGAACGTGACGGCGAGCAGGATGATGGTCTTGCGACGCCCCCAGCCGTCGGCGATGCGGCCGCCTAGCATGGCGCCGATCGCGGCGCCGAAGAGCAGCGAGCTGGTGACCACGCCCTCGGTGAAGTTCGTGAGGCCGAGCTCCGCCTTCATCGGGTTCAGGGCACCGTTGATGACACCGGTGTCGTACCCGAAGAGCAACCCGCCGAACGTGGCGACGAGGGCCAGCACGCCGAGTCGTCGGCGGTGCGGCCCGGTCCCCAACGGGGGCAGTGCGACAGTCGGGGCTGTCGGTTTGATGTCGACCATTCGGTGACTCCTTCGTCGGTGATCGCGCTTCATCGCGTGGACCGATCGTAACCCGATTCCATGTCCTGTCAATTGGACATTCTGTCGTCAGGTCTTTTGGATCGGTCCACAGAAGGCCTGATGAGGACGGGAGCGGTCCAATCTGCGGATCAGGTTCAGCGCTCGTCGTCGACGGGGCCCTCGCCCAGGACGTCCCCCAACGAGGCCATGTCGGCACCGTGGTCGGTGTAGCGGCGCACGGTCCGTCGGGCGGCGGCGCTCGCGGCACCGGACAGGGCGGGGTTGCGTCGGGCGGCGTCGGCGACGCGTCCGGCGTGCCCCGCGGTGGAGAGCAGCACGTTCGCGAGCGCTCGGGCGTCACCGCGCTCGGGGACCCCGGTCACGGTCCAGGCCGTGCGGACCTGGGCGTCGGGGGTGACGCCACGACGGGTACCCATCCGGTGCCAGTCCGACAGCACGCCCTCGGTGCGCGAGGCCGCGCGGTCCGCCTCGCCTGCGCGTCGGCGCGCGGCGTCGCGGGCGTCGGACTCGCCGTCCGTGCCCTCGACGGTGTCGTACCGGTCGGTGAGCCCGTCGGCCCGTCGTCGGACGCTGTCGGCCCGTTCACGCGCTGCGACGTCGTCACCACCGGCCGCGGCGATGCGGGCGGCGTGCGCGGCGGCAGCCGCGGCGAGGATCTCCGAACGCTCCATGCCCTCGACCGTAGCCGCTCCGACCGACACCGGCGGACCGTCCGGCGCGGTGACGGGGCGCGGCGGCAGGCGAGTTTCGCGCTGGGCGACACCTCACGGGCCAGCGCGCGCGTGAGGTGTCGCTGACCGCGAAACCGGCCCGGCGTCCGCCCCGCGGCAAGCGCACGCACACAAACGGACGGGAGGCCCGTGGCGGATCCGCCACGGGCCTCCCGTCCGTCAATTGGGGGCGTGCGCTACTTCCGCAGCTCCAGGTACTTCGCGATGAGCGCCTTGGTCGACGGGTCCTGCGCGTCGAGCGCGGCCTGGTCGCCCTCGACGGCCGGCGTGACCTGCAGCGCCAGCTGCTTGCCGAGCTCAACACCCCACTGGTCGAACGAGTCGATGCCCCAGATCGTGCCCTCGGTGAACACGATGTGCTCGTACAGGGCGATGAGCTGGCCGAGGACGCTCGGGGTGAGCTCCGGCGCGATGATCGACGTGGTCGGCTTGTTGCCGGGGAACGTGCGCGCCGCGACGATGCCTTCGTCCGTGGTGCCCTCGGCGCGGACCTCGTCGGCGCTCTTGCCGAACGCGAGCGCCTTGGTCTGCGCGAAGAAGTTCGCCAGGAACAGCGTGTGCACGTCAGTGCCGGGCGCGACACCCTTGCCGTCGCCGGTCTCGTCCTTCAGCGGACGGGCCGGGTTGGCGACCGTGATGAAGTCGGCCGGGATCAGGCGGGTGCCCTGGTGGATGAGCTGGTAGAACGCGTGCTGGCCGTTCGTGCCGGGCTCACCCCAGAAGACCTCGCCGGTCTCGGTGGTGACGGGCGAGCCGTCCCAGCGCACGCGCTTGCCGTTCGACTCCATCGTGAGCTGCTGCAGGTACGCGGCGAAGCGGTGCAGGTACTGCGTGTACGGCAGGACCGCGTGGCTCTGCGCTCCGAGGAAGTTCGTGTACCAGACGTTGAGCAGGCCCATCAGGACGGGGACGTTCTGCTCGAGCGGCGTGGTGCGGACGTGCTCGTCGATGGCGTGGAAACCGGCGAGGAACTGCTCCCAGTTCTCCTTGCCGATGGCGATCACGACGCTCGTGCCGATGGCCGAGTCGACCGAGTAGCGGCCGCCCACCCAGTCCCAGAAGCCGAAGGCGTTCTCGGGGTCGATACCGAACGCCTCGACCTTGTCGAGCGCGGTGGAGACGGCGACGAAGTGCTTCGCGACGGCGTTCTTCTTCTCGTCGTCGGCCGCGTCGGTCAGGCCGAGCTTCTCCCACAGCCACTGGCGGGCGAGGCGCGCGTTCGTCAGGGTCTCGAGCGTGCCGAAGGTCTTCGACGCGACGATGAAGAGCGTGGTCTCGGGGTCCAGGTCCGCGGTCTTCTCGTAGATGTCCGCCGGGTCGATGTTCGAGACGAAGCGTGCCTCGAGGCCGGGCTGGACGTAGGGCTTGAGTGCCTCGTAGACCATGACCGGGCCGAGGTCGGAACCACCGATGCCGATGTTGACGACGGTCTCGATGCGCTTGCCGGTGACACCGGTCCAGGCGCCGCTGCGGACCTGCTCGGCGAAGCCGTAGACCTTGTCGAGCGTGGCGTGCACGTCGGCGTCGACGTCCTGGCCGTCGACGGTCAGGGGTGCCGCCGGCACGAGGCCCTCGGTCGCCTTCGGGCGGCGGAGCGCGGTGTGCAGCACGGCGCGGTCCTCGGTGACGTTGATGTGCTCACCGGCGAGCATCGCCTGGAAGCGTTCGGCGACGCCGGTGTCCTTCGCGACCTGCAGCAGCGCGGCGAGGATCTCGTCGGTCACCAGGCCCTTGGACAGGTCGACGGTCAGGTCGGCCGCCTGGAAGGTGTACTGCTCGGCACGACCGGGGTCGCTGTCGAACCACCCTCGCAGGTCCGGGGTGAAGCCGGCAGCGATGCTGTCGAGCTTCTTCCAGCCTTCGGTCGATGTGGGGTCGACGGGAGCGGATTCGGTCACTTCGGTCCTCCTGGGGATCACGTTCAAGACGTACAGCCCGCGGGTCACGCAGCGCTGCGTCGCGGACCGTCTTCGAGCGTAGTGCGCTCCGGCAGGTGGTGCGCACAGTCGGCCGGGAGGCGCGGCTCGCGTTCGCTGCGCGCGTCACGCCTCCCGGCCGGTCGCGTTCACGGCTGCGGCCGGCTCGCCGGGTTCACGGCTGCGGCCGGCTCGCCGGGTTCACGGCTGCGCCGCGAACCGACGCAGCCGCAGGCTGTTCGTCACGACGAAGACCGACGAGAACGCCATCGCCGCACCCGCGAGCACCGGGTTGAGCAGCCCCGCCATCGCGAGCGGGATCGCCGCGACGTTGTACGCGAACGCCCAGAACAGGTTGCCCTTGATGACGCCGAGCGTCGCGCGCGACAACCGGATGGCGTCGGCGACCACGGTGAGCCGGCCGCTCACCACCGTGATGTCGCTCGCCGCGATGGCCGCATCGGTGCCGGCCCCCATGGCGATGCCGAGGTCGGCCGCGGCCAGCGCCGCTGCGTCGTTCACGCCGTCGCCGACCATCGCGACGCTCCGCCCCTCGGACTGCAGTCGGCGGACGGTCTCGAGCTTCGACGCCGGGGTCGCGCGAGCGTGCACCTCGTCGATGCCGACCCGGGCGGCGACCGCACGTGCGGCACCGTCGTTGTCGCCGGTGAGCAGCACCGGGTGCAGGCCGAGCGCCCGGAAGCGGGCGATCGCGTCGGCAGCCTCGGGCTTCACCGTGTCGCCGACGACGACCACACCGAGGGCCGTGCCGTTCCGGGCGACGACGACCGCCGTGCCCCCGTCGGCCTCGGCGCGGTCGACGGCGTCGGACAGCACCGGGGGCAGGGTGATCGACCACGAGTCGGCGAGCCAGCGGGTCGTGCCGACCAGGACGACGTCGCCGTCCACGACGGCCTGCACACCGGCGCCGGCGGTCGCGGTGAACTGCTCGGCCTCGGGCAGGTCGACGCCTCGGACACGGGCCGCGGTGGTGACGGCACGGGCGACGGGGTGTTCGGAGCCGTCCTCGACCGCGGCGGCGAGCCGGAGCACGGTGTCCTCGGTCTCGTCGACGGCGGTGACCGACCGCAGGGTCATCGACCCCGTGGTGACGGTGCCGGTCTTGTCGAGCACGACGGTGTCGACGCCGCGGGTGCGCTCGAGCACCTGCGGACCGCCGATCAGGATGCCGAGCTGGGAGCCTCGGCCGGTCCCGACCAGCAGGGCGGTGGGGGTGGCGAGCCCGAGGGCGCACGGGCAGGCGATGATCAGGGTGGCGACGGCCGCGGTGAAGGCCGCGGTGACCGAGCCGCCGAACACGAGCCAGCCGACGAAGGCCAGCACGGCGAGCGCGATGACGATCGGCACGAAGACCCCCGACACGCGGTCGGCCAGGCGCTGCACCTCGGCCTTGCCGGTCTGGGCGTCCTCGACCAGGCGACCCATCCGGGCGAGCTCGGTGTCGGCGCCGACGCGGGTGATCGCGACGACGAGCCGGCCGCCGACGTTGATCGTCGCGCCGGTGACCCGGTCGCCCGGACCGACCTCGACCGGCACGGACTCACCGGTGAGCATGCTGAGGTCGACGGCCGAGGAGCCGTCCTGCACCAGACCGTCGCTCGGGATCCGTTCGCCGGGTCGCACCACGACGACGTCACCCACGACGAGGGACGAGGCGGGCACGCGGTGTTCGCCGCCGTCACGCAGGACGGTGGCGTCCTTCGCACCGAGTTCGAGCAGTGCCCGGAGCGCGGCGCCGGACTGCGTCTTCGCGCGGGCCTCCATGTACCGGCCGGCGAGGATGAACACCGTCACGGCCGTCGCGACCTCGAGGTACAGGTCGGCGGCCTCGGGGTCCGTGGCGAACCACGAGAACGTCATGTGCATGCCGGTCGTGCCGGCGTCGCCGAAGAACAGGGCGTACAGCGACCACCCGAAGGCAGCGAGGACGCCGACGCTCACCAGGGTGTCCATGGTGGCGGCACCGTGCCGGGCGTTGACCCACGCGGCACGGTGGAACGGGAGCGCGCCCCAGACCGCGACGGGCGCGGCGAGCGTCAGGGCGAGCCACTGCCAGTTCGGGAACTGCAGGGCCGGCACCATCGAGAGCACCACGACGGGCACCGCGAGCACGGCGGACACGACCAGGCGCCGGCGCAGCGGGCCGGTCGGGTCCTCGTCCACCGCGGGGTCGGCGTCAGCAGTGGCGGGCGGGGCGGGCACCGTGGCGCCGTACCCGGCCGACTCCACCGCGGCGATGAGCGCCTCGGGGTCGGCGGTACCGTCCGCGGCGACCTGCACCTGCGCCTTCTCGGTGGCGTAGTTGACGGTGGCGGTGACCCCGGGCAGCTTGCCGAGCTTCCGCTCGATGCGGTTCGCGCACGAGGCGCAGGTCATCCCGGTGATGTCGAGTTCGACGGTGCGGTCGGTCACGAGCGCACGACCTCGTACCCCGCCTCGGCGACGGCGGCGCGGAGCGCGTCCGCGTCGACGGGTGCCGCGGAGCTGACGGTGACCTCGGACGATCCGCCGGGGACGAGTCGGACGTCGACGCCCGACACCCCGTCGACCTCGGTGAGTTCCTCGGTGACGCTCATCACGCAGTGGTCGCAGGTCATGCCCTCGACGAGCAGCGTTTCGGTGGTCATGGTGTCTCCTTCTCGGTGGTGGTCGTCAGGGTCAGGAGCGGACGAGCCGGGCGATCGCCTGGCTGGCCTCGCGCACCTTCTCGTCGGCGGCGTCCCCGCCCTCGGCGACGGCCTCGGCGACGCAGTGCGCCAGGTGGTCCTCGAGCAGCGACAGCGCGACGCGTTCGAGCGCCCGGTTCGCCGCCGAGATCTGGGTCAGGACGTCGATGCAGTACGTCTCGTCCTCGACCATCCGCGCGATGCCGCGCACCTGCCCCTCGGCGCGACGGAGTCGCTTGAGCAGGTCGTCCTTGTCGCCGATGTACCCGACGTGTTCGTGCATGTCCGCCTCCACCGTTCTCAATACGGTACCCCCCTAGGGTATTCCGATCTCGTCCGAGCGCAACCGGTGGCATGATCGGCGCATGGACCCCTCGACGACGAACGGATTCCGCCGGCTGCGGTTCTCCGACGGTGCGGGCTCCGACTACTCCGAGATCTTCGAGGCCGAGTACGGCGGCTCGGACTTCGCATCCGAGACCTTCGCCACCGACGACACCCGGTACGAGTACACGGTCGTGGGCGACGACGACCTGTCGCTGCGCACCATGCGTGCCGAGGGCGGCCGGCGGGGCGGGGTCATCGGCGTGCGGGACGACCACGTGGTGTTCTGGCTGACCAAGGGCCGGCTCGAGATGCACTTCGCCGACCGCACCCGCGTCGTCGAGCCGGGCAGCCCGTACATCGCCTCGGCGTCCGAGGCCTACCGGTTCGAGTCCGACGGCACGGTCTACAACGGCGTGCACGTGTCCGACCGGTTCCTGCGCAGTGTCGGCCGTGACCTCGGCTACCGCCTGCCCGACGGCCCACTGCTGTTCGACCAGCAGGACGAGGTCGTCGCCCGGCGCGAACCGCTGCGGCACCTGATCCGTGAACTCGGGCCGGCCCTGGTCGACGACCGCGTGCTCGGACCGATGCGGACCGCCCTGAACCGCCGGCTGGCCGTCGTCATCCTCGACACGTTCCCCATCCGCAACCGGGGTGACGACGTGCCCGTGGCGAACCGGCTCCGCGACGCGATCCGGTTCATCGAGCTGCACGCCGCCGAACGCCCCTCGGTCCCCACGATCGCCGCCGCGTGCGGACTGAGCCAGCGCGGGCTGCAGGACGTCTTCGCCCGGACACTCGACACCACCCCGCACCGGTTCCTCCGCGACCACCGCCTGGACCGTGTCCGCGAGGAGCTGCTCCGCGCGGACCGGGTTGGCCCGGTCGCCCCGGCGGACTGTCCGCTCGTGTCCTCCGGCATCGCCGCGATCGCCCGCCGCTGGGGCTTCACCAACCCGGGCCGTTTCGCCGAGACCTACCGCGACCGGTTCGGCGAGGACCCCGCCGTGACGAAACGCGCGTCGCTGGCTGCGCAGCCGGAGGCCGGCAAGGCGTCGTGGCGTGTCCGCCGTGCGGTGTCGTACATCGAACAGCACCTCGACGACCCGCTCACGCTCGACGACATCGCGGCCGCCGCCGGGGTGCTCCCCCGACGCCTGCAGCAGCTCTTCCGCGAGGAGCGCGGCGAGTCCCCGATGGCCTGCGTCCGTGCCATGCGGGCCGCAGCCGAGCGCAACGACGCGGCCGGAAACGGCTGAACGGCCCGACGGAACAGCCCGGGGGTACACGCAGATCCGCGGATTTCCGGGGATGCCTGGACACCACCCGAATCCGAGAAGTCGTGTGTGACGAATCTCTTCCACAGCCCGTCTCATCCGTGAACAGCAACCGCTGGGAACGCCCGGCGGGTCAACGGAAGGAACGAACATGGCTGACACCATCACCCCCACCCCGGCCACCACGGCGACCCGTGCCACCTCGCACGCCGGCACCAGCGGCGTCACCGGCAAGACCGTCATCGACGACACCGTCGTGTCGAAGGTCGCCGGCATCGCCGCCCGCGAGGTCAACGGCGTGCACTCCCTCGGCAACGGCGCAGCCCGTGCCATCGGCGCCCTCCGCGACGCCATCGGCCAGCGCGACTTCGGTCAGGGCGTCAAGGTCGAGGTCGGCGAGAAGCAGGTCGCCGCGGACATCGTGATCGTCGCCGAGTACCCGGTGTCGCTCCAGCAGGTCGCCGACGGCGTCCGTTCCGGTGTCGCCCGTGCCCTCGAGCAGATCGTCGGCATGGAGGTCGCCGAGGTCAACGTGACCGTCCAGGACGTCTACATCCCGGGTGACGACGACGACAACGACGACGAGAAGAAGGAAGCCCGAGTCGCATGAGCAACACGCTGATCGGCGCCCTCATCGGCGCAGTCCTCGCCGTCGTGGCACTGCAGTTCGGGTTCTGGGGCTTCGTGCTCGTGATCGTGTTCGGTGCGATCGGGGCCCTCGTGGCCGCCCTCGCCACCGGTCGCATCGACCGCGGTGCCCTGACCGACGTGCTGACCGGACGCCGGAGCTCCCGGTGAACGCCGGCCCGGACGTCCCGGGCCGCGTCGAGATCACCGCACGCGCGCTCACCTCGCTGGCGCGGGCCGTCGCAGCCGAAGGGCTCGGCGCCCCCGCCAAGCGGGTGCGCGTCGGACTCGGCGACGCGTCGGGAGCACTGTCGCTCGACATCACCGGGCCGATCGCCGCGAGCGACGACATCGTCTCGGGGTCGATCCGGATCGCGGACCAGGTCAAGGGCCGCGTGAGCGACCTGACCGGACGCCGCGTCGGCAGTGCCCACATCGAACTCACCGGGATCGTGCGCGAGCACGAGTCCCGTGCCCGCTAGGAGGCCATCATGAGCAACGGTTCCGTCGAACGACGCATCCGTCGTCGGAGCGTGCACCGCTCCCGCTCCACCGCAGTGGCGGTGGCCCTCGTGGTGCTCGCCCTGGTGGCCGCCTGGATCGGCACCGAGTCGGTGCTCAGCGCCATCGGCCGCCCGCCGCTCGTCGCCGACCCCCAGACCGTGGTCGACACGGCGCTCCGCCCGGACGCTGCGTTCGTCACCATCGTCGAGGTCATCGCGGGTGTGCTCGTCGTCCTCGGCGTCGTGCTGGTCGTCCTGGCACTCAAGCCCGGCCGCCAGCACCGTTCGGTCGTCGATCACGAGCGTGGTGCCGTCGTCATCGACGCCCGCATCCTCGCCTCCACCGCGGCCAACGCCGCCGGCATGGCGGCCGGTGTCCCCGAGGGGAACGCCTCCGCCACCGCCCGTGGCCGTTCCACCGAGGTCCGGATCGTCCCCGTCACCGGTGTGCCGGTCGACGAGGCGAGCGTCCGCACCGCCGTCGTGGAGCGCCTGAGCGGCCTCGACGAGCGCTTCGGCCGACGCGTCCGCGTCCGGGTCGAGGAGAAGGGAACCCTGGCATGACCAAGAGCAACCGGACCCTCAACCGGATCATCCTGTTCGTCCTCGGCCTCGTCGCCGTCGTCGTCGGGATCGCGATGGGCGCGGGTGTGCTGCCCGCCGTCCAGGACGCCGTCAAGCCGTACGTCGACCTCCCCCGCAGCCTCGACGTGCCCGCGTCCGCGCTGTGGATCGTCGCCGGGGCCGCGGCCCTCGTGATCGTCCTGTCGCTCGTGTGGGTCTTCACCCGCGGTGGTGGCGGCACGTCCGTCGCCGTCCGGGAGCACTCGGGCGACGACGCCGTCACGATCAACGTCGCACTCGTCCGGGACGTCCTCGAGCACGAACTCGCGGGTGTCCGCGACGTGGTCGGCTCCCGTGTCGACACCTACCTCGTCCGCCGGCAGCGCGCCGCACGGATCCGTGTCGCGGTCCGCCGCGGCGGGGACGCCGTCACCGTGCTCGACGCCGTCGACCGAGCCGTCGCGGTCCTCGACCGCACCCTCGGCCGTCCGGTCCCGGTGCTCGTGCACCTGACCGGCGGTACCCGCTCCGCGCTCGCGAAGTCGACCCGCGTCCACTGACACTCGTCAGCCGGACGCACCCCGGGCCTCCCGGCCCACCACCACACCACCGGGCGCACCGCCCACCGACGAAAGGACCCGTCATGGGACTCGACGACAAGATCAAGAACGCCGCACAGGACCTCGCCGGCAAGGCGAAGGAAGCCGTCGGCAACCTGACCAACGACGACTCCAAGGTCGCCGAGGGCAAGAAGGACCAGGCCGCCGCGAGCGCGAAGCAGACCGGCGAGGACGTCAAGGACGTCTTCAAGAAGTAGGTCGTACGTACCGTGTCGGGGCACTCGCGCAGTCGAGTGCCCCGACGCGTTCCGGCGGAACCCGAACGAGGAGAGAACCATGCAGCACGACCCGAACGCGCACACGCAGGTCACCGAGGTGGCGCTGCCCGCGGAGCTCACGGAGCCGTTGCCCGACGACGCGAGCACCGTCACGATCGTCGCCCGGACCGCAGCGGAGACCGCACTCGGCGTGCCCGGTGTGCACCACCTCGGCGGGATCGCCGCCCGTGCAGCCGACCAGCTCCGCAAGCAGCTCGGCCGGAGCGCCGGCGCCGCCGGCGTGCAGGTCGACGAGGACGACGGCGCGCTCGGCGTGCAGGTCTCCATCGTCGTCAGCTACCCGGAGCCGGTGCTGCACGTCGCCGACGAGGTGCGGAAGCAGGTGACCGCCGCGACGCGGCAGCTGTCCGAGCTCCCGACGAGCGTGGACGTCCGCGTCCTCGACGTGCACGGCCCCTTCGACGACGAGCAGTCACCGCTCGGCCGCGCGACCGAGGTCGCGACCGACGCCGTCGAGCAGGCTGCCGAGACCACGGCGGACGCGACGAAACGCGCTGCCGCAGCGACCGCCGACGCGACCAAGCGCACAGCGGACGCGACCGCCGACGCAACGAAGCGCGCAGCCGACGCCACCGCCGACGCAACGAAGCGCGTCGTCGAGACCGCCGCCGACACCACGGAGGACGTGCGTGAGGCCGCGGCCAAGTCGCTCGCCCGGGCGTCGGAGCAGGCCGCCGACGCCGCGGCCGACGCAGCCGACGCCGCTGAGGACGCCGCATCCGCTGCCGCCGATTCCGCCGACGCGGCCGAGACCGCTGCGGCCGAGACCGACGCAGCACGGCACCGCCGAGAACAGCCGTGACCACCGCCTGGTCCGGGAACCGCCGGGCGAAGCTCCGTCGCCCCCGGTCGCGCGGCGTCTGGATCGCCTCGGGCATCGGCGTGGTCCTGGTCGTCGGCACGGCGTTGGGGGCGTTCCTGCCCCTCGTCGGGTTCCTCGGCGGCGTCACGGCGACCACCTCGGGACTCGTGCCGTTCCCGTTCGTGCGGGTGGCACTCGTCACGATCGCGGGGTCGTTGGTCGTCCTCGCGCTGCTCGCCCTCGCCTTCACCCGACGGCACACCGCGACCGCAGCCTCGGCCGTCGTGCTCGCCGTCCTCGTGGCCGTCGCCGTCACGACCGTCCCGATCGTCCTCGTCGCCATCGGGTCCGCCGACCGTGCCGGTGATGTCTGGCCAATCGTCGCCGACCTCTGGAACCGCTTCACCGGCTGACGAGCCGAGTCCGCTGACGCCTCCGTCACATCACACATGGATCACGACGTGGACGACTCGCGTCGTGTCCGTGTCAGGTTCGGCCTCTTCACGACATTGTCGTAGTGAAGGGAGCACCGTGGACAACACCGCAGAAGACGACGCCGGCCTCGCACGGCGCCTCGCCTCGGGGGACAGAGCAGCACTCGCGACGGCGTTCGACCGGTTCGCGCCGACGCTGACCCGCTACGCCTGGGCGATCGCGGGGAGCAAGCAGGACGTCGAAGAGCTGGTCCAGGACACGTTCCTGACGCTCTGGCAGCGAGCCGACGGCCTGCAGCTCCCGACCGGCACACTCCTGCCGTGGCTGCTGGTGGTGTGCCGCAACCACGCCAAGAACCTGGGACGGCGCAACCAGAAGCACGCCGGCGACGAGCTCCCCTTCGACCTCGCCGCCCCCGCTGACACCACCGAAGCATCCGAGCAGCTCCGCTGGGTCCGCGCCGAGATCGCCGCGCTGCCGGAGACCGACCGCCGGATCTGCGAACTCTGCCTGCTGCAGGGGTACTCCTACGCGGAAGCCGCACAACTGCTCGGACTCAGCGTCGGGGCGGTCACCCAGCGGGTCTCCCGGTCCCGCCGACGACTCAGGAAGGCGGTGACGCACGATGAACACTGAACCTCCCCAGGGAGACGACCTGCAGCGCATGCTCGTCTCGATGAAGCAGAACGTCCTCGAGCGGGCCACCCCTCGCCCGAAGCGACGAGGCCGCCGGGCAGGCATCGCGATCGGTGTCGTCGGGGTGCTGCTGCTCGGTGCTGCGGGCGGCGGGGTCGCGCTCGGCCTCATCCCGACGTCGATCACCACCGCGCCCGCCCCCACCGCGACGACGACACCCGAGCCGTCGCCGACCGAGACCTCGTCCGGGGCCCCGGTCGTGGGCGGCCCGACGCCCACGGCGAACCCGACCCCGACCCCGACGCCGACGTCGACCCGGCCGCCGTACTCGCTGTCCGATCCGGACACGTGGACGATCTCCGGCAGCGAGGTGGGGCCCATCGCGCTCGGCGGGGAGTACGCCGCCGAGACGGACGACCTGACCGGCGTATTGAGGGCGGACCAGGGGTGCCTCAACCCGAACGTCGTGTTCTGGTACTCCGACGATCCCGACAAGGCGGGACTGACCGTCGTGAAGGCGGACGACGGCACGATCGCGAGCGTCATGGTCGGGATGAACACCGACGAGGTGGCGGGGCCGACGACGGCTGCGGGGCTCGGGGTCGGCAGCACGCTCGCCGAGTTGCGGGCGGCGTACCCCGACCTCCACTACACGGAGCCCGGCAACGACGACGGCCAGCCGTCCGACTCGCCCTACGGCGGCTGGACGACGACGATCAACGGCGTGTTCGTCAGCTTCCGGGGCCCGTCGCTCGGCTCCAGCGACCGGGCGGACTCGGTGTGGGTGAGCAAGGTCGATCAGTCGCCGCCGACGGAGTTCTGCGGGTGACGTCGCCGGACCGGAGGCGCGGACCACGCGAGCCGATCGGCTCGCGTGGGCCGCGCCTCCGGTCCGCTACCCTCGCGACGTGAAGCGTCTCTCCCCCGGCCAGCGCTGGGTCATCGGTCTCGGCGCGTTCGCGCTCGTCTGCCTCGTCGTCGGCATCATCGCCATCGCCGTCGGGATCGGCAACGGCGCAGCCACCTGCGTCGACGCCGAGGACGACGGGTTGCAGTACGCGTGCCCCGGTGACACCAGCAGCATCCTGTGGGGCGGCGTCCTCGCCGTCGTCGGGCTGCTCCACCTCGGACTCGCCGGGCTCGCGGGTGCACTCGTCTGGACCTCGACACCGACGATCGCTCCGAAGCCGGTCCGGCGACCCGCGCACCTGCCCGGCCAGACCCATCGGGTGTTCTCCTACGGCACGCTCCAGCAGCCCCTCGTGCAGGAGTCACTGTTCGGCGAGCACGTCCCGACCACCCCGGACTCCCTGCCCGGCTGGCGGCTCGACCGGGTGACGATCACCGACCCGGACGTCATCCGGACGAGCGGCTCGGACCAGCACCCGATCCTGCGCCGCGGCACTCCTGACGACGTCGTCGAGGGCGTGGCCCTGGCTCTCGGGTACGAGTGGCAGCTCCGCGCGGTCGACGGGTACGAGGTCGCCGACTACCAGCGCGTGCGGGTCACACTCGCCTCGGGTCGGACGGCCTGGGTCTACGTCGCCGCCGACGAAGCCTGAACCGCGGCCGCTGCGGCCAGTCGCTCGAGCCCCTCGTCGATCGACACCGACGGGGTCCACCCGAGGTCCTGCCGGGTCCGCCGCTGGTCGAACCAGTGCGCGGTCGACAGCTGCTCGGCCAGGAACCGGGTCATCGGCGGCTCGTCCTCGCCCGGTCGGACGCGCCAGACGGCCTCGACCACGGACCCCGCTGCCCGGGCGACAGCAGCCGGCACGTGCCACTGCGGGGGCCGGACGCCGGACGCTGTGCAGATGCCGGCGAGCAGATCGGCGACGGGTCGGGGCTCACCGTTCGTGACCACGTAGGCGTTGCCGTGCACGCCGTCGTCCGTGACGCGTTCGAGTGCCGCGACCATGGCCGTCGCGGCGTTGTCGACGTAGAGCGTGTCGATGAGCGCAGCGCCGGAGTCGAGCAGCGGGAGCCGTCCGGCTCGGGCCCGCTCGACGATCCGTCCGACGAGCTGGGTGTCCCCCGGACCCCACACCAGGTGCGGCCGGACGGCCACGACGGCGAAGTCCGGGGCGTCGGCACCGAGTGCCAGCAGCTCCGCCGCGGCCTTGGTGCGGGCGTAGTCACCACGCGCACGGGACGGTTCGGCCGGACCGGCGTCGGCCCCGACGAGCGACGAACCGGTGTGCGCGACCGACGGCGACGACACGAAGACGAAGCGCCCGACGCCGGCGGCGCGGGCTGCCCCCAGCAGTGAGCGGGTTCCCTCGACGTTGACCCGGGCGAAGTCGGCCGGGTCACCGGCGAGCGACACCTTCGCGGCCAGGTGCACGACCGCCTCGACCCCGTCGACCGCGCGGGCGATCGCAGCGTCGTCCGTCATCGTCCCGGCGACGTCCTGCACGCCCGACACCCCGGAGGGACGGCGCTGGAAGGTCCGGACCTCGTGCCCGGCGTCCCGCACGGCTGCGGCGGTGGCCTGCCCGAGGAACCCGCTGGCCCCGGTGACCAGGACCTTCACGGGCGCACCATCCGGCCGCCGTCTCGAACCGCGACGGGTCGGAGATTCGCGCTCAGCGACACCTCACGCACCCGACGGCCCGTGAGGTGTCGCTGAGCGCGCGAGAACGCGCCGAACGCGCCGCTCACGGGCGCACCATCCGGCCGCCGGACAGCACCGAGCCGGCCCAGCGGGACAGCCGGGTGCGGTCGACCTTGGAGTTGTGCCGGATGTCGGTCGGCAGCACGGGCACGACGAGCACCGCGGCGAGTGGCACTCCGGCGGCGGCACGGACCGCTGCGGCGAGCGACGGCGACGCCAGCCCGGGCCGGCGCACCGCAGGGTCGGTCTCGACGACGGCCACCACCTGCTGGGTGCCGATCGGCCCGATGCCCGCGACCCCGGCACGTCCGACACCGTCGACGCCCTCGATCCGCTGCTCCGGCCCCACCGGCGTGACGACCCCGTCCGGGGTGGTGAGCACGTGCTGCAGCCGGCCCTCGACCCAGATCCGTCCCGCGGCATCCAGGTGCCCGACGTCCCCGGTGCGGTGCCCGCGCGGGTCGTCGACGCCGAGGCGCGAGACCCGGTCGGTGCGCCAGAGCCGGTCGTAGTGGTCGCGCACGTGTGGTGCCGCGACGACGATCTCGCCGGTGATCCCGGGCTCGTCCGTCAGGGCTCCGGTCGAGCGCCCGGAACCGTCGAGCGGTGCGATGCGGACGCGGACGTTCGCTGCCGGCACCCCGACGCAGATCCCCTCGTCATCGGACCGGCCGGCGGCACGGACCCCGTCCAGGTCGACGTCCGTCATGAGCAGCCCCTCGGTCATGCCGTAGGGGGTGTGCGCGCTGGCGTTCGGCATCAGCTCGGTCGCCGCGGTCAGCAGCGCGGCCGAGACGGGAGCCCCGGCCGACAGGAACAGCCGCACGCCCCGCAGCGCCTGGCGGTCGGCGTCGGTGAGTTCCGACGCGGTCGCGACGACGTTCGCCAGGGCCGCCGGCGACAGGAACACCACGGTGGCGTCGGCCGCGGCGACCGAGGCCGCGACCGCCTTCGCCGTCAGGGTGCGTGGCGCGGTGACGTCCATGTCGGGCGCGACCGACCGTGCCCCGAGGGCCGGGCCGAGCAGCGCGAACGGTGCGAACCCGGCGACGAGGCCGGTGCCGACACCGACGTCGTACTGGGTGGCCAGGGCGTCCCGGACGGCACTGAGCTGCCCGTGCGTGTACACGACGCCCTTCGCCGGCCCGGTCGATCCCGAGGTGAAGAGCACGGCCGCGGGTGCGTCCGGCGACGGGGCCGCCGGCAGCGCGGTGCCGTGCGCGAGACGGCGGGCACCGCGGCGGGCGACGTCGACGAGCGTGTGCTCCACACGCAGCGCCTTCCGGGCCGGCGCGGGCAACGAGACCGTCGCGATGCGTCGCCCCGGCCAGCCGAGCGCACGCGCGGCACCGAGCCCGGGCAGCGCGCCGATGATCCAGTCCGGTCGGGCTCCACGGACGGCCCGGGTCAGGCCGCCGAGTCCGAGTCCGGCGTCCGCGACGACGACGACCGCCCCGATCCGCACGCAGGCGTACAGGACGGCGGTCAGGTCGGCACCGGGGGTCACCAGGAGCGAGACACGGTCGCCGCTCCGGACGCCCAGGTCGTCGAGTCCTGCGGCGATCTCGTCGACCCGTCGGGCGAGCAGCCGCCACGTGATCGTGCGGGGGCCACCGGCGGCGGCCATCTCGACCAGCGCGGGTTCGTCGCTCTCGCGCAGTTCGTCGAGCCGTGCCCAGAGCGGCGGGGTCGCCGGTGCGGACTGGCCCGGGTCCACGGCGTCGGACTGGAGGCCCGTGGGGGCCTGGGCAGGACGGCCACCGTCCGGCAGGCGGTCACCGAGCCAGTCGAACACCGCGCCCGCCACGTCGGCGTCATCCGGCAGCAGGTGCCCGGCGCCCTCGAACCGGTGGACGTCGGCGTGCGGCACGCGTTCGGTCAGGTCGTCCAGGTAGCGCTCGAGGAACACCGGGTCGCGCGGACCCCAGAGCAGGAGCACCGGCACGTCGAGCGCGGCGACCCCGGCGGCGATGCGGTCGAGTTCGGGTGCGCTCCGGTGCCGGGCGTCGACGGGGATGTCCGCGACGAACCCGCCGATGCCACCGCGTCGGGCGGCACCGCGGTAGGGCGCCCGGTAGCCGTCGGCGACGGCCCGCTCGAGCTTCGGGTGCGCGATGGCCAGGGTGGTCTCGAGGAACGCCGGGGTCACGACCGTCGCGCGGCCGAGCATCCCCGGGCCGAGGGCGAGCCGCAGCGGTGCGGGGATCGGGGCGTCGTCGGGCTGGTGCACGGCCGTGTTGCACGTCATCGCGGCGGCCAGGACGTCCGGGTGGTCTACCGCCCAACCGAGCGACACCACACCACCCCAGTCGTGGCCCAGGGTGACGACCGGTCCGGTCAGCCCGAGTTCGTCGGTCAGGGCTCCGAGGTCCGCGACGCGCTGCGCCAGTCCGCGCTCGACGCCGGTGCGCTCCGAGAAGCCCATGTCGAGCTGGTCGACCGCGACCACACGCCAGGCCGGTCCGCCGGCCTGCGCGACCTCGAGCGAGGTGCGGAGCACCGACCGCCACAGGTACGACCACGTCGGGTTGCCGTGCACGCAGAGGATCGTGCCGATCGGTTCCACGCCGAGCGCGGCCAGGGACCCGGCCGTGTCGAGGAGGTGCCAGGTACGCGCGGCGCGATCTGTGCCTCCCGTCCGATCTCCGGACCACGCGGGAACCGTGACCAGACGCGACCAGGCCGGGTCGAGGCCGGGCAGGAAGGGCGGCTGCGTCGCCGGAGCCGTGCTCGCGGCGACGCGGGGCAGCCGGGACGTCACCAGTGGAGTTCCATCATCGCCGTGTTGATGCCGGAACCGACGCCGCCCAGGAACACGCGGTCACCGCGACGGATACCGCCGGAAGCGACCTCGTCGGCGAGGGTGATCGGGATCGACGCGGGGCCGACGTTGCCGAACCGCTGGTACGTGGTGGGGACCTTGTCGCGCGGGATGCCGATCGCCTCGACGAAGGCGTTGGTGTGCACGTCGGAGACCTGGTGCAGCACGTAGCGGTCCATGTCGGCCCAGTCGAAGTGGGCTCGGGCCTCGGTCCAGGCGGCGACGACGAGCTCCATGCCGCCCTTGAGCAGCATCTTCGCGTCCGTGAACATGCCGTCGACGCTGCCGACGCACAGGTCGTACCACTGGGTCGCCGCGCGGGTGACGCCGCCGACGATCCGGTGGCCTTCGGGGTGCAGATCCGCCGGGCCGAGCACGGCCGCCGCGGCACCGGACCCGAGGGTCAGGCTGGCGAACTCGCTCATGAAGTCCTTGCGGTTCCGGCCGCCCTGGTTCAGGCGGTCGATGGTGTTGAGCTGCACCTGGTCCGCGTCCTCGCCGTCGACGACGAGCGCGTACTTGATCTGCCCGGAGTCGATCATGCCCGCGGCGACGCTCATGGCGTTGACGAACCCCAGGCAGGCGTTCGCGATGTCGAAGTTGATGGCGGACGACGGCAGCCCGAGACCGTGGTGCAGGCGGACGGCCACCGACGGCTCGAGGTGCGGACGGGTCACCGAGGTGTTGATGAGCAGCCCGATCTCGTCCGGACGGACACCGGCCTCGGCCATGGCACGGCGGCCGGCGTCGATCGCGGCGTCCTGGAAGGTCTGGCCCTCGCCCCAGTTGCGGCGCTCGATGACGCCGGCGACGCGCTCGAGCAGCCCCATCGGCAGACGGAGCCGACGGAGGACCCCACGGAGCTTGGCCTCGATGTCGGCCGAGGTCGTCACACGCTCCGCAGTGGTGGTCGCCACGGAGAGCAGCGAGACGTTCCGGTGCTTCGCCGTGGCGTTGCCGGGCTGCTCCGGTTCACTGCTCGATGCCTGGTCGACCGGCCGTTCCGTCATGATCGTCACCGACACATACTTCCGCATCTGGCCTGTGTGCGCGATCCGGATGCGCTGGACGGCCCTGAATCCGAGCAATGCATTGCATGTGAAATACATATTGCATACGATGGCTACCGACCCCTTCGATCGGAGCCCCGAATGCCCCCGCTCAGCAAGTCCACCTCTGCCGCAGCCCTCCTGCTGGCCTTCGCGCCGTTGGCGGTGCCGGACATGGCCGCCGCGACGACCGTCACGACGGCACCCGCGCCGACCGAGGAGCGAGCCGACGCGTCCGTGGAACCGGAGGCTCCGGGCGAGGGCGAGTCGCCTGTCGACAGTGGCGCACCTGTCGAGCCCGAGGCGCCCGCGGACACCGCGGCCCCGGTCGACGCCGACCCCGCCACGGAGCCGGAGCCGGCCCCGGCGCCGGCTCCGTGGCGGGGTCGGCGTCGACC